>CAMLGC010000017.1 GCA_946479505.1 uncultured Sphingomonadaceae bacterium
CAGCTCGGCATGGCGGTGCTCCAGCGCGTCGCCGAGGAGACCGCCGAGATCGCCAAGGTCGAGGCGCATCCGCGAATGGAAGGCCGCCAGATGCTGATGGTGCTCTCGCCCAAGTGATTCGGTCGCTCACGGCGGCGATGGCGGCGGCGCTTGCCCTCGCCGGGTGCGCGTCGGCGCGGGAGGCGCCCAAAAGTCTTGCCGCCCAAAATGCCGCGGTCGACCTGCCGATGGCGGTGCCCGAGGGCGCGCGCCTCGTCTGGGCGGACGAGTTTTCGACCCCCGGCCTGCCCGATCCCGCGCGATGGGCCTATGACACCGCGTGGAACGAGCAGGGCTGGTTCAACGACGAGAAGCAATATTATTCTGCGGACCGCCCGCAGAATGCGCGGATCGAGGACGGGCATCTGCTCATCACCGCACGGGCCGAGGCGCTGACCGGCGCCGAGGATTATGGCGGACAGGCCTATAGCTCGGCGCGGCTGCTGACCAAGGGGCTCGGCCAGTGGACCACGGGTTTCGTCGAGGTGCGCGCGAAGCTCGCCTGCGGGCGCGGCGTGTGGCCGGCGATCTGGATGCTCGGCGCCGACGATTCAGCGGGCTGGCCCGCGCAGGGCGAAATCGACATCATGGAGCATGTCGGCTGGGATCCGGGCGTGGTCCACGGCACCATCCACACCAAGGCGTACAACCATGTGATGGGCACGCAGGTGGGGGCCGAGACGCGCGTGGCCGACGCCTGCACCGCCTTCCACACCTATCAGCTCGACTGGAGTCCCGAGCGGCTGCTGATCGGCATCGACGGGCGCGCGTACATGCGCTTCGCGAATGACGGCCGGCACGATCCGGCGACCTGGCCGTTCGACAGCCCCCAATACCTCATCCTCAACGTCGCGGTCGGCGGCTGGGGCGGCGAGAAGGGAATCGACGAAGGCGCGTTTCCCGCGACGATGGCGGTCGATTACGTGCGGGTGTGGCAGGCGACCGACGCAGCGCGCTGAAGCGCCTCGCTCGCCGAATGCTCTCCGAGGGCGCTGAATCGCCGTGTGGCAGCGGCGCCCATCAGAGACGGCGACGCTGCCACACGGACGATCGGTATTGCGGCGGGATCAGCCCGGGCTGTCCGGTTCGTTGTCGTCGTCGGTCGCCACGACGATTCCGCCGATAACGATCGCGGTTGCAAGCGCGCCCGCGATGATCGCGCCCGAGCCGCCGATCGCGTTGCTCTTCTTCTTGAGTTTGGTCGAGGTCCGGACGCCGTTGGTCGGGGCGACCGTGGCGTGCTGTGCGGTCGGGGCCGGAACGGCGCTCGCCGATCGGGTGGCGTCGGTCGCAAAGGCTGCGGTCGACGTGAGCAGGCACGCGATTGCACCGGCGCCGGCCGCGTATTTTGTCCAGGGCATTACTTACTCTCCCTTGAGTTATCACAGGCGCGAAGCGGACCAACGCAGGCTCTCTGTGGTTGTTCCGCGCCCCGGGGCGCGATCGGGGGAGCGACCGCGCCGCGCGCACGGCTCATCCCTCGTCGGCCGGCGGCTCCCATAATTCGATCGGGGTGCCCTCGGGATCGTGGATCCGGGCGAAGGTGCCCGTTTCGGGACTGTCCCATTCGGGGCGGGTCTCGATCGCGACGCCGCGGGCGTTGAGCTGCTCGAGCAGGCCTTCGAGATCGGTGACGCGCAGATTGAGCATCCACTGCCTGTCGGCCGCGAAATAATCCGTATCGGCCGCGAAGGGGGCGAACACGACCGGGCCGCCTTCGGTTTTCCAGGTCCATTCGTCGGCATCGCCGGTACCGTCGGCCGCGCAGCCGGGGCCGATCCCGAGGTGGCGGCGATACCAATCGGCGAGCCCTTCCGGATCGCGCGCGCGGAAGAACAACCCGCCTATTCCCTGCACCGGCATTGTTTTGGCTCCCAGCCGAGGATCGAAGCCGCTATCAATAGCATCATCGCGCGGAACAGGCGACCGGCACGCGCGGTTGCAGGCGTTCCGCTAGACCAATGCAGGAGACCCGATGCCCGAATCGCTGATGGTGAAGATCGCGCTGATCGGGCTGCTCGGGGTGGGGGCGCAATGGGTCGCGTGGCGCACGGGGAAGCCCGCGATCGTGCTGATGCTGATCGCAGGCATCCTTGCCGGCCCGGTGCTGGGGATCATCGATCCGGATCGCGATTTCGGCGCGTTGCAGGAGCCGGTCATCAAGCTGGCAGTCGCGGTGATCCTGTTCGCCGCGGGCCTCAGCCTCAATTTCCGCGACCTGCGCCATGCCGGCCCCGCGGTGCTGCGGCTGGTGGTGATCGGCGTGCCGGTGGGGGCGGTGCTCGGCACGCTGGCGGCGCACCACGCCGCGGGGCTGCCGCTCGGCATTTCGGCCTTGTTCGGCGGGATCATGGTGGTGACGGGGCCGACGGTGATCGGGCCGATGCTGCGGACGCTGCGGGTGCCGGCGCGCACCCGCGACATCCTGAAATGGGAAGGCATCGTCAACGACCCGATCGGCGCGCTGCTGGGGGCTGCGATCTACGGCTACATCACCTATGCCGGCGTCTCGCGCGATGCGATGGCGATCGGGTTCGACATCGCCGCGGCGGCGGCGGTGGCGATCGGGATCGGCGTGGCGCTGGGGTTCGCGGTCACGACATTGTTCCCGCGCGGGTACGTGCCCGAATTCCTCAAGGCGCCGGTGCTGCTCGTGGTGGTGATCGCCGGGTTCGTGGTCGCCGACCTCATCAAGCACGAGACCGGGCTCATCACCGTGACGGTGATGGGCGTGGTGATGGCCAACCGGCCGATGTATTCGAGCACGGCGCTGCGCCGGTTCAAGGAGGACCTCGCCGTGCTCCTCATCTCGGGGGTGTTCATCATCCTGTCGGCGACGCTCGACTATCAGGTGATCGAGCATTTCCAGGCGCGCTTCATCCTGTTCCTGGTGCTGCTGCTGTTCGTGATCCGCCCGGTGACGGTGCTCGCGAGCCTCGTCTTTTCGAGCGTGCCGTGGCGCGAGCGGCTGTTCATCGCGTGGATCGCGCCGCGCGGGATCGTCGCGGTCGCGATCACCGGGCTGTTTTCGCTGCGGCTCGCCGATTACGGCTTCCTGGGCGCACGCGAGCTCCAGTCGCTGGGCTTCGCAGTGGTGATCGTGACGATCTTCGCGCACAGCCTGAGCGCCTCGTGGCTGGCGCAGCGGCTGGGCATCGACAAGGGCAAGGGGCTGGGCGTGCTGCTGGTCGGCGCCAACGGCTGGACGACCGCGTTCGGCGCGGCGCTGACCCAGTACGAGGTGCCGGTGACGATCGCCGACACGAGCAAGTTCGCGCTGCGGGCCGCGCGCAAGAAGGACCTCGACGTGCATCGCGGCGACGTGCTCGACGAGGCGGCGCAGGACACGCTCGACATGGGCCAGTTCCAGCAGGTGATCGCCGCGACCGAGAACGATTCGTACAACGCGCTGGTGTGCAGCGATCTCGGCCCCGAGGTGGGCGTCGACCGGCTGTCGCAGACGGGCCCCGACGAAGAGCGGCCGAGCCATGCCCGCGCGCGGGTGCTGCTGGCGAGCGGCGCGCCGATCGACGAGCTCCAGCAGCGGATCGCCGCGGGATGGACCTTCAGCCGCACCAAGATCACCGAGAAGTTCGGATACGACGCGTTCCGCGAGCAGCTTCCCGAGGGCGCGGAGCCGGTGGCGGTGATGGATGACGAGAAGAATCTGCTGCTGTTTTCGACCAATGCCCGTCCGGTGATCGATCCCGGCGACAGCATCATCGCCTTCTACCCGCCCGAGCCGCCGCGCAAGGCCGCCGAGAAGCGCAAGGGCGCGCCGCCTGCATCGCAGGAGCCGGGCGCGGATGCCACCGAGCCCAGCCGCGCCTGATCGGCTGTATAACCATATAGGCACTTTTCGGTTGACATCGTCACGCTGTTAAGGTACATATCGGGAACGCTGAAGAATTGCGGGTCGGGGCGGCGGCCTCGATCGAGGGGCCGGGCGCGCGAGCGCCGCGGCCCCTTCTCTTTTTGGGGCGGAGGGCGGAATGGAGCTGAAGATCAGCGCGACCACGGGGCGCGCCTTGCAGGTCAACGCGGCGGATCCGAGCCGCTTCACCCAGGAAAAGCGGCGGCGCTTTCTCGACGCGCTCGCCGCAACCTGTAACGTGCGGATGGCGGCCGAGGCCGCGGGGGTGGCGCACTCGAGCTGCTATCGGCTGCGCGAGCGCGACGCGAGCTTCGCCGATGCGTGGCAGACGGCAGTGGGGATCGGTTATTTCCGACTCGAAGACGCGCTGCTCGGCTACGCGGTGGCGCGTATCGAGGCGACCGAGATCGACCCCGAGAGGGCCGACCCGGCCGTGATCGAACGCAGCGCCCTGGGCATGCTTTCGCGCGCCGTGGTGCCGATCGACGAACTCCGCTTCTTCCTCGCGCTGCTCAACCGTCACCGCGAGACGGACGGTCGCGCGCTTCCGGGTCGGCGTGCCCGCCGCGCCACGCCGGAGGAGACCGACGCCGCCTTGCGCAAGCATCTCGACGTGCTCGCGCGGCAGATCGGCAAAAATGGCGCCTAGCCCCGGCGACGGCCGCAACCCGATCGAGCAGCTCTCGGTTCTGCGCGAGGAGCAACGCACGCGCGTGCTCGACAAACTGACGCGCGAACAGCGCCGCGAGCTGGGCGCGCGCTGGGAGCAATGGGCGCATCCGGGCCAGATCGCGCCGCCGGGCGACTGGCGCGTGTGGCTGATCCGCGCCGGCCGCGGCTTCGGCAAGACGCGCGCGGGCGCCGAATGGGTGACGCGGATCGCGCGCGACACGCACGACGCGAGGATCGCGCTGGTCGGCGCGTCGATCGACGATGTGCGCCGGGTGATGATCGAGGGCACGAGCGGGCTGATCGCGGTGGCGCGCGACGACGAGCCGGTCGTCTGGCGCAGCAGCGCCGGCGAGCTGCGCTTCGCCTCGGGCGCGATGGCCTATGTCTATTCGGCCGAAGCACCGGAGAAACTACGCGGGCCCGAGCACCATGCGGCGTGGTGCGATGAGCTCGCCAAGTGGCGCTATGGCGACGCGACGTGGGACAATCTGATGATGGGCCTGCGGCTGGGCGATGCCCCGCGGGTGCTGGTGACGACGACGCCCAAGCCGGTGATGCTCTTGCGGCGGATCATGGCGGATCGCGCGACGGTGGAGACGCGCGGAGGCACGCGGGACAATCCGCATCTGCCGCCGACCTTCGTCGCGGCGATGGAGGAGAGGTACGGCGGGACGCGACTGGGGCGGCAGGAGCTGGACGGCGAGCTGATCGACGACATCGTGGGCGCGCTGTGGACGCGCGATCTGATCGAGCGGTGCCGGGTGGCGGCGGCGCCCGAGCTGGTGCGGATCGTCGTCGGGGTCGATCCCCCCGCCGGTTGCGAGGGCGACGCGTGCGGGATCGTCGCGGTGGGGCTGGGGCGCGAGGGGCACGGCTATGTGATCGAGGATGCGAGCGTTTCGGGCGAGCGGCCCGAGGGCTGGGCCCGCGCCGTGGCGGGGTGTGCGGCGCGGCACGGCGCCGATCGGGTGGTCGCGGAGGCCAACCAGGGCGGGCAAATGGTGCGATCGGTGCTCGAAGCGGCCGATGCCGGGCTGCCGGTACGGCTGGTCCATGCGAGCCGGGGGAAGGTCGCGCGCGCCGAGCCGGTGGCGACGCTCTACGAAGGCGGCAAGGTGCATCATGTCGGCGCGTTCGGCCGGCTGGAGGACGAATTGTGCGGGCTGGTCGCGGGCGGCGGCTATGAAGGGCCGGGCCGCTCTCCCGACCGCGCCGATGCTTTGGTGTGGGCGGTGGCGGAGCTGATGCTGGGCGTGCGCGCGGTGGCGCGGGTGGCGGGGTTGTGAGGAGCGGACAGGCCCTCGCCAACCTCGACTAGCACCCGCTGCGCGGGCGCATGTCTTCGTATCCTTTCCCGCATTGGGGGAGAGGAAGGTACGGGAGAATTCCTTTGAAGCTGTTCGGATGGAAGGCGGCGCGCGATGGCGCGCGGCCGGCTTTGTCGCGCTCGGCGAGCGTGACGATGCTGGGCGAGTGGCCGCAATCGTATGAGGCGCAGGTGCGCGCGGGCTATTGCGGGAACGCCGTCGCGCAGCGCGCGGTGCGGCTGGTGGCCGAAGGCGCCGCATCGGCACCGGTGGAGGCGTCGGAAGCGCGGCTTGGGGCGCTGGTGGCGGCGCGATCGGGCGGGCAGCCGCTGGTGGAGGCCTTGGCGGCGTATCTGCTGCTGCACGGCAATGCCTTCGTGCAGGTGCTGGGGGACGGCGATGGCGGCGTCGCCGAGCTGTTCGCGCTCAGGCCCGAGCGGGTGTCGGTGGAGGCCGATGCTGGCGGATGGCCCGCCGCCTATCGCTATCGCGTGGGGGAGCGGGTGACGCGGCTTTCTGCCGACGCGCCGCGGCCCGAGGTGATCCACCTCAAGGCGTTCTCGCCGGTCGACGATCATTATGGGCTTGGGTGCCTGGGCGCGGCATCGGGCGCGATCGCAGTGCATAATGCCGCCGCCACGTGGAACAAGGCGCTGCTCGACAATGCGGCGCGGCCTTCGGGAGCGCTGGTCTATGATCCCGGCGACGGCGCGGCGCTGTCGCGCGAGCAGTTCGATCGATTGAAGGCCGAGATGGAGGCGGGGTTCGCCGGGAGCGGCAATGCCGGGCGGCCGATGCTGCTCGAGGGCGGGCTCAAATGGCAGGCATTGAGCCTGTCGCCCGCCGACATGGATTTCGTGGGGCTGAAGGCCGCGGCGGCGCGCGAGATCGCGCTCGCCTTCGGGGTGCCGCCGATGCTGCTCGGGCTGCCCGGCGACAGCACCTACGCCAATTACAAGGAGGCGAACCGGGCCTTGTGGCGGCTCGCGATCCTGCCGCTGGCGGAGACGATTTTGACCGGACTGGCGCAGGGGCTGGGCGGATGGTTTCCGGGGGCCGAGCTCACGGTGGCGATGGACCGGGTGCCGGCACTTTCGGAGGATCGCGAGCGGCTGTGGCGGCAGGTGAGCGGGGCGGATTTCCTGACGCCGGAGGAGAAACGCAAGATGGTGGGGCTGACATGACCGGGAGCGTGCTCGCGCATCTGCTGGCGCAGGCCGAGGGCGAGCGCGGCGACCTGGCGACGCTGCGCGCGATCGTCGAGGAGGCAGGCGAGCTGGGCGCGAGCCGGGCGCTGGCGCGGCTGGGGCTCGGCGACGAGGACGCGACGCGCGACATGGCCGAGCTGCGCGAGCTGCTGGGGGCGTGGAGGGATGCCAAACGGTCGGCGTGGAAGGCGCTGGTGGGGTGGCTGGTGCGGCTGGCGAGCGTGCTGGTGCTGGCGGGGCTCGCGGTGAGGCTGGGGTTCGGGGATTGGCTCAAGTGATCCGGTTCGCAGGCTATGCCGCCGTGTTCGATCGGGTGGATCGCGGGGGCGATGTCGTGCGCCAAGGCGCGTTCGGGATGCTGCCCGAGGGCGTGCCGCTGCTGTGGCAGCATGGCGGGACGCCGGTGGGGGTGATCGAGCGGATCGCGGAAGACGCGCGGGGGCTGCGGGTGATCGGGCGGGTGACGCATCCGCGGCTGGCGGCGCTGGTCGCGGCGGGCGCGGTGGCGGGGCTTTCGTTCGGATATCGGGTGAGGGCGGCCAGGAACGGCCGCGTGCGCGAGCTGATTGGGCTCGAGCTGGTCGAGGTGAGTCTAGTGGCGCAGCCGATGCAGCCGTTGGCTCGGGTGCATGCAGTGGAAGGCTGACTTTCAGAATCTGAGCGGGGTTCGCATGGCGGGCCCCCTCCACCATTCGCTCTGCGAATGGTCCCCCTCCCCGTTCCGGGGAGGATTTTACAGGAGAATGGCATGATCGAGACCAAGGCGGATGCGCTTGAGGGGAGCTTCGAGGGCGTGGTGATGGCGGGCGCCATGGCGCGGCCGGTGTTGAGTGGGGCGCGCGACGTGTCCGGGGCGGCGTTCGAGGGGTTTTTGCGGTCGGGCTCGAGCGTGGAGATGAAGTCGTTTACCGGTGCGTCGGGGGAGAGCGGGGGCTATGCGATCCCGAAGGAGATCGACGCGACGATCGATGCGACGCTCAAGAGCATCTCGCCGATCCGGAGCATCGCCAATGTCGTCAAGGTGGGATCGGCGGGGTATCGCAAGCTGGTGACGACGGGCGGCACGCCCTCGGGCTGGGCGGGCGAGACCGACGCGCGGCCCGAGACCGATACGCCCGATTTCGTCGAGATCGCGCCGCCGATGGGCGACCTCTACGCCAATCCCAGCGCGAGCCAGGCGATGCTCGACGACGCGCTGTTCGACGTCGAGGAGTGGCTGGCGGGCGAGATCGCGCGCGAGTTCGCGGCGGCCGAGGGGTCGGCGTTCGTGAGCGGATCGGGGATCAATCGGCCCAAGGGGTTCCTTCAGGCGGCGACGTCGAGCGCGGGCGATGCGACGCGGGCGTTCGGGACGCTGCAATATGTCGCGAGCGGCGCGGCGGGCGATTTCGGCGCCAAGCCCGACGAACGGCTGATCGATCTCGTCCAGTCCTTGCGCAGCCCGTATCGGCAGGGCGCGGTGTTCGTGATGAACTCGGCGACGACCGCGCGCATCCGCAAGCTCAAGACCGCCGACGGAGCGTTTCTGTGGGCCCCGAGCCTCGCGGCGGGGCAGCCCGCGACACTGCTCGGCTATCCGGTGGTCGAGGCCGAGGACATGCCCGATATCGGGGCGAATTCGCTCTCGATCGCGTTCGGGAACTTCAAGGCGGGGTATCTGATCGCCGAGCGCCAGGAGACGGTGATCCTGCGTGATCCGTATTCGAACAAGCCGTTCGTCAATTTCTACGCGACCAAGCGCGTGGGCGGGCAGGTGTCGAACAGCGAAGCGATCAAGGTGATGAAGTTCGCGGCGAGCTGAACAGCCGGGTGTTCCGCCCGCTGTGCGGGCGGCCCCTCCACCATCGCTGCGCGATGGTCCCCCTCCCCGTTCCGGGGAGGAATTGGAGATTCTCATGGCAGATACATTTTCGAACAGCGCCGACGCGGTGTCGGCGCCGGCGACGCGTGCGGTGGCGGTGGTGCCCGATGACGTGACGCCGCTCGCCGATGTGCCCAAGGCGCTCTATGTCGGCAGCGGCGGGACGATCACGATGCGCGGGAGCGGCGCGGCCGATAGCGTGTGGACGAACGTGGCGAGCGGGACCGTGCTGCCGTTCCGCGCGCGCTTGGTGCGGGCGACGGGGACGACCGCGGCCGATATCCTGGCGCTCTATTGATGCTCGCGTTCGACCTCGGACCATCGCTTGCGGTCGACCGATCGCCGCGGGTCGGCTTCGATTTCAGCGCGGGCGTACTGCCGACCGGGGCGAGCCTGACGCGCGCGTCGGCGGGCAGCCGGTTCGACGCGGCGGGCGTGCTCCGGATCGAGCCGGCCGACGTGGCGCGCTTCGACCATGATCCGGCGAGCGGCGCATCGCTGGGATTGCTGATCGAGCCCGAACGCACGAACCTGCTCCTGAGAAGCGCGGAGATCACCGATGCGGCCTGGTCCGGCGACGGAACCCGGACCGCGAACACCGACATCGCCCCCGACGGAACGGCGAGCGCGGACCGCTATGGCTATAGCGGATCCGGCGTGTTCCAGTCGTTCGCCTGCACGGCCGATACGGACCATGTGCTGAGCGAATACATCAAGCTCGGCACGGTCGCGGAGCCCGACTTCCTGATCGCGGTCTATGACGAAACGCACCTGGCGTTCGTCGCGATCGACGTTCGTCCGGACCGCGCGCTTTCGACGGCCGGCTTCGCGAGGATCGACCATGCGTTCCGCACCCCGCCGGGCTGCACCGCGTGCCGCGTCTATCTGATCCGCAATTCGGCGCTGAGCGCCGGCGACAGCGCGATTTTCTGGGGAGCGAGCGTCGAACGGGGCAGCGGCGCCACCAGCTACATTCCGACGAGCGGCGCGGCCGCAACCCGCGCAGCCGACGTGCTGACGCTCGACTGGTCGCGCTGGGGCGTGGCCGACGGGCCGCTCGGCGTCCGCTACGTCTTCGACGACGGCTCCAGCGCGGAGGGCGAGGCCGAGGTGGCCAACGGCCGCGCGATCGTGCCGACGGCGCTGGAGCGGCGGTGGCTGCGGCGCATCGAGCGGCGCTGATCTTTCAACAACGGAGGACGCGATGACCATCGCAGCGAACGGGCCGGGCGACGTGACGCTCGGGCCTGAGGATCGGGCCGCGGCCGTCGCCGAGGTGAAGGCGTTGCTCCGCATCGCGACCGCCGACGAGGAGGCGCTGATCGCGGTCTTCGTCGAGACCGCATTGGGACTTGCCGAGCGCTTCACCGGTCGCATCATGGTCGCGCGGACGATGATCGAGACGATCGCGGCGGCGCATCCGTGGCAGATGCTGGCGGCGGTGCCGGTATCGCGCATCGACGCGGTCGCCGGTGCCGACGGCGTGCCCCTGGCGGCGGATGGCTATGCGGTCGACATCGATGCCGATGGGCGCGGCTGGGTGCGCGTGATCGACGCGGGCGGCGGCACGCTGGCCGAGGTGACGCTGAGCGCGGGGACCGCGGCCGACTGGGCGAGCCTGCCCGCGCCGCTGCGGCAGGGGGCGATCCTGCTTGCCGCGCACCTGTTCGTCGAGCGCGACGCGGTGACGCCGCCGCCCGCGGCGGTGACGGCCTTGTGGCGGCCGTATCGGGTGATGCGGCTCGACGCGGCGGTGCGGCCGTGATCGAGCGGCTGGAGGCGCGCGGATGCGCCCTGGGCGAACGCGCGGCGGCGAACGCGCGCGATCGGCTCGTCGACAGCGTGCGCGGCGACCTGCCGGGCGTCGCGGCGCGCGTCGACGGGGATGGCGTCGTGCTGTCGGGGCGGGGCCTGCGCGCGCGGTTGATGCGCGAGCCGGTGCTGCGCTGGATCGGGAGTCTGATGCGATGAGCGCGGAAGGCGTGCTGCACGCCGCGCTGGTGGCGGCGCTGCGCGAGGCGGCGGAGGTGGGCGGCGCGATCAACGGCGTGTTCGAGGGGCCGGCGGTGCAGGCGACGCCCCCGTTCGCCGAGGTGCAGCCGAGCATCGCGGTCGACTGGAGCGCGAAGGATTGGACCGGGCGCGAGCTGCGGCCGGCGGTGGTGGTGCGCGATGCCGGCGAAACGCCGGCGCGGGTGCAGGCGCTTGCCGGGGCGGTGAGCGCGGCGGTCGAGGGCATGGCGACCGATCTCGACGGATGGCGGATCGTGAGCGTGCGGTTCGTGCGGTCGCGGATGCTGCGCGAGGCGCCGGGGCGGTGGGCGGTCTCGATCGAGTTTCGGGTGCGGATGATGGCGGGGTGATTTGATCCGCTCACGCGGATGGACGGCACCGGCCCGCTCCCCCACCCGACCACCCACGATCGTACCCTGATTGGGTGGTCGGGTGGGGGAGCGGGCCGGTGCCGCAACAAACAAGGAGAAGATCATGGCGGCGGAGAAGGGGAGCGCGTTCCTGCTCAAGGTGGGCGATGGGGGATCGCCCGTCACCTATGCGACGGTGGCGGGGCTCAGGACCACGCAGCTTTCGGTGAACGGCGAGATGGTGGCGATCACCTCCAAGGAGTCGGGCGGGTGGCGCGAGTTGCTGTCGGGCGCGGGCGTGCGATCGGTGAGCGTGTCGGGCGCGGGCGTGTTCACCGGATCGGCTGCCGAGGCGCGGGTGAAGGCCAATGCGCTGTCGGGCGAGATCGACGATTATCGGCTGAGCTTCGAGAGCGGCGAGAGCATGACCGGGCGCTTCCTGGTGACGCGGCTCGATTATGCCGGGGATTATAACGGCGAGCGCAGCTACACGCTGAGCCTCGAAAGCTCTGGACCGGTGGTGGCGGGGTGATGGTGGGCGTCTCCGAGGACAGACCCTCCTCCGGCCCCTCCCGCATGCGGGAGGGGGGAAGTGCGAACCCGATGCGCGGGGAGGCGTCGCTGCGCGTTGGCGGCGAGACGGTCGTGCTGCGGCCGAGCTTTGCGGCGCTGGTGGCGGCCGAGCAGGAGGTGGGGCCGCTGTTCGACCTCGTCGAGCGCGCGGCGGCGGGGCGGCTGGGGATCGGCGAGATGGTGGGGCTGTTCTGGCATTGCCTGGCCGAGCGGCCGACCTCGCGCGAGGTGTTCGCCGAGCGCGTGATCGCGGGCGGATTGGTGAATGCGACGCCGGCGCTCCAGGTGCTTGTTCAGCAGATTCTGGCGGGGCGGTGAGCGGAGACGTTCATTCCCCACTGGAAGGAGCGGCGCATCGGGTGGGATCGTCCCCTACGCAGAGCGCGCGCCCGCCAGGTACGGGGACACCCCTCCACCACTCGCCCTCGGCGAGCGGTCCCCCTCCCCCTCGGGGGGAGGAATTTGGTGGGTCTGCCGCGCGGCTCGCGGGGATGGCGGGGGCGGTGCTCGGGTGGGCGCCGGAGGTGTTCTGGCGGGCGACTCCTGCCGAGCTCGGCGCGCTGGTGGCAGCCCTCGGCGGCGGGAGCGAGGCGGCTGCGCCGCCCGACCGCGCGGCGATCGCGCGGATGATGGAGGCGTTTCCGGATGGATGAGGAGATCGAAAGCCTGGTGGTGCGCGTGCGCGCGGACACCGCCGGGTTCGCGCGCGATGTCGAGGCGATGCGGGGGAGCCTGGAAGGGCCGCTCGCGGCGGGCGCGGACAAGGCCGGGCGGAGCATCGAGAATGCGCTGGTGCGCGCGGTGCGCGTCGGCAAGCTCGGGTTCGAGGACCTCGGGCGGACGGCCGAGGCGGTGCTCGCCGAGATCGCGGCGAGCGCGGTGCGCGGCGGGATTGCGAGCCTGGCGGGGCAGAGCGGCGGCGGGCTGGGCGCGGCGCTCGCCGGACTGCTCGGCGCGCCCGGGCGGGCGACCGGCGGGCCGGTATCGCCGGGGCGCGCCTATCGCGTGGGTGAGCGCGGGCCCGAGCTGTTCGTGCCGACGTCAAGCGGACGGGTGGTGGCGAACGGCGGCGGCGGGGCGCGCGAGGTTCGGGTGGCGATCACGGTCAATGCAGCCGCGGGCGAGGCGCCGCGGGCGCTGGCGCAATCGAGCCGGCAGGTGGCGCGTGCGGTGCGCGCGGCGATCGAAGGGGCGTGATTAGACGAGATGCGAACAAGCGGAGTCCCACGCCTTCTCCGGCGAAGGCCGGGGTCCAGTTGCGAGCGGCCCGATGCTGGACCCCGGCCTTCGCCGGGGAAGGCAAAAGAAAAAAGGGGGAGAGGGAGAAGTGGCGTATTGGCTTGCACGACAGCGTACTATCCAATCCGAGGGGGTGATCTCGCGGTTCGATCCGCGGTTCTGGACGGTCAATTTTCCGCGGCCGATGATGGCGAGCGTGGTGACCACGGCGCATGACGGCCTGCGCGTCGACGCCGTCTTCTATCGCAGGAGCGATCTGGCCGGGCTGATCTGGGAGGCCGAGGACGCGATCGATCATCCGCTGCTCGCCTATGAGACGGCGCGGGATTTTCGGACCTGTATGCTGTCGTTCCGGTGGCGTTCCGATGGCGTGCGAACGCTCGATGCGATCGACGGGCCGACGCTCACGATCGAGGGGCGCGACGCGGGCGGCGCGGCGCGATCGTGGTTCGTGCGGCTGTGGAACTATGCGAGCGGATTGCCCGACGACGCCCAGGTGACGCTCGATTTCGGGAACCTGACGGGCGGGTTCGCACTGCCCGACGACGCCGATCCGGTGTGGGCGGGCGACGTCGACCGGATGTTCGTGTCGCTGGTCGCGCCGGGCTATGTCGAGGACGACGACGCGCTGCTCGACGCGCCCGCCGAAGGGTGGGTGGAGCTTTCCGATCTCGCCTGCGCCGGCGCGGGATCGGTGCTGGCGATCGGCGATGTCGTCGTGCCTGAGCACGGACTGCGCGTCGCGAGCGGGTATGACGACAGCTACAACCTGACCCCGGCACGGCTGCTGCGGAATGCCTTCCAGCTCGGCTATCGCGGGCTGATCGACCATTATGTCGGCATGAGCCACTATTTCCGGCTCGAGGCGAACGCGGCCGGGCTGTACGTGAGCCTGAAGGAGGGGGTGCTCAACGCACCATGCGCGGCGTGGCACCGCGACCTTGCAGGTCGGGCGCGCGCGCTCGGCTATGACGTGATCTGGTCGCTGTCCTACGAGGTGTTCGACGCGCATTGCTGGAACGACTGGAAGCAGCGGGCGTGGGACGGAAGCCCGGCGCTGACCGGGTGGATGCCGCCCTCGACCCTGCTGTCGCCGGCGCATGAGGGGGCGATGGCGTATCTGCGGGCCGTGGCGGTGGCGTTCCTGGCGCTGGCCGCCGAAAGCGGGATGCCGGCCAAATTCCAGATGGGCGAGCCGTGGTGGTGGGTGATGCCCGACGGGCGGCCGTGCCTCTACGATGCGGCGGCAAGGGCGGCGTTCGGAGGCGATCCGCCGGAGATTGCGAGCGTGCGGGAGGCGCTCGGCGGCGCGCAGAAGGCCTTGCTCGACGCGGCGGGGGATGTGCTGGCGCAATCGACCGCGGCGCTGACCGGCGCGGTGAGGGCCGCCTTTCCGGACGCGGAGACGCATCTGCTGGCCTATCTGCCGTCGGTGCTCGACCCGGCCGCGCCCGAGATCCGGCGCGCGAACCTGCCGATCGGCTGGGCGGCGCCGGCGTTCGACGTGCTCCAGCTCGAGGAGTACGAGTGGGTGACGGGCGGAAACGCGGGTGCGAGCAGCCACGCAAGGGCCGAGGCCACCGCGCGGCTGGGCTATCCGGAGAGCGCGCAGCATTATCTGTCCGGCTTCGTGCTCAACGCCGAAGATGCGGACCGATGGCGCGCGATCGATGCGGCGGCCGAGACGGCGCGCGGGCGGGTCGCGGAGACCTTCGTCTGGGCGCTGCCGCAGGTGATGCGCGACGGGTTTCTCCATTTCGACGAGGAGGCAGAGGTGCAGGCGTTCGACGACGTGCTCTTTCCGCTGGCGCTCGGGCGCGAGGCCGAGGTGGCGCCGGGTTTCTCGACCGCGATCGTGACCAGCGCGGGCGGGCACGAGCGGCGCAACGCGAGCTGGGCTGAGGCCCGGACGCGCTACGACGTCGGGCCGGGTGTGCGATCGGAGGAGGATATCGCGACCCTGCTCGCCTTTTTCCGCGCACGGATGGGGCCCGCGCGGGGATTTCGGTTGCGCGACCCGTTCGACGCCGCCTCGGGCGCGGGAAGCGCGCTCGACCAGCAGATCGGGATCGGCGACGGCGCGACAACGCGGTTCGCACTGGTCAAGCATTACGGTGCGCAGGCGCGGCGGATCACGCGCCCGGTGGCGGGCAGCGTGCGGGTGGCGGTGGACGGATCGGAGACCGAGGGGTTCGCGGTCGAGAACGGCTGGGTGACGCTCGATGCGGCGCCGGGCGTCGGCGCGGTGGTGACGGCGGGGTTCGCGTTCGACGTGGCCGTGCGCTTTGCCGAGGATCGGCTGAGCGTGACGCGCGCGACCTTCCTGGCGGGGGCGGCGCCCTCGGTGCCGCTGGTCGAGCTGCGCGAGGATTGAGATGGCGGGCTTTCTTGACGGAGATCTCACCACGATCGCCCTGTGCTGGCGGCTCGAGCGGCGCGACGGCGTCGCGATCGGGCTGACGACGCACGATCGCGACCTCGTGCTCGACGGGCTGGTGCATCGCGCGGCGCCGGGCATGACGCCGTCGGCGATCGCGCGCAGCGACGGGCTCGAACCCGATACGATGGATATCGAGGGCGCGCTGACGAGCGGCGCGATCGGCGCGGACGACCTGATCGCGGGGCGCTGGGACGGCGCGCGCGTGGCGCTGTTCGCGGTCGACTGGGAAGCGCCGGGCGCAACCGTGCCGCTCGGCGCGGGCACGATCGGCGCGGTGGAGACGCGCGGAGGGAGCTTCACCGCCGAGCTGAGGGGCGGGGCGGCGGCGCTCGACCGGCCGGTGGTCGAGGCGACCTCGCCCGAATGCCGCGCCGAGCTGGGCGACCGGCGCTGCCGCGTGGCGATGGCGGGGAAGCGGCGTCTGGTGCGGGTCGTCTCGGCGACGGACCAGGAGGTGACGGTCGATGCGGCGGAGCCCGTGGCGAATGCGTACGGCAACGGGCTGCTCCGCTGGATGACAGGGGCGAATTGCGGGCGCGAGAGCGCCATCGCGGTGTCGGCGGGCGACGGGCTGACATTGGCCGCACCGCCGCCGTTCGCGGCCGCGGCGGGGACGATCGTCGAACTGGTCGAAGGGTGCGACAAGAGCATCGCCACGTGCCGGAGCCGGTTCGCCAACGTGCTCAATTTCCGGGGTGAGCCGTACCTGCCGGGGATCGATCTGCTGACGCGGTATCCGGGCAGATGAGACAGGGCGAGCGGGTCGCGCTGGCGGCGCTTGAGCTCGTGGGGACGCGGTTTCGGCCGCACGGGCGCGATCCGCGGTTCGGGCTGGATTGCGTGGGGCTCGCCGGATGGGCGCTGCGGGCGGGCCGATATTGCGGGGCGATGCCCGATGCGTACGCGCTGCGGCGGGGCGACCCTGAGCGGGTGCGGGCGCTAATCGACGCGCTCGGGCTGATCGAGGGGATCGGCGCGCCGGGCGAGCTGCTGCTGTGCGCGAGCGCGCCGGGGCAGCTTCATCTCGCGATCTCGATCGAGGACGGAATTGTCCATGCCGACGCGCTGCTGCGGCGGGTGGTGGCGCGGCCGGGCGAGGCGCCCTGGCCGGTGCTCGGGCGCTGGCGACTGGAGGAAGACTGATGGCGACACTCGTGCTGACCGCGGTCGGCACCGCGATCGGCGGGCCGATCGGCGGCGCGCTGGGCGGATTGCTGGGGCAGGCGGTCGATCGCGAAGTGCTGTTCAAGCCCGAGCGGCGAGAGGGGCCGCGGCTGACCGAGCTGAGGGTGCAGACATCGAGCTATGGCAGCGCGATCCCGCGGCTCTACGGCACGATGCGGGTGGCGGGATCGGTGATCTGGTCGACCGATTTCATCGAGAGCGACCAGGAAGGCGGCGGCGGCAAGGGGCAATCCGCGCAGACGCGCTACAGCTATTCGGTGTCGTTCGCGGTGCTGCTGTCGGCGCGGCGCATCCGCGAGGTGCGGCGGATCTGGGCCGACGGCAAGCTGCTGCGCGGCGCCGCGGGCGATTTCAAGACCACGACAGACTTCCGGCTCCATCTCGGCGACGAGGACCAGGCGCCCGATCCGGGGATGAGCGCCGCGATCGGCCTCGGCGAGACGCCGGCGCATCGCGGGTTCGCCTATGCGGTGTTCGAGCAGTTCGCGCTGGCGGAATACGGCAATCGCATCCCGTCGCTGACCTTCGAGGTGGTCGCCGATCCGGCGGCGGTGAGCGCCGGCGATATCGCCGCGGAGCTTTCGGACGGGCTGGTCGATGGCAGCGAGGCGACGCAGCCGATCGGCGGCTTTTCGGCCTATGGCGACAGCATGCGCGGGGTGATCGAGACGCTGGCGACGGCGAGCGGCGGGTGGTTCGCGCCGTCGGGTGAGGCGATCCGCTTCGCCGGCGACGGCGCGCCCGTTCGGACGCTGGACGATCGCGGCGATGCGGCGGACGACCGCGGCGGCGCGGCGGGCACGCGCGCGATCGCGACGATCGACAGCGTGCCCCGATCGATCACGATTGCGCATTACGATCCCGCGCGCGACTACCAGACCGGGCTCCAGCGCGTGCGGCGGGCCGGCGCGGGCGTGCGCGAGCAGCGGATCGACATGCCGGCGGCGCTCTCCGCCTCCGCCGCCAAGACGATGGCGGCCGCCGCGCTCGCCCGCGCCCAGACCGCGCGGATGCGGCGCACGCTGACGCTGGGCTGGGATGCGGCCGATCTGCTGCCGGGCGATGTCGTCGCGATTGCGGGCGAGCCGGGCCGATGGCGGATCGCGCGATGGAGCCTCGAGGCGATGGTGCTGAAGCTCGAGCTGGTGCGGCTCGCGGCGGCGCCGATCGCCGCGAGCGCCGATCCGGGGGTCGGTCTGCCCGCGCCCGACCTGCTCAACGGGCCGACGATGGTCCATGCCTTCGACCTGCCGCCGCTCGACGATGCGATACTGTCCTCGCCCCGGCTGCTGATCGCCGCCGGCAGCGCCGCGCCCGGGTGGCGGGGCGCCGCCTTGCTCTACAGCATTGACGACGGTGCGGAGTGGCAATCGGGCGGAAACGTGCGGACCGCGGCGACGCTGGGGACCCTCGCAACGGCGCCCGCCGCCGCCCCGGCGACGCTGATCGACATGCGGACGGTTTTCGAGGTGACGCTCGCCAACAGCCTCCGCGGGCTGACCAACGCCGACGATGCGCGGCTCGACGGCGGCGCGAACCTGGCGCTGGTCGGCGACGAGCTGCTCCAGTTCGGCCGGGCCGAACAGCTCGATGCGACGCGCTGGCGGCTGTCGCACCTGTGGCGCGGCCGGCGCGGGACCGAGGCGGCGATCGGGGGGCAAGCCGCGGGCGACCGGTTCGTGCTGCTGACGCCGGCGGCGATCATGGCGATCGACCTGCCGCTCGCGACGTTGGGCGCGACGGTGCGGGTGCTCGCATCGGGCGCGGGCGACGTGAACGGCGCCGCCGAGACCGAGGCGCGGGTGACCGGCGCCTCGGTGCTGCCGCCCTCGCCGGTCCACTTCCGGGCCGACGGCGGGCCCGATGGCGCTCTCGGGCTGCATTGGATCAGGCGCAGCCGCGCCGGGTGGCGCTGGCTCGACGGCGTCGACGTGCCGCTTGCGGAAGAACGTGAGCGATACCGTCTTTCGTTCGACAGCGGCGGCGCGGCGGCATCGTCGGATGTCGAGACAGCCGATGTCGTGCTCGCCGCCGGCGACCGCCCTTCGGCGAACAGCATCGTCTCGGTGCGGCAGGTCGGCACCCACGGCGTATCCCCCGCCGCGACGCTGACCGTCCCCGACCAGCAATAAGGAATGATGATGAGCGACGAGACGAGTGCGCGCCTGGCGCTGCCGCTGCTGCAGCCGGGCCAGGCGCAAAAGGAGATGACGCACAACGAGGCGCTCGCGCTGATCGACCTTGCGGTCGGCGCGCACGTCCTCGACATCGGGGTGGAGACGCCGCCGGCGACATCGGCGATCGGCGCGTGCTGGATCGTCGGCGCAGCGCCGACCGGCGCCTGGGCGGGCCATCCGCAGGCGCTCGCGGGATGGACCGCCGGGGGGTGGCGCTTCGTCGCGGCGACCGAAGGGCTGACGGCGTGGGTCGACGCCGCGGGCCTGCCCGCGCGCTTCGTTTCCGGTGAATGGCATCTCGGCGAATTGAGAGCGGCGCGGGTGCTGATCGACGGCGTCGCGGTGGTGGGACCGCAGGCCGGCGCCATTGCCGATCCGGCGAACGGCACCACCGTCGATGCCGAATGCCGCGCCGGGCTGAGCGCGGTGCTGGCGGCGCTGCGGGGACATGGTCTGATCGCTTCCTGAGACCCGATCGACCAAGTTCCCGGAAGCTCTCGGAAATTGTTGCGTTTTGGCAACATGCCCCGAAATTTGTTCGCTTGCGCCGAAACCAAGCGGAGAGTAGGGAGTTTGGGCTGTCCGTAGTGACAACCAAGAAAGGGGATTATGATGCGGAAGCTTGCCGTCGCACTGGCACTCGCTTCGACTGCTCTCGCCTCGCCTTCGCTGGCCCGCGACCACTCGTGGTATGTCGGTGTCGAAGGCGGCGCGATGATCGTCGAGGATATCGAATTCGACGTTGGGGACCTGCAGAACGCCACGGTCGCCGACAGCGATTATGGCTACGACGTCGATGGCGTCGTCGGATATGATTTCGGCGCTTTCCGGGTGGAAACCGAAGTCGGCTATCGGCATGCCAATGTCGATTCGATCTCGTCGACCACCACGACGCCGTTCTATTCCAGCGGTGGCCTGCGCGACGCGCCCGCCGGAACCTATGATGGCGCCGGCGGCTCGACCTCCGCGCTGAGCTTCATGCTCAACGGCCTGATCGACTTCGGCGACGAAGATGGCGTCACCGGCTTCGTCGGCGGCGGTGTCGGCGTGGCGCGCGTGAAGGCGAGCCAGTATGCGCTGACCACGGGCGGATCGTTCCTCGATGATTCGGATACGGTTTTCGCGTGGCAGGGCCTTGCCGGCGTTCGCGCGCCGATCAGCGATCATCTGGACGTGACGCTGAAGTATCGCTTCTTCAACGCCGACAATGTCCGGCTCGTCGACGTGACGAACCGCGACTTCGAGGGCCGGTTCCGGTCGCACAGCCTGCTGGGTGGTCTGACGTACAACTTCGGTGCGCCGACTCCTCCGCCGCCTCCGCCTCCGCCGCCGCCGCCTCCCCCGCCTCCTCCGCCGCCGCCTCCGCCGCCTCCGCCGCCGGTGGTGTGCTCGCCGGGCCCGTTCATCGTCTTCTTCGAATGGGACAAGTCGAACATCACGCCGGAAGCGGCGTCGATCCTCGACAATGCGATCACGGCGTACCAGAGCTGTGGCAACGCGCAGGTGATGCTCGCGGGCTATACCGACACGTCGGGTGCGGCATCGTACAACGTGGGACTGTCTCAGCGTCGCGCCGCGTCCGTGAAGGACTATATGACGTCGCATGCGATCCCCGAGGGCGTGATCACGACCCAAGCCTTCGGCGAGACGAACCTGCGTGTCGAGACCGCCGACGGTGTCCGCGAGGTGCAGAACCGCCGCGTGGAGATCACCTACGGACCGGGTTCGGGCATGTAAGCTCGCAACCTGCGACGAAAAGAGAGGGAGGTCGGCAATGCCGGCCTCCCTTTTTTTGTGGCGACAGGCAGGCGGTGCCGCAGCCGCCGCGGCATCGCCCGACCATCCGGGTAATCGGCGCGGCCCCGTATTCGATGCGAACGCACGCGATGCTTTGCTGCGCTCGAGGCACGTGACGGCGGATCGGGCGTCCGAAGGGTTCGGGCCGCGCCGGCCGATCCCCATCGAAGTGCTGGAAAAAAAACGGGCGGGCGCTACATCGGACCCATGAGGCGGAAGCCTCGCCACTTCGGGGAATCTTCCGCGTCATGCGCATCACGATGATCGGATCGGGCTATGTCGGCCTGGTATCGGGGGCCTGCTTTTCGGATTTCGGCCATGACGTGATCTGCGTCGACAAGGACGCGACCAAGATCGACGCGCTCAACGCCGGCCGCATGCCGATCTACGAACCGGGGCTCGAGCAGCTCGTTGCGGCGAACGTCGCCGCCGGGCGGCTGAGCTTCACGACCGATCTCGCCGCTGCCGTGACGGGCGCCGAGGCCATCTTCATCGCGGTCGGAACGCCATCGCGGCGCGGCGACGGGCACGCCGATCTCACCTATGTGTTCGACGCGGCGCGCGAGATCGGCGCCGCGATCACCGACCCGACCGTCGTCGTCACCAAATCAACCGTCCCCGTCGGCACGGGCGACCGCGTGGAGGCGATCCTTCGCGAGGTGTGCCCCGGCAAGGAGGTGGCGGTCGTCTCCAACCCCGAGTTCCTGCGCGAAGGCGCTGCGATCGGCGACTTCAAGCGCCCCGATCGCATCGTCATCGGCACCGAGGACGAGCGCGCGCGCCGGGTGATGCGCGACGTCTATCGCCCGCTCTACCTCAACGAGAGCCCGCTGCTGTTCACCGGACGCCGGACGGCCGAGCTCACCAAATATGCCGCCAACGCGTTCCTCGCGACCAAGATCACCTTTATCAACGAAATCGCCGATTTGTGCGAAGCGGTCGGCGCCGACGTGCAGGAGGTGTCGCGCGGGATCGGGCTGGACAATCGGATCGGACCCAAGTTCCTCCACGCCGGGCCGGGCTATGGCGGATCGTGTTTTCCGAAGGATACGCTTGCGCTGCTCAAGACGGCGCAGGACGCCGCGAGCCCGATGCGCATCGTCGAGGCGGTGGTCCAGGTCAACGACAGCCGCAAGCGGGCGATGGGCCGCAAGGTGATCCAGGCGCTCGGCGGCGATGCGCGCGGCAAGACCGTTGCGCTGCTCGGCCTCACCTTCAAGCCCAACACCGACGACATGCGCGATGCGCCAAGCCTCGCCATCGTGCAGCGCCTGCAGGATGCCGGCGCCGATGTTCGCGCGTTCGACCCCGAAGGAATGGCGATTTCCAAGACGCTGATGCGTGACGTGACCTTCTGCAGCGACGCCTATGATGCGGCGACGGGCGCCGACGCGGTGGCGATCGTCACCGAATGGGACGTGTTTCGCGCGCTCGACCTCGATCGCCTCGCCGAGGTGATGGCGGCGCCGGTGCTCGTCGACCTGCGCAATATCTATTCGCCCGCCGAGGTCGCGCGCGCGGGGTTCGCCTACAGCTCGATCGGCCGCTGAGCCGCGCGATGACTGCCGCGCCGCCGATCGCCGGGCTGCTCGAAACCGCGCTCTACGTGGCGGACATGACGCGCTCGGCGGATTTCTTCGAGCGCATCCTCGGGCTCGCGCCGATGTTCCGATCGGACCGCCTGACCGCGTATGATGCCGGGCCGCAGGCGGTGCTGCTGGTGTTCGCGCGAGGTCGATCGACCGAGGACAGCGTATCCGAGCGCGGGACCGTTCCGGGGCACGACGGACGCGGGCCGCTCCACATGGCATTCCGCATCGCCGAGGAGAGCTACGAACCGTGGCGAGCGCATCTCGATGCGGCGGGTGTCGCGCTGCGCGGCGAGATGGCGTGGCCCGCGGGCGGGCGGAGCCTCTATTTCGAGGATCCCGACGGGCATGTCCTCGAGCTGGCGACGCCGGGGCTCTGGCCCAACTATCCGCGCGGCCGAGCGACCGGCCCTAGCGGCTGACCCAATCGGCGACGCGTGCCGCAACCTCGTTCGCGGCCTGGTTGATCGCGATACCGACCGGAGCGGCCTCGATGGCGCTCACCGGCACGCGCGCCTCGAAGCGCTGCTTCTCGACCGCGTCGCTGCCGCTGCGGATCAGCGCGCCGTCGAAGGTGACGACCGCCTCGTGCGTCGCCGCATCCACCCCGAAATTGCGCAGCTCGCCCGCGAGCCGGCTTCCCGGATCGACGCGCGACTGCGCGGTGCTCAGCACGACGAGGCTGGTGCGCGCGGTGATCGTATCCGCCATCAGCCGCGCGAACAGATCGGCGGGGGTCTCGACCCATTGCGCGTCCTTGACATAGGCGATCGAGGTGTCGCTCGCCTGGACCGGCACGCGCTGGACGGCGAGCTTCTGCGGCACCACAGGCACCGTGACGAGAATCGTGGCGGCGTTGGCCGAGCTCTGCGGCTGGCTGACCGCGACCGCCGCTGCGGGCGTCAGCGTCAGCAGCGAAGGCGGCGGCTCGGCACCGAAGCTGATGCACGCAGCGAGCGGGAGCGCCGCGAGCAGAATGATCGGGACCTTCTTCATCGGGCGGCTCCTGTTGCTCACTTTGGCTCGTAATCGGGGAGTTTCTGGGGACCGATCAGCGAGGTGGCCCCGCCCTGATCGAGCTTCTGCGCGACCGACGAAAGCGATTCGGACATCACGCGCAGGTCATGCACGAGCTGGCCGACCTCCGGGATCGTCTTCTTCGAGAAGGCCTGGAGCCCCGGCCGGGCGTCACCGATCGCCGCATTGAGGGTGTCGGCGCTCTGCTTGGCCGATTTGATCGCGTCGTTGAGGTTCGCGACGGTCGGCTTGATGTCGTCGGAAAGGACGCCGTTGGCGGTTTGGGCAAGGTCGCCGATCTGCTCGGCGGCGTCGCCCGCCTGCTCGATCGCGACGCGGGTCTGCGCGAGCGTCGCCGCGATCTCGGGCCCGCGATCGGCGAGCGCCTCGGTCAGCCGGTCGGTGTTGGCGAGGATGCCCGCGATCGACGCCTGGTTCTTGTCCGACAGCAATTGCGTCAGCCGCTCGGTGAGCGTCGAGATGCGTTCGAGGAGCTGCGGCGCCGAATTGAGCACCGCACCGAGCCCGCCGGTGCGCGTGGGGATGACCGGCTGCCCAAACGGGCATTCGGTCTCGGCATGCTCCTCGGGACACCCTATTTCGGGCGCGCCCTTTTTTCCGCCGTCGAGCGCGACCGTGCTGGTGCCGGTGAAGCTGCTCTGCACGGTCGCGGTGGTCCCCTGAAGGATCGGAATATCGGGATCGACGGTGACGCGCACGCGGACGAACTGGGGATCGGGCTTCCACAGCGCGATTTCCTGGACCTGCCCCGCGGGCACGCCCGAATAGGTGACCGCCGACCCCTTGGTGAGGCCGTCGACCGCCTGCTGGAAAAAGATGTCGTACTTCTTCTCGGTCGCGCTGCCGAAGTGCGAGAGCCAGACGGTGAACAGCGCCAGCACGAGCAGCAGGATCAGCACGACGGCGCCGACGATGACGTGGTTCGAACGCGTTTCCATCAATCAGCCCCTGCCTGTGCATGCGCCTCGTTGCGCCTGACCGTCGCGGTGGCGGCACGGCCGCGCGGCCCCTTGAAATATTCCTGAATCCACGGATGGTCCAACGCCAGCAGCTCGGGAATCGTGCCGACCGCGATCACGCGCTTGTCCGCCAGCACCGCGACCCGATCACAGATCGCATAGAGCGTATCGAGATCGTGCGTGATGAGGAACACGGTGAGCCCGAGCGTCTTGTGGAGCGACTTGATGAGCTCGTCGAACGCCGCCGCGCCGATCGGATCGAGCCCGGCGGTGGGCTCGTCGAGGAACAGGAGCTGCGGATCGAGCGCGAGCGCGCGCGCGAGACCGGCGCGCTTCTTCATGCCGCCCGACAGCTCGGCGGGGTATTTGGGGCCGGCATCGGGGCTGAGCCCGGTCATCACGATCTTGTAGGCGGCGATCTCGTCGAGCAGCCCCTGGTCGAGCTGCGGATAGAATTCGCGCAGCGGCACCTGGACGTTCTCGGCGACCGTGAGCGTCGAGAACAAGGCGCCGCCCTGGAACAGGACGCCCCAGCGCTTGCGCATCTCGGTCGCTTCGGTCTCCTCGCGGCCGAGCGCGTTCTCGCCGAAGACGGTGACCTCGCCCTCGTCGGGCGGCTGAAGCCCGATGATCGAGCGCATCAGCACCGACTTGCCCGTGCCGGAGCCGCCGACCACGCCCAGGATCTCGCCCTTGCGGACGTCGAGATCGAGATTTTCGTGGACGACCTGATCGCCGAAGCTGTTCTTGAGGCCGCGCACGCGGATGATGGTCTGAAGGTTTTCGTCCACCATCAGATCCATCCGATCCAGGTGAAGAACACCGCGAAGAAGGCATCGAGCACGATCACGAGGAAGATCGCCTGGACGACCGCGGAGGTGGTGCGCAGCCCCACCTGCTCGGCATCCGATTCGACCAGCATCCCCTGGAAGCAGCCCGCCATCGCGATGATCGCACCGAACAACGGCGCCTTGACCAGCCCGACATAGAGATCGGTGATCGGGACCACCTCGCGCAGCCGCTGGATGAAGGTGACGGGCGGGATACCGAGCGAAACCCAGCACAACAGCCCGCCCCCGATGATCGCGATCAGCGACGCGTAGAAGCCCAGAAGCGGCATCAGGATGATCGTCGAAAGCGTGCGCGGCACCACCAGCGCCTCCATCGGCGACACGCCGATCGTGCGCATCGCGTCGATCTCCTCGGTGAGCTTCATCGTGCCGAGCTGTGCAGCAAACGCCGATCCCGAGCGGCCCGCGACCATGATCGCGGTCATCAGCACGCCCAGCTCGCGCAGGGTGATGCGGCCGATGAGATTGATCGTGAGCACCTCGGCACCGAACTGGCGAAGCTGGACTGCGCCCTGCTGCGCGATGACGATACCGATCAGGAAGCTCATCAGCCCGATGATGCCCAGCGCCGACACGCCCACCACCTCGAAACGATGCACCGTGGCGTTGAAGCGGAAGCGGCGGGGATGGCGGATCACGTTCCAGAAGGCGATCGCGGTCGCGCCGAGAAAGCCGAGCAGGCCGTACATCGTATTGAGGCTGACGACGACGGCATCGCCGATATCGCCGAGCACGCGCGTCAGCGCGCCGGGCGGCCGCGGCCTCGCCTCGACGGGTTCGTCGGCGGCGCTGACCTGGTCGAGCAGATACTGACCGGCCGAATCGAGACCGGTGATCTCGGCATCGTGCTCGACCGCGAAGCGGTGGATCACCCACGCACCCACCGTGTCGATATAATCGACCGCGCCCATGTCGAGCCGCTCGACATCGCCTTCATAACCGTGGAGCCGGTTGGGCAGATCGCCGATGCACGCCAGCGACAGCGTACCCGTGAAGCGCAGCGTACTGGCGTGGTCGCCGGCTGGCGAGAAATCGGCCGGAGCGGTCATCGGCCGCATCCTTGATGCAAAGCGGCTGGATCGGCAAGACGATAGCAGCGTAGAGGAAGCCTATGCACCGCCTCGCCATCTACGACATGGACCGCACGATCACCCACGCGCCGACCTGGACGCCGTTCCTGTGGGGAACGATGCGCCGGCATGCGCCGTGGCGGATGATTCTCATTCCCGCGGCGATCGTCGCCGGGCTCGGCTATCTCGCCAAGCTGATCGATCGCGCGCGATTGAAGCAGACGATGCAGCGCCTGTTGCTGGGCGGCTCGCTCGCGCCCGAGGCGGTCGAAGGCGCGGCGGCGGCCTTCGCCGAGCGCGTGACCGCGACCGGCGTCTTCGCGGGCGCGCGCGCGCGCATCGCCGCCGACCGCGCCGCGGGCTATCGGCTGGTGATGGCGACCGCCTCGTACCGTTTCTACGTCGACGCGATCGCCGACCGGCTCGGCTTCGACGACGTGATCGCGACCGAGGCGCAGGTCGACGAGACCGGGCGGCTCTATGCGAAGATGATCGGCGAGAACGTCTATGGCCCCGCCAAGCTGGCCGCGATCGAGGCCTGGCTCGCCAAGGAGGGGATCGACCGTGAAGACGCGCACATCCGCTTCTATTCGGATCACGTTTCCGATGCGCCGGTGCTCGAATGGGCGGACGAGCCGTTCGCCGTCAACGCGCACGACCGGCTGCGCGCGCTCGCCAAGCAGCGCGGCTGGCCGATCGTCGACTGGGAGCGCTGAACGCGTCAGAGCAGCACGTCCACCGCATGGATGGCAAGCCCGACGAGGCCGCCGACGAGCGTGCCGTTGACACGGATATACTGAAGATCGCGGCCGACCGCGTTCTCGAGCCGGCCGGTAATCGTCTCGGCATCCCAACCGCGCACCGTTTCCGACACCAGCCGGACGATGCCGTCGCCGTAATCGGCGGCGATCCCGACCGCGGCGCGGCGCAGGAAACGGTTGATCGTCGCGCGCAGCCGGTCGTCGTGCTGGAGGGTCTCGCCCAACTGGCGCAAGGCATCGCCGAACTGGCCGGCGAGCGCATCGTTGGGGTCGCGCACCATCGTGATGAGCCCGCGCCGCATCTGCTCCCACATGCTCATCCACCAGCGCTCGACCGCCGGATTGTCGAGCAACTCGGCCTTGAGCCGGAAGACGCGCTCGCGCATCTCGGGATCGTGCTGGAGGTCGAAGGCGAGCTCGGCGAGGCTATCCTCGATCTTGAGGCGAAGCGGATGGCCGGGATCGCTCGCCATGTCGCGCAGCAGCCGATCGAGCGCGTCGATGATCTTGTTCGCGATCGTCTCGTCGAGCCCCGTCCAGCGCAGGATCGAGCCCGAACGTTCGTGGACCATCGACCGGATCAGCCGCTCGTTGCGATCGAGCAGCCCGTTCGCCCAGCGAATCCCCGCATCGACGAGCGGGACGTGCCGGTCTTCCTTCATCGCGGCCCGAAGCGCCCTTCCGAGCGCGGGCGCGACGTTCATCCCGCGCAGCCGCTGGGCGAGCGCGCCCTTCACCATCCCGCCCAGCCGCTCCTGATCGAGCGATTCGAGAATATCCGCGATCAGCCGCGACGCGCCGCGCCACAGCCGCCCGCGCTCGGGGGGCGCGGCGAGGAACTTGCCGATCGCCGAGGCGATGTCGACGCGCCGCATCCGCCGCGCGACCACGATCGGGGTGAGGAAATTGGCGCGCAGGAAGGCGGCGAGCGTGTCGCCGATCCGATCCTTGTTGCGCGGCACGATCGCGGTGTGCGGGATCGGCAGCCCGAGCGGGTGGCGGAAGAGCGCGGTGACCGCGAACCAGTCGGCGAGGCCACCGACCATCGCCGCCTCGGCGAAGCCCCTGAGATAGCCGAAGCCGGGATGCTGCGGCTCGAGCGCGCGGCCGACGAAGAACAGCGCCGCCATCACCAGCAGCAGCCCTGTCGCGACCAGCCGCATCCGCACGAGCCCGGGAGGCGCAGGCTCGGCGGCGACGGAGCGGGCGAAGCGATTCATCACCGAAACAATCCCCAAACGCGGAGATTGTTCAAGTGACGACTCATTCCGCCGGCTGCGGCTCCTCATCGTCGCCGCGATAGCCGATGGCGCCGCGCCGCCCCGGCAGGGCAGGCCCGCCCGGATGATCGAGCGCCGGGCGCTCGTCGTCGCCGGGGCGATAGGTGAGCAGGCGGCGGCCGAGCTTGGGCCCGATCCAGCGCTCGACCCCGACCGCCAGGCTGAAGCTGGCAGGCACGATGAGCAGCGTCAGCAGCGTCGACAGCGCGAGCCCGCCGATCACGGTGATGCCCATCGGCGCACGCCAGCTATTGTCGCCCGACAGCGAAATCGCGGTCGGGATCATGCCCGCGATCATCGCCACCGTCGTCATCACGATCGGCTGCGCGCGCTTGTGCCCGGCATCGATGATCGCGGTCAGCAGATCGACGCCCTTGTGTATCTCCTCGAGCGCGAAATCGATCAGCAGGATCGAGTTCTTGGCGACGATGCCGAGCAGCATCAGCAGCCCGATGAACACCGGCATCGACAGCGCGTTGCCCGTGACGAGCAGCGCAAGGAGGCCGCCCAACGGCGCGAGCAACAGCGAGCCCATGTTGACGAAGGGCGGCAGGAAGCGCCGGTAGAGCAGCACCAGCACCGCGAACACGAGGAAGGTGCCCGAGATCACCGCGATGATGAAGTTCTTGACCATCTCGGCCTGCCACTTGGCCTGGCCGACCTGGAGCTCATGCACGCCCAAGGGCAGGTTCTTCATGATCGGCAGGTTGTGGATCCCCTCCATCGCGACGCCGCTGATGATGCCTTGGGCAAGGTCCGCGCCGATCGTGAGCTGACGCTGCTGGTTGAGGCGCTCGATCTTGGTGGGGCCCGCCCCGAAGCCGATATCGGCGACCACCCGCAGCGGCACCGAGCCGCCCGATTGCGTGGTGACGGGCAGGTTCTGGATCGTCGAGAGGCGTTCGCGCGCATTCTCGTCGAGCGCGACGCGGATCGGGATCTGGCGATCCGACAGCGAGAAACGCGCGCTGTTCTGATCGATGTCGCCCAAGGTCGCGATGCGGATCGCGCTCGACATCGCCGCGGTCGTCACGCCGAGGTCGGCGGCGAGATCGAGCCGCGGACGGATCACGATCTCGGGCCGCTGGAGATCGCCGGTGATGCGCGGCGCGACCACCGTCTTGAGCTTCGACATCTGGTTGACGAGCTTGACCGCGGTCTCGTTCAACAGCTTGGGATCCTCGCCGCCGAGCACGATCGTGAGGTCGCGCCCGCTCGAGCCCCAGCCGCCCTGCGACTGGAAGCTGACGCGCGCATCGGGAATCTTGGTGAGCTCGGGCGCGAGGCCGCGCTCGAACTGGGTCGAGGTGACCTCACGGTCCTCGGCGAGCTGCGCCGTCACGCGGCCCGAGCCGACGAAGCTGCGCTGGTAAACCGAGGTGACGATCTTCTGGTCCTGTAGAAGGTGGGCGACGCGATCGACAACGGCCTTAGTCTGCTCGAGCGTGGTGCCGGGCACCATCTCGATGCGCACCGTGCTGTCATCGTCATCCTGCTCCGGCTGGAACTGCATCGGCAGCATCGCGAAACAGACGATCGTCAGCAGGAACGACAGCGCGCCCATGCCGACGACCCACATGCGGTGATCGCGGAATCGCGCGAGCACGCGGCCGAAGAAGCCGCGGCCCGCCGCGCGCGCCTTCGCCTTGCGGGTGTCGAGCGTCCAGCGCAGCACCTTCATATAGACGTCCATCAGCCAGCCCTCGCCGTGCTTGGCGTGGCCGAACGACTTCAGGAAATACGCGGCGATCATCGGCGTCACGAGCCGCGCCACGGCAAGGCTCATCAGCACCGCGACGACGACCGTGAGGCCGAAATTCTTGAAGAACTGCCCCGAAATACCGGGCATCAGGCCCACCGGCAGGAACACCGCGACGATCGACATGGTGGTGGCGAGCACCGCAAGGCCGATCTCGTCCGCGGCATCGATCGATGCCTGGTACGCGCTCTTGCCCATGCGCATGTGGCGGACGATGTTCTCGATCTCGACGATCGCATCGTCGACCAGCACGCCTGCCACCAGACTGAGCGCGAGCAACGTCATCTGGTTGAGATTGAACCCCAGCATCTCGATGAACCAGAAGGTGGGGATCGCCGACAGGGGGATGGCGAGCGCCGAGATCACGGTCGCGCGCCAATCGCGCAGGAACAGGAAGACGACCGCCACCGCGAGGAACGCGCCCTCGATCATCGCGTCGATCGCGCTCGCATACTGCTCTTCGGCATATTTGGCGTTGTTGTAGAGCAGCCGGAACTGGACCTTGGGGTTGCGTGCCTCCAGCTCCTTCAGCTTCTCGACCGCACCGTGATAGACCGTGACGTCCGACGAGCCCTTGGCGCGCTGGATGTCGAAGCTGACCACCGGCCGGCCGTCGATCGCCGACGCCGACGTCGGCTCGGCATAGAGATCGCGCACCTCGGCAATGTCGTCGAGCTTGACGGTGCGGCCGCCGCCGACCGCGATCTGCGTCTGGCTCAGATCATAGGCGGACTCGGCATTGCCGAGCACGCGCACGGCCTGCTCGGAGCCCGCGATCTCGGCCTTACCGCCGGCCGCGTTGAGATTGATCTGGCGAAGCTGCTGGTTGACCTCACTCGCGGTCAGACCCTGCGCCTGGAGCTTGACCGGATCGAGAATCACCCTAATCTCGCGGCTGACGCCGCCGTTGCGGTTGACGCCGGCCATGCCGGGCACCGCAAGCAGCGTCTTGGCGACGTCGTTGTCGATATACCAGCTCAGATCCTCGATCGTCATGTCGGTGGCGACCGCCGAGAAGCTCGCGAGATCGTTGTTGGTGGTATCGACGCGGCCGATCTGCGGCTCGAGAATGCCATCGGGCAGGTCGCCGCGGATCTGCTGGATCGCGCTGCGCACATCCTCGACCGCGCGATCGATCGGCGTGCCGATGTCGAGCTGGATCACCGTTTCCGAATTGCCCTCGCGCACCGTCGAGTTGATCTCGTCGATCCCCGGCAGGCTGCGCACCGCCGATTCGACGCGCTGGGTGATCTGCGTCTCGAGCTCGGACGGAGCCGCGCCGGGCTGCGAGATCGAGATCCACACGATCGGGAAGTCGATATCGGGCTGGTTGTTGACGTCCATCCGCATGAAGCTGACGACCCCCGCCAGCGTCAGCGCCACGAACAGGACGATCGACGGGACCGGGTTGCGGATCGACCAGGCGGAGATGTTCCGGAAGCTCATGGCCTAGCTCGCATTCTTCTCGAGGACGGGCTTCACCTTGTCGCCCGGATTGAGGAACGCGCCCGCCGAGACCACCACGCGCTCGGTGCCGTCGAGGCCGTCGGCGATCGCGACGCCCGCGTCGGAGACCTCGCCCGTCGTCACGTTGCGGCGCACGGCCTTGTCGTCCTTGTCGATGATATACACGAAATTCTGCGCGCCGTCGCTCTGCACCGCCGATTCGGGAAGCAGCGGCGCCTGGTTCGCGCCGGCGATGATCCGCGCCGAAGCGAAGCCGCCGGGGCGGAGCTCGGGCGCGTAGCTGAGCGCGATGCGGGCGGTGCCTTGGCGGGTATCGGGATCGATCACCGACGAGATCTGCCAGACCTGCCCCTTGAACTGCTTGTCGGTGCCGATCGGCGTCACCGTCGCCGGCGCGCCGGTCGAAATGCGCGCGAGATCGCCCTCGGCGAGCTTCGCCTGCATCTCCATCTGCCCGCCCCGGGCGATGCGGAAGAGGACGCCGCTGCCCGCGCTCACGATCTGGCCGGGTTCGACGCCGCGCGTCAGCACCAGCCCCGCCGCGGGCGCGCGGATATCGAGCCGGCCGTTGCGGGCACGCGTTTCCGCGAGCTGCGCCTTGGCGACGTTGACGCGCGCGACCGCGGCGTCGCGGGTCGCGGTCTTGTTGTCGATATCGGCCTGCGAGATAAACCCGCGGGAGACGAGCTGCCTGGCGCGATCAAGATCGGCCTGCGCGAGCTTGGCATCGGCCTCGGCAACGCGCACCTGCGCGGCGAGCGATTCGGCGGTTTGCGACTGGACCGAGCGATCGACCGTCGCGAGCACCTGCCCCGCCTCGACCCAATCGCCGGCATCGACCAGCACGCGCGTCACGCGGCCGCCTTCGCCGGCGACGCCCACCGGCATCTCGCGGCGCGCGGCAATCGTGCCGGTTGCGGTGATATCGCGCACGATCGTGGCGCGGCCGGGCTTCGTCACCGTCACCGTCGGAATCTGGCTGTTCGGATCGGCGGCGCCGAACGGCTGGTCGTTCGGGCCGGCGCGGCCGAACGACAGATACCCGACCACGAGCGCCACGAGCACCGCGACGATTGCATAGGGTATCCAGCGACGCCGGCGGCGGCGCTCGCTCATGTCCGGCAGCGCGTAGCGCTCTTCCTCGCCGATGGTGCCCGATTCGTAGTTCATCTGTTCAGTCACTTTCCCGTCCCGGCTATGGCTGCCGCGCCTGTCGGGCAGTGTATTATAGAAATAGATCACCGACCTCAAGCGGTCGCGTGCGCTTTTTTGACGTACGCAATTTGAACGTGGCCTTAGCACGGCAAAGGCCGTTGCGGCGAGGAAACGGTTGCAAAGCATCGCGCTTGAGGCGAGGCTGCGCCCCGCTGCGATCGAGGGGGTGCGGCAACAAGGAGCAGGATCGATGCCCGAGAGCTCGATGCTGGACTGGCTGCTGATCGGCGTCGTGCTCGGCGTCGTGGCGCGGCTGCTGATGCCCCGCCGCGATCCGGGCGGATTCGTGGTTGCCATCCTCGTCGGCATCGTCGGCGCGATCCTGGGCGGCGCGCTCGCGCAGATGCCCGGCTGGCGGGTCGACGAAGGCTGGGGCAACAACCTCGCCGCGGGGCTGGGCGCCGTCGTCCTGCTGATCGCCTACCGTCTCGTCGTCGCACGCCGCGCCGGCTGAGGCAGCGGTTCAGCGCAGGTTGTCCGCGCATCCGCCATGTTCCGCCCACACGAACCAGCAGGAGATTTTCATGCCCCGTATCGCCACCGCGCTTGCCGCCGCGTTCGCGCTCCCGCTCGCGGCCCCCGCCGCGGCACAGATCGTCGCGCCGACGATCCTCCCCGACGGAACGCTGCTCGAGGTCTCCGCGCAGGGCAAGAGCACGCGCGTTCCCGACCTGGCGACGATCCGTGCGGGCGTGGTGACGCAGGCGCCGACCGCCGCGGCCGCGCTGAGCGAGAATGCCGGGCGGATGGATCGCGTGCTTGCGGCGCTGCGGGATGCGGGGGTCGCCGAGCGCGACATCGCCACCGCGACCGTCCGGCTTTCGCCGCAATATCGCTACATCGAGAACCAGGCGCCTGCGATCACCGGCTATCAGGCGACCAACACCGTCTCGATCCGCTTTCGCGATATCGCGGAGAGCGGCACGATTCTCGATGCGCTGGTGAAGCAGGGCGCCAACCAGATCGACGGGCCCAATCTCTCGCTCGACAACCCCGATGCCGCGCTGGACGAGGCGCGCACCGATGCGGTGAAACGCGCCCGCGCCCGCGCCGAGCTTTATGCGCGCGCCGCGGGCCTGAGCGTCTCGCGCATCGTCTCGATCAGCGAGAGCGGCGACAATGTCGGCATGCCGCCGCCGCGCCCGATCATGTATGCCGCGCGCGCCGAATCAGCCGCCGACACGGCGATCGTCCCCGGCGAAACCGACGTCACCGTGACGCTTCAGGTCCGTTTCCTGCTCAAATGAGAGAAGGCGCCGTCCGGGTGCTCCCCGGGCGGCGCCTCCTTTCGATTGCCTCGATGCGCCGATGGATTCAGCGCACGCTGCCGCGGCGAACGAGATTGACGATCGCGAGCAGGATGATCGCGCCCAAAAGCGAGATGATGAACGAATAGACCGTCACGCCGTTGTTGATCGACCCGCCGGTGAAGATCAGCCCGCCGATGAACGCACCGACGATGCCGACGACGATGTTGAGCAGGATTCCCTGCTGCGCGTCCGTGCGCATGACCAGGCTCGCGAGCCAGCCGACGATGCCGCCGATGATCAGCCAGATGATGATACCCATGAACCGTCCCTCCGTTTGGACCCGGTGGTGTGCCGGGCTGTGGAGGGAAGACTCGCGAGCCGTCCGATTTGTTCCGCAGGCGTTTTGAGTCGGGTGCGCCCGCCTCAGTATTTCTGCTGGCGCTCGTAGAGCGATTTGTAGTGCTGGATGCGCGTCACGCGCAGCCCCGGCATGCCGACGCGGTCGATCGCGCGCTGCCAGCTCGCAAATTCCTCGGAGGTGAGGCCATAGCGGTCGCAGACCTCGTCCACGGTCAAGAGCCCGCCATTGACCGCAGCGACGACTTCCGCCTTGCGCCGCACGACCCAACGGGTCGTATCCGGCGGCGGCAGCGTCTCCAGCGTCAACGGTTCGCCGAGCGGGCCGATCACCTTGGCTGGACGAATCTTCTGGTTCTCGATCATCTATACCTCATCGGGGCGGGGGGCCCCCTTCAACTCAGACCAGTGTGCCGAAGGGCTTTGAACATCCCCTGAAACGGCACGGTAAACGCCGTCTTCATTCCTCTTGCCAGCTTCTCAACGCCGCCGCGGCCGCGGCATTGAAGGCGCCGTGCGCCGGCGCGAGCAAGCAATGTTCCATCGCGGTCGAGCCGAGCCTTGCGAAGAACAGGGCGGTCGGGCTCGCCGCCTGGCGCGCCGCAATCCCGACCATCATCACGGCAAGATCCGGCGGCAGGACGGTGACCGCCTCGCTCTTGTCGAAATTGGGAAAACTCAGGTCAGCCAAGGCACGTCCCGACACGCAGACTCGTTCGTAAGGCCGATCTACCCCCCGTGTCTGAAGGTCCGGTAAACCCGCGCGCAAGGGCTTGGAAACGATCGCGGCTTTGCATCGCTTCGCCGCGTGCCGTAAGGGCGGCGGCGATGATCGAGGGCGATTTCCAGCTTGGCGAGGACCTCTCCGGCCGCCGCATCGTCGTCGCCATGTCGGGCGGCGTCGACAGCTCGGTGGTGGCCGCGCTCGCGCATGCAAGCGGCGCCGAGACGATCGGCGTCACGCTCCAGCTCTACGATCATGGCGAGGCGGTGGGGCGCGCAGGGTCCTGCTGCGCGGGCCGCGATATCCGCGACGCGCGCGCTGTGTGCGACCGGCTGGGCATCGCGCACTACGTATTCGACCACGAAAGCGCGTTTCGCGAGGCGGTGATCGACGATTTCGCGGACGAGTACATGGCCGGGCGTACGCCGATCCCGTGTATCAAGTGCAACATGGGGCCCAAGTTCACCGACCTGTTCGGCCTCGCGCGCGAGCTCGGCGCCGATGCGCTCGCGACCGGGCATTATGTCCGTCGCGTCGAGGGAGCGCAGGGTCCCGAATTGCACCGCGCGATCGATCCCGCGCGCGACCAGAGCTATTTCCTGTTCGCGACGACCAGCGAGCAGCTCGATTTCCTGCGCTTTCCGCTCGGTGGCCTGCCCAAGCCGCGCGTGCGCGAGATCGCCGCCGAGCTCGGGCTCGGGGTCGCGGCCAAGCCCGACAGCCAGGACATCTGCTTCGTTCCCGACGGAGATTATGCGCGGCTGGTGAAGAAGCTCCGCCCCGACGCCGATCTCGGTGGCGAGATCGTCGACGAGGCGGGCCGCACGCTGGGCGAGCACAAGGGGCTGCTCCACTTCACCGTCGGCCAGCGCAGGGGAATCGAGATCGGTGGGCAGGCCGAGCCGCTCTACGTAATCCGGCTCGAGCCCGCGACGCGGCGGCTGGTGGTTGGGCCGAGGGCAGCGCTCGCGGTGTCCGCGGCGCGGCTCACCGGCGTCAACTGGATTGGCAGCGGGCATTCGGGGCCGGTCACCGCCAAGGTGCGCTCGCTCGCGCGGCCGGTGCCGGCGCGGATCGAGGGCGACCAGGTGCGCTTCGACGCGCCCGAATATGGCGTCGCGCCCGGCCAGGCGGCGGTGCTCTACTCAGGCGAGCGCGTGCTCGGCGGCGGGTGGATCGCGGAGACCGAGCGGGCGGAAGTGGCCCTCGCCGCCTGATCCATTCGATCGCTGTCATCGAGAGATTGCATCAGCAGCGGGCGGACCCAATCGGGCGATTGGATCGTTGCTGCAACGACTCAATACATTGCCGAAAAGGAACCCACGCGATGGCAACCGACGCGCCGCTCAAGACGCCCACCGACATCAAATCGAACGCTGCGAAGACCGTTGCCGAGGCGCTGAACGCCATCCTCGCCGATTCATTCGCGCTCTACCTCAAAACCAAGAACTTCCACTGGCACGTCTCGGGCCCGCATTTTCATGATTATCACCTGATGTTCGACGCCCAGGCGACGCAGATCCTCGGCACCACCGATCAGATCGCCGAGCGCGTGCGCAAGATCGGCAACACCACATTGCGATCGATCGGCGATGTCGCGCGGCACCAGTCGATCAAGGACAACGACAAGGATTTCGTGAAGCCCGAGGACATGCTCGCCGAGCTGCGCGACGACAATCTGAAGCTCGTCGACAAGCTGCGCGAGGCAAAGGACATCGTCGACGAGGCGAAGGACAACGCGACGAGCGGGATCCTCGACGACTGGACCGACCAGGCCGAGGAGCGCGCGTGGTTTCTGTTCGAGGCGAGCCGGAAGGCTTGACGCGGAACGTGCGGCGCGGCGCGCCGTTGAGAAGCAGGCAAACGGAGACGCATCATGCTAAAGGCGGCTTTCCTCTTCCTAATCATCGGGCTCGTGCTCGCGGTGCTCGGGTTCGGCGGAATCGGCGGGGCCTTCATCGGCATCGCCAAGATCCTGTTCTTCATCGCGATCGCGATCTTCGTGATCCTGCTCGTGCTCGGCTTGCTCGTCGGCAAGGGCGTCAAGGACGCGATCGACTGACGCGCATGATCCAGACATGCAGGCGGTAACCGCGCGAATCGCGCCCGGCGTGCGCGCGATCGACGCCGCCGATTGGGATGTCTGCGCGGGGACGGGCAATCCGTTCGTTCGGCACGCCTTCCTTTCGGTCCTCGAGGAATCGGGAAGCGCGACCGCCGCGACCGGCTGGCAGCCGGTGCCGGTCGTCGTCGACGGCGCCGACGGCCGCCCCGGCGCGATCGCCCCGGCCTATGCCAAGAGCCACAGCCAGGGCGAATATGTCTTCGACCACGCCTGGGCCGATGCGTGGGAGCGCGCAGGCGGCGCCTATTATCCCAAGCTTCAGGTCGCGGTGCCCTTCACGCCGGTGCCGGGGCCGCGGCTGCTGTTGCACGAGGCGGCGCTCGCGCCGTCGCTGATCGCCGCGATCGAGGCGGTGGCCGACCAGCACGGCCTCTCCTCGGCGCACGCGACCTTTGTTTCGCCCGAGCAGGTGCCGCTGTTCGAGGCGGCGGGGTGGCTGATCCGGCAGGGCACCCAATTCCATTGGAAGAATGCCGGATACGCAACCTTTGACGATTTCCTGGGCGCGCTCGCGTCGCGCAAGCGAAAGGCGGTCCGCCGCGAGCGCGCCGAGGCCGTCGCGGGGCTGACGATCCGCCATCTGACGGGCAGCGCGCTGACCGAGGCGCATTGGGATGCGTTCTCGGTGTTCTATCAGGACACCGGATCGCGCAAATGGGGGCAACCGTACCTCACGCGCCGCTTTTTCTCGCTGCTGGGCGAGCGCATGGCGGACGAGGTGCTGCTGATCCTCGCCGAGCGCGACGGCCGCCCGATCGCGGGCGCGCTCAACCTGATCGGCGGCGATACGCTCTACGGCCGCTATTGGGGCGCGATCGAGCACGTGCCCTTCCTCCATTTCGAATTGTGCTATTATCAGGCGATCGACGCGGCGATCGCGCGCGGGCTCTCGACCGTCGAGGCGGGCGCGCAGGGCGAGCACAAGCTCGCCCGCGGTTACGAGCCGGTGTCGACCTGGTCGGCGCATTATTTTCCGGACCCCGCATTTCGCCGGGCGGTCGCCGATTTCGTGGGGCGCGAGCGCGAGGCGGTCGCCGCCGACCGCGACTTTCTTGCCGAGCTGATGCCGTTCAGGAAGGACGGCTGATGTCAGCGGGGCGGCGGTCGTCGATGCGGAACAGCACGCTGGTTCCCGACCGCCAGATCGGGGTCAACCCCGCGGTCAGCGCCGGATCGTAGGGCGGCGGTCGGATCAGCCAGACATAGTCGAAGGCATCGCGCGGGAAATTCGCGAGCGCGCCGGAGATCGGCCGCCACCATTCGTGCGGGCATCGCGATCGGGTGACGATCTCCGACGGATCGTGCGCGAAGCCGTTGGCGGCGCGATAACGCACCGTCAGCAATTGCGCGCCCGCCATCGACCATTGGTCGTTCGAAAAAGCGAGCCGGCGCTCGAGCGCGAGCCCGGGCAGATGCTCGAAGCGCGGGCCGTACCAGACGTTGCGGCACGATTCGCCGACGAAGCTCACCATTCGCGCGCCGACCGGCACATGATCGAGCGCGGCGAGCTCGCGCTTCCAGCTCTGATCGTAAAGATAGAAGCTCACCGTCGTCGCCGCGATCCGTACGCCGAAGAAGGCGAGGCCGGCGAACGCGAGCACGGAGGCGCCGCGGATCGACAGCCCGGGCTTGGGACGGATCGCGATCAGCGCAATTCCCGCCATGTAGGGCGCGAGCCGCATGTCGGCATAGGCCGAGCCGAACACGATCCGCGGGAGCAGCAGATAGACGGCCAGCAGGAACACGGCCGAGAGCGTCAGGTTGCGCGAATATTGGATGTTGGGATCGCGGATACCCCTGAACAGGATGAGGTAGAAAACCGCAACCGAGGCGATGTCGAACGCCATCCAGCGGTCGCGCAGGATCATCGTCACCCAGGTGACCTTGGCGCGCCAGTTGAACCAGTCCCCGGTATAGCCCGTCACATGATCGCCGCTGCGCCATGCCGCCATCAGCACCATCGGCAGCGCGAGGACGAGGCAGTGCGGGATCGCGCGCAACCACGCCTTCACCCAGCCATGGCCGAGATCGCGCTGGCGCACGAGCTCGCCCGAAAAGGCGAGCACGCCGAGCACGCCCCAGCCATAGGTGTGGCAGAGCCAGAGCAGGCACGAGAGCGGCACGAAGATCGCGGCGCGCAAACCGATCCGGTTGAGGCGCCCGAGCCGAAGCCACAGCGCGAAGGCGTTGAGCGCGAGCGCCATCGACAGCGCGAAATTGGCGAAGCCGAAGTGAAACGGATAGCTGTACGCGATCGGCAGCGCGAAGAGCGCAGTCGCGGGAACGCGGCCGTGTACCTCATGCGCGATCCACAACAGACCGCTCACGGTAAGCGCGGGGATCGTCATCACGATCAGCTTGACCGCAAGCTCCAGCCCCAGCAGGCGACCCAGCGGCTCGATCAGCAGGTCGATGCCGAGGTTGCCGATCAGCGCCCATTTGAACGAATACCAGTCGCGCAGCCAGGCATGGTCGCCGTAATCGAGCTGGACGCGATACCGCCCCATATGACCCGGGAGATCGACGAGCGGCGGGATCGTCGGCCAGAGCAGCGGCACGACGGCGAGCGCGACCAGCGCCGCCAGCAGCCAGCGCTTGTTCCACCAATCCCCGCGACGCTCCATCCCTGCGCTTTAGGAGCGGAGGGTTCGGGGCCGCAACAGCTAAGCTGGAATCAGCCGACCGGCGCGAGCGCGGGCGAGCGCGCGACGATGGGCCGATCGAGCCGATCGGCGGCCCTGCCCATGATGCGCCAGATGCCGAGCGTCATCGCGACCGAGACGATCCCGTCGATCGCATAATGCCAGCCGAGATGGATCGAGCCGATCCAGATCAGCAGCGCATAGGCGGTCACCACCCAGCCGAGCGGCCGCCACAGCCGGAAGGCCGCGAGTGCGAACAGCGCGGACAGGCCGTTATGGACCGAGGGCATTGCCGAAATGCCGCCGCCGACGACGAGGTCGGGCGACCCATAAGCGGCGAGCAGCCCCTGCTGGTTCGCGAGCGCGGCCAGATGCGCGCCCGGAATGGCCTGCCCGATCACCGCCTGATCGAGCGCGAGCCGATCGAGGAGCGGCTGGAATCCCGGCGCGCCGCTCGCGAAAACCGGGTCGAAGCACGGGCCGGCGGACGGCAGCAGGTAGGCAAAGACGCTACCGATCAGGACCCATACCGCGACATAGCTCAGCAGATATTGGGTCCGGAGGCGATAGCTGCGCCGTGCGCCGAATGCGCAGAGCAGCACACCCAGCGACATCGGCGCGAACCAGCCGTGATAGGCGCGATCGATCGCATAGGTCGCCATCGGCGAGAAGAGCGCGTGCGTCACGCGCCACGGATCGTGCCCGAGGAACAGCGCGCGATCGATGCCGGCGAAAAGCGGGTCGAAGCCGAAGCCGGCGGCCGGGAGGACCATCTGTTTGAAGGCGTTGAAGGACGCCATCAGCATCGCGAAAAGCAACGGCGGCCAGCACAAGGAGAGGAAGCGATCGCGGCGCCAGCGATCGCCGAGATAGCGTGCGATGACCACCAGCGGCGAGACCCGCAGCGCGCCCTCGGCCGGGCGGGCGTTCTTCGCGAGCAGCACGAGCAGCGCGCCGAAGCACAGCATGGTCCACAGCGCGATCGAGCCCGTGAGATAGATCGAGAGCAGGTGCGCGAAGTCGCCCGAATCGACCCGCCCGCTGGCGAGCACCGCCGCCATATAGGCCGCGACCGTCAGCATGCCGGCCGCTGCGGCGCGAACCTCGCGATCGTCGATGGCCATACGCTCGCCTCCCGGGCGTTCGGCCTAGAAGATCAGGGTTAACGAAGTCTTGCCTCACCCTCGATCGCGGCGGCCGAGCAGACGAAGCCGGAGCGCGTTCAATTTGATGAAGCCTTCGGCGTCGCGCTGATCGTAGGCGCCCTGATCGTCCTCGAAGGTGACGACCTTTTCGGAATAGAGGCTGTTGGGCGACCTGCGGCCGACGACGTGGACGTTGCCCTTGTAGAGCTTGAGCCGCACCGTCCCTGCGACCTTCGCCTGGCTGTGGTCGACCGCGGCCTGGAGCATCTCGCGCTCGGGGCTGAACCAGAAGCCGTTATAGACGAGCTCGGCATAGCGCACCGCGAGCTCGTCCTTGAGGTGGGCAGCGCCGCGATCGAGCGTGAGCTGCTCGATGCCGCGATGCGCGGCGGCATAGATCGTGCCGCCGGGGGTTTCGTACATGCCGCGGCTCTTCATGCCGACGAAGCGGTTCTCGACGAGGTCGAGCCGGCCGATGCCGTGCGTGCGCCCCAGATCGTTGAGCGCGGCGAGCAGGGTCGCGGGGCTCATTGCCTCGCCGTTCAAGGCGACGCCGTCGCCCTTCTCGAAATCGATCGTGATGAATTCGGGGGTGTCGGGCGCATCCTCGGGATTGACGGTGCGCGAATAGACGTAATCGGGCACCTCCTCCCACGGATTCTCGAGCACCTTGCCCTCGGACGAGGTGTGGAGGAGATTCGCGTCGGTCGAGAAGGGCGATTCGCCGCGCTTGTCCTTCGGCACGCTGATCTGGTGCTTCTCGGCAAAGTCGATCAGCGCGGTGCGGCTGGTAAGGTCCCACTCGCGCCACGGGGCGATCACCTTGATATCGGGGGCGAGCGCGTAATAGCCGAGCTCGAAACGGACCTGGTCGTTGCCCTTGCCAGTCGCGCCGTGCGCGACCGCATCGGCGCCCACCTGACGCGCGATCTCGATCTGGCGCCTGGCGATCAAGGGCCGCGCGATCGAGGTGCCGAGCAGGTACAACCCCTCGTAGAGCGCGTTGGCGCGCATCATCGGGAAGACGTAGTCGGCGACGAATTCCTCGCGCAGATCGTCGATGAAGATGTGTTCGGGGCGAACGCCGGCGGCCTCGGCCTTCTTGCGCGCGGGCTCCAATTCCTCGCCCTGCCCCAGATCGGCGGTGAAGGTGACGACCTCGCACTTATAGGTCTGCTGGAGCCATTTGAGGATCACGCTCGTGTCCAGCCCGCCCGAATAGGCGAGGACGACTCGATTGATGGTGTCGGACATGGGCGGCTCCTTGAAATCGACCGCGGCGCTCTAGGGCGCTGCCTTCGCAAGCGCAACAGAGCGGAGCATCGCCGGAAGGTGTGCGCCGAGGAAGAGCGCGCGATAGACATAGCTCAGGACGAGCGCGAGCCACACGCCCGATGCGCCGAACGGACGCATCGCGAGATCGGTCGCGATATAGGCGGCGGTGGCGAGCATCGCGGCATTGCGAAGCGCGCGGCCGCGGGTCGCGCCGATGAAGATGCCATCGAGCAGCCAGGCAGGCGCGCCGATCGCGGGCACGATCGCGGCGAAGGGGAGCAACGCGACGGCGAGCGTGCGGACATCCTCGTTGCTGGTGAGCACGCCGATGAAAGGGCGACCGATCGCCCAAAACAAGAGGGCGAACACCACGCCCGCGGCAAGGCAGAACTCGCCCGTCAGCCGGATCGCGCGCCGCATCGCCTCTGTCGAGCCGCCGCCGATCGCCTGCCCGATGCGCGATTCGGCGGTGAAGGCGAAGCCGTCGAGCACGAAGGCGGCGACGCTGACGAACTGCATCAACACCTGGTTGGCCGCGAGCGCGGTCGCGCCCAGTCGCGCGCCGGCATTGGTGAACCAGGCGAAGAGCAGGAGGAGCGCGAGCGTGCGCACCATGATATCGGCGTTGACCGCGAACAGCCGCCCGAGTGCGTCGCGCGCGAACAGGGCGCGCGGCTTCAGGCGCGCAAGCACCGCCAGCCCGCCGGCATAGCGGCTTGCGATCAGCACGCCGGCGACGAGCGCGGTCCATTCGGCACACGCGGTCCCCAATCCCACGCCGCGCGTGCCCATCCCCAAATGCCAGACGAAGAGGATGTCGAGCCCGGCATTGACGAGGTTCATCACGATCTGGAGCGCGAGCGCGGCGCGGGTGCGGCCGAGCCCGAGCAGCCATCCGTTGATCGCGAAAACGCCGAGCGACGCGGGTGCGCCGAGAAAGCGCGCCGCGACATAGCCGCGCGCCGCATCGTCGAGGCGCTCGCCGCCCGCGAGCAGCGCAAACGCCGCGGGGATCAGCGCGATTTGGAGCGCGAACAGCGCGAGCCCTAGCCCGAAGCCGAGCATCAGCCCGCGCAGCAGCATCGCCTCGACCTCGGCCGCGTCGCCCGCCCCCTCGGCCTGCGCGGTCATCCCGGTCATCCCCATGCGCAGGAAGCCGAAGGTCCAGAACAGGAAGTTGATGATCGTCGTTCCGAGCGCGACTCCGGCAAGCGCGGCGGCGTCGCCCGTCTGCCCGATCACCGCGGTATCGACGAGGCCGACGAGCGGCACGGTCGTCTGCCCGAGCATGATCGGCCAGGCCTGTGCGAAGATCGAGCGGCGGGTGAGCGGGGCAGTCACCAACGCGCCTTCGCCGGTCCCGCTGACGGGCTCAAGCGCTTCCGCCGGTGCGGCTCAAATCTCGTAATCGAGCTGCCATTCGGCAGCCGGCGAATGCCGGCGGCTGCTCGGCAAGATGTCACAACCCCTCGCCGCCGACCCAGTGCGCGTTGGAGAGGCGGCGCGCCAGCGTCCAGGTCTGCGCGCGGATGTCGGGGACGGCGACGATTTCCCAGAAGGCGCCGCGCGTCATCGGCCCGAGCGCATAAAGATCGTCGTTGCCGGCGCCATCGGCAGCGATCGTGCGCGCCTCGCTGTCCACGTCGATGCCGAGATGCGCCGAATCGGGCCGGATCAGCCCGCGCGACACGAGGCGGCGGAGCAAAGGCTCCTCGGCGCGTTCGAGATCGCCCAGCGGCCCGGTGCAGTTGACGATGCGCTGGACGAGCATGCGCTCGGGCGCGTCGGCGCCGCGCGGCCGCCAGGTCAACTCGATGCCACGGGCGCGTTCCGTGAAGGCGAGCGTCTTGCCCGCGACGATCGCGAGCCGTCCCGAGGCGCGCATCACCTCGATCCGCTCGGCGACCTGCGGGGCGAGGCGATGGCGATGCACGTCCCACCAGGGGCGCAGGTGACGGATGAAACGGCGGCGCTCGGCCTCGCTCGCGTTGCGCCACATCGATTGGGTGAAGGGCCTCAATTCGTCGACCGCGGCGCGCCAGCCGACCTGGTCGGCGCGGCCCCGCACCTCGCCGACCAGCGCAGACGCCGACGCGGCCGGGCGCTCGTCGAGCCGGTCCCATTCGGCGGCGCCCCCCGCATGGCGGCGCGGCATCAGCCCGCGACGCGACAGCGCGACGATCCGGCCCGCAAAGCCGCTTGCATCGAGCATCAGCGCCACGTCGACCATGGTGAGCCCGGTGCCGATGACGAGGACAATATCGTCGTCGGCGAGACCGCGCGTGACACCCGGATCCCAGGGGTTGCCGAAATAGCGGCTCGACGACAGCACGCCGGGGTCGAGCCCGGACGGCGTGTGCGGCGGCAGGTTGCCGATCGACAGCACCGTCGCATCGGCGTCGAGCGTGCGGCCATCGGCGAAATGGAGTCGCGTGCCGCCCGATACCCGGACGAGGTCGATCACCTCGCCCTGCACGACATCCAGCCGGCCGTTCGCCTCGGCGACCGCACGGGCGAGCATTTCGCGCAGGTATTCGCCGTAGATGACGCGCGGTGCGAAGCTCGAGGCCGCGTCCTCCACCCCGCGCCCGGCGAGCCAGCGCACGAAGTGATCGGGATCGTCGGGGAGCGCGCTCATCCCGCCTGCGCGGACGTTGAGCAGATGCTGCGGCTGCGCGGCGCCGTAGGCGAGGCCCTCGCCCGCCACCTCGGCGCGCTCGATCAGGGTCGCGCGCGGGCCTTGGTGACGGAGCAGGTTGATCGCCTGGAGCGTGCCGGAAAAGCCGCCGCCGACGATCGCGACATCGTGAATCACGTGGAGGGTTCCTGGTTCAGAGATCGCGCAGCGCGCGCTCCGCGTCGATCATGTAGTCGCGCGTCAGCGGCAGCGCCCAGCGGTTGCGCGCGAACTGGAGCTGGTAGTTGACGAGCCCGCCATAGCGGAACGCCGCCGCCGCGCCCGCCAGATAGAATTGCCACATCCGGTAGAAGCGCTCGTCATAGAGCGCGACGATCGCCTCCTTCGCGGCGACGGTGCGATCGTACCATCGATCGAGCGTGTAGGCGTAGTGGACGCGCAGCACCTCGAGATCGGTGAGGTGCATGTGCAGCCCCTCATAGGCGCGCACGATCTCCGACAGCGCCGGATTGTAGCCGCCGGGGAAGATGTATTTGGTCGTCCAATCGTCGGTGATGCCCGGCTTGCCGGCCCGGCCGATCGTATGGAGCAGCATCACGCCGTCGTCGGTCAGCAGCTCGCGGCATTTGCGAAAGAAGGTGCGATAGTGCGGCGGGCCGACATGCTCGAACATGCCGACCGAGACGATCCGGTCGAACCGGCCGGTGAGGCTGCGATAATCGATCAGCTCGAAGCGAACCTTGTCGGCGACGCCCTTCTCCTCGGCGCGGCGCCGCGCGACCTTGAGCTGCTCTTCGGAAAGCGTGACGCCGAGCACCTCGGCGCCCGTCTTCTCGTGGATGGTGAGCGCCATCCCGCCCCAGCCGCAGCCGATGTCGAGCACGCGCATGCCGGGCGCCAGCGCGAGCTTGGCGATGATGTGCGCCTTCTTGTCGGCCTGCGCCCGTTCGAGCGTCTCGTGCTCCGGGTCGGTCCAATAGGCGCAGCTATACTGGCGGTCGGCATCGAGGAAGAGATCGTAGAGCCGATCCGAGAGGTCGTAATGATGCGCCACGTTGCGCTTCGAGCGCCGCGCCATGTTGATCCGATCGAGCCGGTGCTTGACCGCGCCGATCGCGCGGATCGGGAACGCGGGATCGAGCGCGCGCGCGCCGCCCTGCTCCCACGGCGCATTGCCCTTCACGAGCGCCACGAGATCGCGGACGTCGCCTTCCTCGATCACCATCCGCCCGTTCATATAGGCCTCGCCCGCGCCGAGACCCGGATGGCGGGCGATCGATCCGGCGGCGCCGCGATCGGTGAAGCGGATCGCGACATCGGGCATGTCCGCGGCCGGCGTGCCGAAGGTCTTCCGCGTTCCGTCCGCATGGACGACGGTGAGCTGGCCGCGCCGGATATGGCGCGCGAGGAACAGGTCGATCAGAGCCATGCCGGCTGCGTTAGCGCAAAGCGCGGCCGGTGGAAAAGAATTGAACCGGACCTTTGGCGAAACGATCCCCTTCAGGGTAGCCGGTAATGATCGGCGAGCCGATCGAGCGCGAGGCCGAGCACGAGCTTGCCCGCACGCGCCGGCCAGCCAAGCCCCCGTTCGGCGGCGGGCAGCCCCTCGCAGGCGCACACCACGCGCCACAGGATATCCGAAAGGCCCGATCCGACCTCGGCGATCGCCGCATCGAAACGGCGCTTGGCGGCGATTTGCGCAAGAGCGGGTTCCGGCGCGCCGCCGCGCTGCGCGCGCGGCGCGGCATCCCAGCGCATCGTGACGCGGGGCCCGAGCGCGGCACGCTCGTAATCGGCGCGCAGCCGCTCGCCCGCCTCGACCTGCCGCGCCGACACGAGCTTGCGCGCCGCGAGCCACGACAGCGGCGATTCGGCGAGGTTGACGGTAACGCTGCGCAGGCGACGGCCGCGATCCTTTGCACGCACCGCACCCTGCTCGTCGATGCTCCGTTCCGCCAATTCGCGCATGCGATCCTCCGTCCATTTTCCGAGTCGCACGAGGCTTGCCATAGCGGCGCATCTGTAGGACAGAGAAAAACCGATCTGGTTAGATGGAGGCTTGCGATGATTACGGCGATCCGCGAAGTGCGTCGCGCCAAGCGAATGACGCTCGACGATGTCGCGCGGCGCTGTGATCCGCCGACCACCGCGCAGACGATCGGTCGGCTGGAAACCGGCACGCGCACCGTCTCCGTCGACTGGCTCAACCGCATCGCGGCGGCGCTCGGCGTCACCGCCGCCGACCTCGTCACGCTGCCCGAGCGCGCCGACCTGCCGGTGGCGGCGACGCTTTCGGCCGCGGGCGCGCAGGCCCCGAGCCGGCCCGCGACGGTCGCCCCGCCGCTTCCCGATGCCGGATACGTGGCGATCACCGTCGCCGACGGCGTGGGCGATTATCGCGCGGGCGACGAGATCTGGTGCGCGCGGCTGGCCCCCGACGATTTCGGCCAGGCGCTCAACCGCGACGTGCTCGTCCCGCGCGTGGGCGGCCGCTTCCTGTTCGGGCGGCTGATCGGGCGCGAGGGCGGCACGCCGGGCAAGCTCCACCTGTTGCCGCCGGGCGCGGGCGCGCGCCAGCAGGTCGTCGCCGATCCGCCGTGGATCGCGCAGGCGGCGCGGCTGGTGCGGCGACTGTGATCCGTCTCGCTGCCGCCGCGCTGCTCCTCGCCGCCTCTCCGCCGCAACACCGACCCGATCCGGCTCCCGTCGTAACGGCCGAGGTGATCCGCACCTTTCCCCATGATACGAGCGCGTTCACCGAGGGTCTGCTCGTCCATGACGGCGCGCTTTACGAGAGCACGGGGCACGAAGGTCAATCGGTGATCCGCCGCGTCGATCTCGACACGGGTCGGACGCTCGCCAGCGTCAAGCTTCCGGCCGATGTGTTCGGCGAAGGCATCGCTGTATGGAAGGAGCGCCTGTTCAGCGTGACGTGGCACGGTGGGCGCGGATTCGCCTGGTCGCTGCCTTCGCTCGAACACGAGGGCGGTTTTCGCTACGCTGGCGAGGGCTGGGCGATGACGACCTCTCCCGACGGACTCGTTCTTTCCGACGGCACGCCGGTATTGCGGTTTCTCGATCCGCAGACGTCCAAGGTGGTGCGACGGCTCACGGTGACCTGGCGGGGTGCGCCGCTTCAACGGATCAACGAGCTTGAATGGGTCGACGGCGAGATCCTGGCCAACGTATGGATGAAGCCGCTTATCGCGCGCATCGATCCGACCAGCGGCGTCGTCACCGGTTGGATAGACCTGTCGCCGATCGTCGCGCGGCTCGCGCTCACCGATCTCGATTCGGTTGCGAACGGAATCGCGTGGGATGCACGTCGGCGGCGGCTCTACGTCACCGGCAAGAACTGGCCCGATCTCTTCGAGATCGCGCTGCCGCCGCGCCGTGAAAATGGTGGGCGATGACGGGCTCGAACCGCCGACATCCTCGGTGTAAACGAGGCGCTCTACCAACTGAGCTAATC
>CAMLGC010000018.1 GCA_946479505.1 uncultured Sphingomonadaceae bacterium
TCGCGTGCTTCTTGGTCCAGCACTCGCCGATGTTCGGGCAGGCCGCTTCCTCGCATACGGTCGCGAGGTTCTTCTCGCGCATCAGCTTTTTGGTCTCGGCGAAGCCGGCGCTCGTCGGCGCCTTGACGCGGATCCAGTCGGGCTTGCGTTGACGCGGCGGGCGCGAGAGCGGACTCATCTCGTTCATGGTCCGCCAAATAGCGACTGAATGCCCCCCTTGCCACCCCTGCGTGCGGCTGCAAAAGGAAACGCCATGACCGACTTTTCCGATCTCATCCGCGGCTATCACCGCTTCCGCGACACCGATTACAAGCGCCAGCACGATCGTTGGGCCGAGCTCGCCCAGGGCCAGAGCCCGCGCGTGATGGTGATCGCCTGCGCCGACAGCCGGACCGACCCCGCGATGGTGTTCGACGCCGCGCCTGGCGAGATTTTCGTCGTACGCAACATCGCCGCCCTGGTGCCGCCTTTTGAGGAGGGCGGCGGCCGGCACGGCACCTCGGCGGCGATCGAGTTCGGCGTGACGCAACTCGAAGTGCCGGAGATCGTGGTGATGGGGCACGGCTCGTGCGGCGGGGTCAACGCCGCACTGCATCAGAGCTTCGCGGATAGCGATCCCGGCGAAGGCGGCTTTCTCGGTCATTGGGTCGATCTGCTCGACGAAGCGCGCGACCGGATCGTCGCCGAGCTGGGCACCGGCCCCGAGGCCTCGCGGGCGCTCGAACTGGAAACGGTGCGGGTCTCGATCGAGAATCTGCGGACCTTCCCGCCGGTGGCCGAGCGCGAGAAGGCGGGCAAGCTTACGCTGCGCGGCGCCCATTTCGCGATCCGCGACGGCGTGCTGTGGGTGATGGATGATAACGGCGCATTCGCGCCCGCCTGATCGCGCTCCATATCGGACGCGGATTGAACGGAAGGAAACGTCACGTGAGCGTCGCCTTTCGTCGCGAGAGCGACGAGGAACACAAGGAGCCGATCTTCGAGCGGCCGCTTGCGCCGGGCCCCAATATCGTCACCGCCCGCGGGCTGCGCCTGATCCGCGAGAAGATCGACGCGCTCGAAGCAACGCTGGCGACCGGTCCTGCGGCGCCAGAGCCCCTGAAGCGCGAGCTGCGCTACTGGAACACGCGGCTGACAACGGCGCGGATCGCCCCGCCGCCGTCCGATGGCGAGGTGGCGATCGGATCACGCGTGCGCATCCGCCTCAATGGCGCCGAGCGGCAGATCGACATCGTCGGCGCCGACGAAGCCGATCCGGTGAGCGATCGACTCGGCTTCGCAGCGCCGCTCGCGCAGGCCCTGATCGGTGCCGAGATCGGCGATCGGATAGACTTCAACGGAAACGTCGAGGCGATCGAACTCCTGGACATCGCGCCGATCCCCGCCGATGACGGAGCATGAGCGCGAAAAGCTTCGAACGTCATCGTCAGCCGTGGCGGCCGGACGAGATACAAAAGCTCCACCTGCTGGCGAAGAAGGGCATGCCGCTGAAAGCGATCGCCAAGGCGCTGACTCGCAGCGAGGAATCGGTCAAGCAGCGCGCCAAGGAAGATGGTCTGACGATCTCAAAGCTCCGGTAAAGCGCTAGTCCGAGCGCCGCAGTGCCGGTCATCAAGTCCAGGCTCGATGGCGGCCGCTCGACCGCTATTAGCGTTTGTCGATCACGGTGATTCGGCCGCTCGGTTCGAGCTTTACCAGCTTCGCTTCGCCGACTTCGTCAATACCGCAGCGGTGGAGCGCTTCGTCCAGATCGGTGAGCGATACCGACCGACGCTTGCGCATCTTGTCGTCCACCTCTCCGTCGCGCGCGAGGGCGATCGAGCGCCCTTCGAGGATGCGCGCGAGCTTCGGCCAACGCGCGGCGCCGTTGGCGAGCAGCCCGTGCAGCGCGACGAAGATCACCGCGGCCGCGAGCGTCCCGAGCAGCGGCGCGCTGCCGGTGAGTGCACGGCTGAGGCTCGATCCGACGATGATCGAGACGACGATGTCGAGCGCGGCCCATTTGCCGAATACTCGACGGCCTGCCAGTCTCACTAGCGCGAGGCCGAAAGCGAAGATGAGCACGGCGCGGGCGCATTCTTGGCCGAAGCTCAGCGAATGCTGCTGGCCGAAGATCGATTGCAACGTTTCCATGCGGCGACAACCGCGCTGCGGCCGGCGCGTTCCTCACCCCGCGTCGGGGGCGACCACCTCATCCACGTCCTTCTTCGCGTTCGGAGCCGGCTGCTGCTCGACGAGGCGGATGTTGAGCTCGCGGAGCTGCTTGGCCGAGACCGGGCCCGGGGCGCCCATCATCAGATCCTCGGCCCGCTGGTTCATCGGGAACAGCACGACCTCGCGGATGTTGGGCTCGCCGGCGAGGAGCATTACCATGCGGTCGATGCCGGGTGCCGAGCCGCCGTGCGGCGGCGCGCCGTATTTGAACGCGTTGATCATCCCTGAGAAATTGGCGTCGACATCGGCCTGCGAATAGCCGGCAATCTCGAACGCCCTGTACATGATGTCTGGCCGGTGGTTCCGGACCGCTCCCGACGAGAGCTCCACGCCATTGCAGACGATGTCGTACTGATAGGCAAGGATATCGAGCGGATCCTTGGTTTCGAGCGCCTCGAGTTCGCCCTGCGGCATCGAGAAGGGGTTGTGCGAGAAATCGACCTTTTTCGCTTCCTCGTCATATTCGAACATCGGAAAATCGACGATCCAGCAGAATTCGAAGCGCTTGTCGTCGATCAGGCCGAGCTCCTGACCGACTCGCGTGCGCGCCGCGCCGGCGAGCTTGGCCGCCTGCCCTTCCTTGCCCGCGGCGAAGAAGATGCCGTCGTCGGGGCCCAAACCCAGCTCGGCGACTAGCTTGCGCGTCGCCTCTTCGCCGTGGTTCTTGGCGATCGGTCCGCCCAGCTCGCCGCCCTTCTGAGTGATGTAGCCGAGTCCCGCATGGCCTTCGGAGCGCGCCCAATCGTTCATGTCGTCGAAGAACTTGCGGCTCTTGCCCGCGGTGTTCGGCGCGGGGATCGCACGCACCACGCCGCCGCCCGAGACGATGCGGTCGAACAGCCCGAAGCCCGAACCCTTGAAGTGATCGGAGACGTCGGAGATCAGGATCGGATTGCGCAGATCGGGCTTGTCCGAGCCATATTTGAGCATCGCCTCGCGGAACGGAATACGGGGGAAGGGCAGCGCGGAGACCTTGCGGCCCTTACCCTGCCAATCGGCGAACTCCTCAAACAAACCGTGGAGCACGGGTTCGATCGCGGCGAACACGTCCTCCTGCGTGACGAAGCTCATCTCGAAATCGAGCTGGTAGAACTCGCCGGGCGAGCGGTCGGCGCGCGCATCCTCGTCGCGAAAGCACGGCGCGATCTGGAAATACTTGTCGAAGCCGGCGACCATCAGGAGCTGCTTGAACATCTGCGGCGCCTGCGGGAGCGCGTAGAAGGTGCCCGGATGGACGCGGCTCGGCACCAGATAATCGCGCGCGCCTTCGGGGCTGGAGGCCGTCAGGATCGGGGTCTGGAACTCGGTGAAGTCCTGGTCGATCATCCGGCGCCGGACGCTGGCGATCACCGCCGATCGCAGCATGATGTTGGCGTGCAGCCGCTCACGGCGCAAATCGAGGAAGCGGTATTTGAGGCGGATGTCCTCGGGATATTCGGCCTCGCCCGCGACCGGCATCGGCAGCTCGTGCGCCTGGCTCTGAACCGTCGCCGCGGTTGCGCGCACCTCGATTCCGCCGGTCGGCAGGTTCGGGTTGACCGCGTCGGGCGCGCGCGCCGTCACCTTGCCGGTGACCGTGACGACCGACTCGGTGCGCAGGCTCTCGATCACGTCGAAGGCGGGGCCGTCGACCTCGGTGACGATCTGGGTGATACCGAAATGATCGCGCAGGTCGATGAAGACGAGATCGCCATGGTCGCGCTTCTTGTGGACCCAGCCCGAAAGGCGCACCTCCTCGCCGACATTTTCGGAGCGGAGCGCGCCGCAATTGTGGGTGCGATAGGCGTGCATACGTGTCATCTCTTCTTCGTCACCCCAGCGAAAGCTGGGGTCTGGTGCGGCAGGGGCATCGCGCGTGGCCCGAGATGCCAGCTTTCGCTGGCATGACGGCGATGGGAACGGCGCTGCGCTTCCCCTTCACATGCCACTTTGTCAACCCGCGACACCGCGGCTATGGGGCGACGATGCACATCCATGATCTGATCGAGGACACCACCACCCTCGCCAATCTCTGCCATCGGCTCGCCGAATCGCCGTTCGTGGCGGTCGATACCGAATTCATGCGGGAAAACAGTTATTGGCCCGAGCTGTGCCTCATCCAGATCGCCGACGAGAACGAGGCCGCCGCGATCGATCCGATCGCGCCGGGCATCGACCTTGCGCCGCTGCTCGATCTGCTCACGAAGAACGAGGATGTCCTGAAGGTCTTCCACGCCGGGGGGCAGGATGTCGAGATCGTCGTCAACCTGACCGGCACGACGCCGCACCCGCTGTTCGACACGCAGATTGCGGCGATGGCGCTGGGGCATGGCGAGCAGATCGGCTATTCGAACCTCGTCGATAGCTGGCTCGGCATCCAGGTCGACAAGGGCGCGCGCTTCACCGACTGGAGCCGGCGGCCGCTCGACAGGCGGCAGATCGACTATGCGATCGCGGACGTGACCCACCTTGCACGCATTTTCCCGCAGATGCTCGCGAAGCTCAAGAAGACCGGGCGCGGAATCTGGCTCAACCAGGAGATGGAGCGGCTTGCCGATCCCGCCAACTACGTCAACGATCCCGATCAATCGTGGAAGCGCGTGCGCATTTCGGGGCGCAAGCCCGAGGCGCTCGGGCGGCTGAAGGCGCTCGCCCGCTGGCGCGAGCTCGAAGCACAGAACAAGAATTTGCCGCGCGGGCGGATCATGAAGGACGAGACGCTGGCCGATCTCGCGCTGACGCCGCCGAAGAAGCAGCCCGATCTGGCGCGCGTGCGCGGACTTTCGGGCGCATGGGCGGGCAACGACATCGGTGGACGGTTGATGGACGCGGTCGCCGGCGCCGAGCCGCTGCCCGCCAGCGAGATGCCCGCGCGCGACGAGCGCAAGCCGGGGCTCGGCAAGGAAGGGGCGCTCGTTGCGGACCTGCTCAAGCTGCTACTGAAGATCCGCTCGCGCGAGATCGACGTCGCGCCCAAGCTACTCGCACGCAGCGACGACCTGGAGGCACTCGCCGCCGGCAAGCGCGACGGGCTGTCGATCCTCGAGGGCTGGCGGTTCGAGCAGTTCGGCCGCGATGCGCTGGCGCTTGTCGAGGGACAGCTTGCGTTCGCAGTGAAGAACGGCAAGCTCAAGATGAGCCGAACGGAGGATTGATGATCCGAATTGTGCTGCCCGCGCTGGCGCTTGCCGCCTGCGCCCAGACCCCGCCGCCCGTCGACGAAACGCCCGTGCGCGGCAATACCGGCTTTGTATGTGCGGCCGACGGCCTTGGCGATCTCGTCGGACAGCGCGCCACGATCGAGCTCAGTGCGGCCGCGCTCGACCGTTCGAACTCGCGAACGTTGCGGTGGATTCAGCCCGGAATGGCCGTGACCATGGATTTCCGCGCCGACCGGCTCGACATCCACCTCGACGAGAAGAACGTCGTCGTCTCGTTCACCTGCGGTTGATTTAGCCGAGGACGAGCATCGGTTCCTTGCCGAAGCGGCTCGCGAGCGCCTTGTGGCGGCGCTCGACGGTCTCGCCGTAGAGGGCGGCGTCGCAATCGGGGAGCGTCAGGGTGATGGCGCTGTCGGCCGTGCCGAGCGTCGCCCGTCTGAGCGGATCGGCGATCCCGCCCGACAGACGCTGCCCGAGGCGAATCGCGAGACCCCAACGGATCGCCCTGGCCAGATCGTCCCTGTTCGCGAGGTCGCCGAGCGGCCGCGGCGAGCCCGTGCCACCCCCCAGGCTGGTGTAGAGCGCCTGCGCGACGAGCGCGCGCCCGCGCGCGTCGATCGCCACCCAATTGCCGTGAAGCGCGGTGTCGAGCCCGCGCTCGGCGCGAAATTCGGGGTTCGCATGCCAGCCGACATCGGCGAGCAGGCAGGCCGCGTGGCGCAGGCGCGCCGCCTCGGCAGGCTCATCGACGAAGAGCGGGGCGATCCAGCGGTCGAGCAGATCGCCATGTTCCGCAAAACGGCCTAGCCGATGGCCTTCCTCGCGCGCGGCGACAATGAGCGGGTCCTCGGCGCGCGCGCTTTCGTCGAGCGCAGCATGGAGCAGCCCCTCGCGCAGGCCGAACGCGGAAACAATGGTCGTGCGGCTGCCGAGCCGTCGCAACAATGTCGAGAGCATCGCTGCGGCGTCGCCCAAGGTCGGCACGCGTGCGCTCGACAATTCGGGCACGGCGCGCAGTCGCGCCTTATCCAATTCCACGATGGTCCGTTCGAGTCGCACCACGCTCTTCAGCGGCATCTCATATTGATGGAGGATCGGGAGCGGATAGCCGGTAAGGTGCATGTCGAGCCGGGCGAGCGCGCGCCACGATCCGCCGACCAGGTAGAACGGCTGGTTCTTACCGGCATCGAGCCAATCCGCGCCGCGGAGCATCGTGCCGACCCGTCGGTCGAGCGCACCCTTGCCGCGACCGCGGATCGCCGCGATTCGCAGCACCCCGAGCGGAAAGGATGCACGTTCGCGCACCATGCCCTCGCCCAATCGGACCAGCTCGAGACTGCCGCCGCCGAGATCGCCGACAATGCCCTCGGCCGCGGGAATCCCGGCGAGCACGCCCAGCCCGGACATGACGGCCTCTTCCTCGCCGGGAAGCACCGCCACGTCGATGCCGAGGCGGTCGGCATAGGCGATCAGCTCATGCCCGTTGTCCGCATCGCGAACCGCTGCGGTCGCGACCGTGGTCAGCCGTGCCACCTCCATCGCACGCGCCAGCGCCAGAAATCGCGCGAGCGCCGCCTGCGCGCGCGCCATGGCCTTGGCGTCGATCGTGTTGCTTTCGGCGAGATCGCGGCCAAGGCCGGCCATCACCTTTTCGTTGAACAGCACCGAAGGCGCGCGGGGCGGCCCCTGATACACGACGAGACGGATCGAGTTCGACCCGATATCGATGATCGCGACGCGCGGCGAGATCAGGCTCGCACAGCCGGCTTCAGTCCGGATCGCCGTCACTAACGCCGCCGTCTCAACGAAAGCGTGGGGACCGAATCGCTCGTCTCGAGCGCGGCGCCGCGGCCCGAGAGCGAGGGGTTGGTCATGAAATAGCGATGGAGGTTGAACGGCCGGTCGCCGGGATCGTCGCGGACATAGTTGCCGTCGGGCTGCAATTCCCAGCTCTGTTCGTTGTCGAGCAGGTTGGCGACCATCACCTGATCGAGAACCTGATCGTGGACGGTCGGATTCTCGATCGGCAGCATATATTCGACGCGCCGATCGAAGTTGCGCGGCATCCAGTCGGCCGAGGAGATGAACACTTTCGCACCGTCGTTGGGCAGCGCCTTGCCGTTGCCGAACGCCCAGATACGACTGTGCTCGAGGAAGCGGCCGACCACCGATTTGACGCGGATATGCTCGGACATGCCGGAGACGCCAGGTCTGAGGCAGCAGATTCCACGCACGACCAGATCAATTTCGACCCCCGCGTTCGATGCCTCGTAGAGCTTCTCGATCACCGCCGGATCGACCAGCGCGTTCATCTTGGCCCAGAGCGCAGCGGGCCTGCCCGCGCGGGCATTCTCGATCTCGGTCTCGATCAGCCCGACCAGCCGCGATCGCAGATCGCGCGGCGACATGCTAATGAGCTGGAGGTGCTCGGGTTCGACATAGCCGGTGACGTAGTTGAATACGTGTGCGGCATCGCTCCCGATCCGCGGATCGGCGGTGAAAAAGCTGAGATCGGTATAGATGCGCGCGGTCGCGGGATGATAATTTCCCGTGCCGAAATGGCAGTAGGTGCGATAGCCCTGCCCTTCGCGCCGCACCACCATCGAGATCTTGGCGTGCGTCTTCCAGTCGATGAAGCCGTACACGACCTGCACCCCCGCGCGTTCGAGCGCCGAGGCCCAGAGCAGGTTCTGCTCCTCGTCGAATCGCGCCTTGAGCTCGACGACCGCGGTGACCGATTTGCCCGCCTCGGCCGCCGCGATCAGCGCGTTGATGACCGCCGGCTGCTTGCCCGCACGATACAGCGTCTGCTTGATCGCGACCACGTCCGGGTCGGCCGCGGCCTGCTTCAAAAAGGCGAGGACGACGTCGAACGTCTCGTATGGGTGGTGGACGACGATGTCCTTGACGCGGATCGCCGCAAAGCAATCGCCGCCATATTCGCGGATGCGCTCGGGAAAGCGCGGCGCGAAGGGCGGGAATTTGAGATCGGGCCGGTCCTCCTCGACCAGGATGTCGAGATCGCTGATGCCGAGGAAATCCCCCGATTCGGTGATGATCGCCTCGGCCCCGCCAAGCTCGTCGCGAAGCAGCGCCTTGAGTTCTTCGGACATGCCCGCTTCGAGATCGAGGCGGATGACGCGACCGCGGCGCCGGCGTTTGATCGCATTGGCGAAATAGCGGACGAGATCCTCGGCCTCTTCCTCGATCTCGATGTCGCTATCGCGCAGCACGCGGAAGGCGGCGGCCGCGTTGACGCGATAGCCGGGGAAAAGCAGCTCGGAGAAGCGCGCGAGCAGGGTCTCCATCGCGACGTAGCGCGCCGCCTCCCCCGGAAGCCGCAGGAAGCGCGGCGCGGTGCCGGGAAGCATCACCAGCTCGCGCACCGGCTCGCCATCCGACAAGCGCGCGAGATCGAACATCACGCCCGAGCCGCGATTGGGGATGAACGGAAAGGGATGCGCCGGATCGAGCGCCTGCGGGGTGACGATCGGAAAGACCTGCTCGCGGAAATGCGTCCCGAGCCACTCGGCCTGGTTGGCGGTGATCCGGTCGATGTCGAGAACTTCGATCCCCTCGCCCGCCAGGTCGGCGCGGATCGTGCGCCAGACCGACTGAATGTCGGCCATCAGCGTAGCAGCCGCGTCGCTGATCTCCGACAATTGCTGACTTGGCGTGCGCCCATCGGCCGAGCGGCGCTCGACGTCCTGAAGCTGCTGCCCCTTGAGCCCGGCGACGCGCACCATGAAGAACTCGTCGAGGTTCGATCCCGAGATCGAGAGAAACCGCAAGCGCTCGAGCAGCGGGTGCGCGGTGTTGCACGCCTCCTCGAGCACGCGGCGGTTGAACGCGAGCCACGAAAGCTCACGGTTGAAGAAGCGATCGCCCCCCGCCTCGTGGACGAAGGGATCGTCATCGTCGTGGAAGCGGGCGAGATGCCCCGGGCGGCTCATCGTGTCTCCGTTTCGGCGGCCGAGCGGTCGCTGACCAACCCGGCCTCCGCAAGTGTGGACCGCGCCAGCGGGATCGACAAGCGCTTGCGGCGTTCGAGCACGTGTTGGTCGAGCACATCGACCGTGCGCAGGACGGCCACGTGACTGCGCTCGATCCGGGCGAGCAGCCAATCGATCAGATCGGCGCGCGCATCGAGCCCGCGCTTGACGAACTGGCGCTCGAACAGGGCGCGCATCAGCATGTCGTCGGGCGGGCCGAGCCGCGCGATCGGGCTTGCCGCGAGCCGAGAACGCAGATCGGGCAGCCGAACCTTCCATTCGGGGGGGGGGTGGTCCGCGACCAACAGCAGGGGGCGCCGCTCGGCCTGCGCGCGGTTCCAGGCGTGGAACAGCTCGGTCTCGGGCTGGCGATCCGCCTCGTCGATGATGTTGCCGTGACTCTTGGCGGCGAAGATGCGCGCGAGCAGGCTCCGCCCCGATTTGCGCGGCCCCGCGAGCACCGCCGCCATCACCGGCCAGGCGCCCCAATGTTCGAGCGTGTGGACCGCGTGGGCGTTCGAGCTGCTGACCAGGAATTCGTCGTCGCGCGGATCCGCCGGCCACTCGAATGGCAGCCCGATCTGGCTCATCCGCCCGCAGGCTCCTCGGTCGCCGGCGGCGGGGCCGGCGACGGTGGCGCCGCGGGCCTGCGGATGCGCACGGTCGAGCCGCCGATCTCGACCTGCCAGCCGCGCGCCTGAAGCGCGGCGCGCAGCGCGTCGACGTCGCCCGCATAGGTGACCCGCATCACCGAGACGCCGCCCAGCGCAAGGCTGGTGGTGAGCGCCGAACTGACCCCGCGAATCCCGCGCAGCGCGGCTTCGGTCGCGGTGACCGAGGCCGCGCTGGGGGTATCGAACTGGATGCTGAACTGCGCGCCTGCGACGGGCGGTGCGCCGATATCCGCCATGCTCTCGTCGAGCATCTCTTCTTCGGGCTGCTCCTCCTCGGGCGGCGGGATATAGGCGAGGCTCGGATCGACGCGCAGCACACCGCCGCGCAGGGCGCGCTGATAGGCGGCATCGATCCGCTGCACGCCCGCATCCATCAGCGCGGGCACCCCGTCGGCGCTCTCGACGCGCAGCGTGAAACGGGCGATTCGACGATTATCCGGTCCGAACCGCGCCTCGAACACACCGATCACGGGCCCGCCGGGATATTGCCGGTAGAGTCGGGCGACCGGGATCAGCACGTCGGACGCGCCGAACTGATCGAGCACCAGCCGCCACCAGCCGCGATCGCGGCGACCCGCCTGCCCGACGTTGAGGAGCAGCGGATCCGATCCGGTGCCGGTCGGACGGACATAATCGATGTTGCTGCTGCCGGTGCGGAAGCGTGCCCACGCCTCCTGCCACTCGGTGCGCTGCTCCAGGCTGATACCGGTGCCGCCGGTCCACTCGATCGGAAGCACCAGCATGGGCGGCGAGCGGAAGACCTGTCCGGCGACACCGAGCAGCGAGCCGGCACGCCCACGATCGAAAAGCACGCCCAGCGTCGCGATGTACCGATCCGGTCCGATCTGTTCGTTCTGGACGACGATGCCCGAGACGAGCCCGTTGATCGTCGCGTCGGACAGCGAGCTCGCATGCCCCGTCATCCGCCGCGACAGCACCTCCCATGCTTTTCGCTGCGCGAGCCGCCAGCCGCCGTGGCGCGCGTCCTCGGCGGTCTTGGCGCTGACATCGACATGGATGTCCGACACCTCGAAATTGCCCGAGCTGTCGATCGGCGCGACACCGCGATTGCCCGCGATCTGCGCGGTGACGGCACCGGCGATGCCGATCGCGGCGACGGCGGGTAGCAGGACGAGCGGGCGAATGAGACGGAACCGACGCATGCGCGCTCTTTTGGCGAAGCAAGCGTGGAAATCCAAGCGCGATGTGGCTAGGCGCTTCAGATATGACCGACACGCCCGAGGGCCAAGGCCCCTATAGCTACGCCGATGCCGGCGTTTCGATCGCCGCGGGAAACGCGCTGGTGAAGGCGATCGCGCCGCTCGCCAAGGCGACGCGGCGGCCGGGCGCCGATGCCGATCTGGGCGGCTTCGGTGGCTTTTTCGACCTGAAGGCGGCGGGGTTCAGCGATCCCTTGCTCGTCGCGGCGAATGACGGCGTCGGCACCAAGCTCAAGCTTGCGATCGAGCACGATCGGCACGACGGCGTCGGCGTGGACCTTGTCGCGATGTGCGCCAACGATCTGATCGTCCAGGGCGCCGAGCCGCTGTTCTTCCTCGATTATTATGCGAGCGGGAAGCTCGACGCGGCCGTCGCCGAGCGCGTCGTCGCCTCGATCGCCAATGGTTGCCGCCAGGCCGGTTGCGCGCTGATCGGCGGCGAGACCGCCGAGATGCCCGGAATGTATGCCGAGAGCGATTACGACCTCGCGGGCTTCTGCGTCGGCGCGGTCGAGCGCGATCGCGTGCTTACGGGTGCCGATATCGCGCCCGGCGACGTGATTCTCGGCCTCGCCTCATCCGGCGTGCATTCCAATGGCTTTTCGCTGGTGCGCAGGCTTGCTGCCGACAAGGGATGGGAAATGGGCGCGCCGGCGCCGTTCGATGCCGATTCGTGTCTGATCGAAGCACTGATGGCGCCGACGCGCATCTACGTGAAGTCGCTGCTCCCGCTTCTCGCCGAGAAGCGGATCAAGGGGCTTGCGCACATCACCGGCGGCGGATTGCTCGAGAACATTCCGCGCGTGCTGCCCAAGGGTGTGCATGCACGGATCGATGCCGATGCGTGGACGCAGCCGCCGCTGATGGCCTTCCTCCAGCGCGAGGGGAACATCGCGCCCGACGAGATGGCGCGTACGTTCAACTGCGGTATCGGGATGGCCGTCGTGGTTGCGGAGGACGAAGCGGCCGAGGTGCGCGGCGCGCTCGAGAAGTCGGGCGAGACGGTCCATCGGATCGGCGCGATCGAGAAGGGAAAACGGGGCTGCACCGTGGAAGGATCGGCGGGTTGCTGGGGTGCCGATGGCGATTGGTCGGCGACGCATGAGGCCTGATTCCTTCTTTTCTTCCCCGGCAAAAGCCGGGGCCCGCCATGGGGCGGCTCGCAACTGGGCCCCGGCATTCGCCGGGGAAGAAGAACATGAATAAGGCCCGGGTCGCCGTCCTGCTTTCCGGCCGGGGCTCCAACATGATGGCGCTGGTCGAGGCGGCGGAGGCGGCCGACTGCCCATACGAGGTCGGGCTGGTCGCGAGCGACAAGCCCGATGCGGCAGGCGTCGGCTGGGCACGGGCGCGTGGACTGCCCGTCTTTGCGCTGTCGCCCAGGGGAATCGGGAAGGCCGCGTTCGAGGCAGATCTCGATGCGGCGCTTCGGGCCGCGAAGGTCGAGGCGATAGCGCTTGCGGGCTATATGCGGCTGTTGTCGGACGACTTCGTGGCGCAATGGCGCGGACGAATCGTCAATATCCATCCCTCGCTACTGCCCAAATACAAGGGGCTCGACACACATGCGCGGGCGATCGACGGGGGCGAGGTAGTCGCCGGCTGCTCGGTCCACGTCGTCACCGAGGAGCTCGACGCGGGCGAGGTGCTCGGGCGGGCCGAGGTGCCCGTGCTCCCCGGCGATACGCCCGAGACGCTCGCCGCGCGGGTGCTCGCCGAGGAGCATCGCCTTTACCCGCGCGTTCTGGCAGAGTTCGTGACGCGATGACCGACGACCCGCTCTCCCGTATCCGCGCCGCCGCGCTCGCGCTTCCCGACACGAGCGAGCGGCCTTCGCACGGCCAGCCGACCTTCTTCGTGGCGGGCAAGCAGTTCGCGCAGTTCCGCGACGACCATCACGGCGATGGCCGCACCGTCGTGTGCGTGCGCGTCAGCGGTGCCGACGAGCAGGCGATGCTGCTCGATGTCGATCCGGAGACCTACAGCAGGCCCGCCTATCTGCCGAGCTGGGTGTCGATCGACCTCGCGCGGCCCGACACCGACTGGAGCCATGTCGAGGATCGGCTCGCGCGGAGCTGGGAGCTGGCGGCGCCCGCGCGGTTGCTCGAGGCGGGCGGGCGATGAACGATGTTCCGCCGCCCGAACAGCCGAAGACTGCCGAGGCGCCCCCGGCGAAGATGGACGCCGCTGCCGAGCGTGCGGTCGCCAAGGCCGAAGCGGCCGCGACGCGCCGCCGCTGGGTCACGCTCGCCGAGGTGCTTGCGGTCGCCGGCGTCGTCATCGCCGGATTGACGTTGTGGAACAACTGGGCCGAGCGCCGCGACGAGGCGGCCGCGCGCACCGCCGAACAAGCGGAGCAGGCGCATGCCGCCGCAATCGTGTCACTTGTGGCGACGCCGGTCGACGGCGGCGCTGCGCTCGCGCTCAAGGATCCGGAGCACCGCATCCAGAGCATGGATTTCGCCTTCCCGGCCGAGCTCGACATTCCGGTCCACAACATCGTGGTGGACACGCGGATCGAGGGAGACTGGTTCGCGGACAAACTGCTCGATCTCACTGACGGCGGATCGGACGAGATCGAGGGGCGCCTCCCCGTTCTCGTCACCAGCGAATATTGGTCGGGGGACCAGCACCGGACCGATGCCGCGATCTACGACATCGTCTGGCAGACGGAAGGCCGCCTGCTGCGTGGCCGCACGCTGCGGCTCAAGGGCCTGGTGCTGCGCGCGCGGACCAGCTCGCCGGCGCGGCTCAACGCGCTGTGGGCGCAGGAAAAGCCGAGCGGCGGCTGAAAAGCGATCCGGCGCGGATCGGCGAAGTTGACCAAATTGACCGTTCGACGGGGGTGATGCCACGCAAAGGTGCGGGCTCCGCGCCCCTGCGAGTCAATTTCGCGGCAACATCACGTCGACCATGTCAAAGAACGATGCGTTTCATGGCACGGGAGCGGGGCTGTAGGACAGGCTGCTTTTACACCTCGCGGGAATAGATCACGTCGTCGTGCCAGGTGTTGCCGACGAGGAAGCGCCGCTCGCCGGCGAGCGTGAAGCCCTGGCGTTCGTAGAAGGCGCGGGCGCGGGCGTTGTCGCCATAGACGCCGAGCAGAACGCGGGTCTTGCCCAGGTCTGCGGCATCGTCGAGCGCCTGTTTCATCAGCGCGGCGCCCATGCCGGCGCCGTGCCAGCGCGAGAGCGTGTAGATGCGTTTGAGCTCGATGTCTGTGGTCGCGATCTCGATCGGGAGATCGGGCGCGGTCAGCAGCGTGTAGCCGAGCGGCGCGTTGCCGGGCATTGCCTCGGCGATCGCGATGGCGCTTTCGGGATCGCCGATCCAGCTTTCGAAGGCTTCGGGGCTGTTGTGCGCGCGGCAATGCGCGACGATGTCGTCGCCGTCGAGGACGCCCGCAAAGGCATCGAGGAAGGTCGCCGAGGCGACGAGTGCGAGCGCCTCGGCATCAAGAGCCTCGGCGCGCCGCACCCGCCATGCCATATCAGCCGACGATTTCTTCGGGCGTGAAGAAATAGGCGATCTCGGTCGCCGCATTCTCGTCCGAATCGGAGCCGTGGACCGAATTGGCCTCGATCGATTCGGCGAATTCCTTGCGGATCGTGCCCGGGGTCGCGTCCGCAGGGTTGGTCGCGCCCATCACCTCGCGATTGCGGCGAACGGCGTCGTCGCCTTCGAGCACCTGCACGACGACGGGGCCCGAAATCATGAAGGTGACGAGATCGTTGAAGAAGGGCCGTTCCTTGTGGACGGCGTAGAAGCCCTCGGCCTGATCGCGCGTCATGCGGATGCGCTTCGAGGCGACGACGCGAAGGCCGGCATCCTCGAGCGCCTTGGTGACCGCGCCGGTCAGGTTGCGGCGCGTGGCATCGGGCTTGATGATCGAAAAGGTACGGTTGGCGGCCATGGCGGTCGCGTGCTCCTGCTTGGTTTCGTGAAAGTGGCGTCGCCCTAGTCGGGGGGACGTCGCGATGCAAGCCGGGTCAGGCCGCCCGTTCCCAGCCGCCGCCCTCGTCCTGCTTCCAGTAGCGGCGCTCGACGCCGTCCCGCGCGGCAAGCGCCTTCCAGGCGAGCCGCGCCTCGCGGATTCGCTCCTCGTCGAAGAAGTGGAGGGCGCGATCGAAACCCAGCGCCTCGTCACGCCAGACACCGTCGACGAGCGCGACGTTGCGCGCGCCGTTCGCTGCCTCGGGCGCGGCGGCGAGGAGGATCGGCTGCGCGGCGTCGGCATCGCCGCCCGCGCAGGCGTGGGGGAGGAAGCTTTCGGGCTTGAAGGTCCAGAGCAGCCGATCGAGCGCGGGGAGCCGCGCCTCATCCGCAACGATCAGCAGGCGATCGCCTTGGACCAGCACGCGCTCGGCGATGACGGGGAGCACGCGTTCGAGCGGAGCGGTGAGATGGTAGAAATCGACCTGCATATCTCCCCTCCCGCTGCGCGGGAGGGGGTCGGGGGAGGGCTTGTTCAACAAAAGCGCTCCATCGACATGCCCTCCCCTAACCCCTCCCGCATGCGGGAGGGGGATTCTAGCGTTCGAAATTGTCGGCAACGAAGCGGTCGAGGACGCGCACGCCGAAGCCGGTCGCGCCCTTGTCGTAGGTGGCGCCGGGCTTGTCGGCCCAGACCATACCGGCGATGTCGAGGTGCGCCCAGCGGACGCCGTTCTCGATGAAGCGCTTGAGGAACTGCGCGGCGGTGATCGACCCGGCGCCACGCGGGCCGACGTTCTTCATGTCGGCGATCTGGCTGTCGAGCAGCTTGTCGTAGGCGTCGGCGAGCGGGAAGCGCCACAATTTGTCGCCCGAGGCGAGGCCTGCGGCGAGGAGTTGGTCGGCGAGGCTGTCGTTGTTGGAGAAGAGCCCGCCATGCTCGTTGCCGAGCGCGACGATCATCGCGCCGGTGAGCGTCGCGAGATCGACGATCGTCTTGGGATGATGCGTGCGCTGGACCCAGCAGAGCGCGTCGCTGAGCACGAGCCGGCCCTCGGCGTCGGTGTTGATGACCTCGATCGTCTGGCCCGACATCGAGGTCACGACGTCACCCGGGCGCTGGGCGTTGCCGTCGGGCATGTTCTCGACGAGGCCGCACACGCCGACGACGTTCGCCTTGGCCTTCCTGAGCGCGAGCGCCTTCATCGCGCCGACGACCGCGCCGGCACCGCCCATGTCCCACTTCATGTCTTCCATGCCGCCGGCGGGCTTGATCGAGATACCGCCGGTGTCGAAGGTCACGCCCTTGCCGACGAAGGCGAGCTCGGGATCGCCTTCGCCTGCCCCGCTCCACTTGAGCGCGAGCAGTCGCGGCGCGCGGCGCGAGCCCTGGTTGACGCCGAGCAGCGCGCCCATGCCAAGCTCGCGCATCTCGTCCTCGCCGAGCACGGTGATTCCGAGGCCGAGGCCCTCGACCGATTTGGTGACGCGCTCGACGAAGCTTTCGGGATAGATGATGTTGGCAGGCTCGGTGACGAGCTCGCGGGTGAGCGCGAGGCCTTGCGTCAGCGCATCGCGCTTCGCCCATTCGGCGTCGGTGCCCGCAGGCGCGGCGACGATCGTGACCGTTTTCAGCGTCGGCTTCGATTTTTCGGGAAGCTTGGTGCGGTAAACGTCGTACCGCCAGCCGCGCTGCGCCGCGCCCGCCGCGAAGCGCGCCACCGCGCGCGGCGTCGGCGCACCGGAAAGCGCGGAGAAATCGACTGCGATCGAGCGCACGCCCGAGCTCAGGTAGCGCGCGGTCAATGCGCCGCCCGCCCGCTCGTAATCGGGCTCGCCGCTTCCGACGCCGACCAGCACGATCCGCTGCACCGTGTCACCGGTTGCGATGAACGCCTCGGCGATGGTTCCGGCCTCGCCCTCGAAACGAGCGCCCTTGGCGGCACCCAGCATGATCCGCTGCGCATCCTGCCCGAGGCTGCCGAACGCGATCCGCGACAGACCGTCCTTCTCGACCGGGAGCGCAAGAATGTCGGCATCGACGCGATCGGCGGAAAACTGAATCTGCATAGGTCCTCGAAATCTTCTGGAAGCGACTCGTTCCCTCGTCCTAGTCGAGCGGCCCGCCGGTGGCAAAACGCGCGCCCGATTGCGATGCGGGCGCGACGGTGCGATAGGCGAATGCTCGCGCGCATGGATTTGGCCCGTTGGGGGAAGAGTAGATCGTGACCCGGCCCGCCCTCATGGCCACCTGTGCGATCGGCGCGGCGGCGCTGATGGCGACGGCGGCACGCGCGCAGGATCTCCAGCCGCGCCACACCGCGCCGCCGCCGGCTGCCGAAGTCCCGCTGTCGCAGGATCCCGACCAGATCCAGTTCAGCGCCGATCTGCTCGAATACGATATCAACGCGGATGTCGTGACCGCGAGCGGCAACGTTCGCCTCTATCGCCGCGACGACCGGCTGCGTGCCGACAAGGTGGTGTGGAACCGCACGACCGGCGAGGTCGTCGCGACGGGCAACATCGCCGTCACCAACCCGCAGGGCGACGTCGCCTATGGCGATCGCATCGTGCTCACCGATTCGCTGCGCGACGGGGTGGTCGAGAACATGCTCGTCGTGCTCGAGCAGGGCGGGCGGCTGGCGGCGCAGCGGGGCACGCGCGATGCGAACGGCGTGATCTCGCTCGAGCACGCCGCCTATACGCCCTGCTCGGTCACGACCTCGACGGGGTGCCCCAGAGAGCCGAGCTGGAAGATAACCGCGGTGCGCGTCACCTATCGGCCCGATCGCCACCGCGTCTATTACAAGGGGGCGCAGCTCGACCTGTTCGGGCTCACGCTGCCGCTGCCGTCCTTCTCGCACCCGATCGGCGACACTGCCGACAGCGGCTTCCTGGCGCCCGACATCCGCTATGATCGCACCAACGGCGTCGAGATCGCGCTGCCGTACAATTTCCAGCTCGCGCCAAATCGCGCGGTCACGATCACGCCGCACGCGTTCAGCGACGCGCTGCCGATGCTCGAGGCCGAATATCGCCAACTGAACACGCTCGGCGCGTTTCGTGTGACCGGCTACGGCACCGTCAGCCAGCGCAGCGACGACCTGATCGGAAACGCGCGCGTCACCGATACCGAGCAGGATTTCCGCGGCTATCTCGACGCCGTCGGGCGTTATCAGCTCGATCCCCATTGGAGCCTCAGCGGCTCGATCCGGCTGACCACCGACGATACCTTCCTGCGCCGCTACGACATTTCCAACGACGATCGGCTGCGCAACACGATCCGCGCCGAGCGGATCGACCGCGACAGCTATTTCTCGATCGCCGGATGGGCGGTGCAGACGCTCCGGATCGACGACGAGCAGGGAATGCAGCCGATCGCGCTGCCCAAGATCGATTATCGCCGCCGCATCGAGCACGCGCCGCTCGGCGGCACGCTGATGCTCCAGGCGAACTCGCTCGCGCTCACGCGGACCGAGGGGCAGGATACGCAGCGCGCGTTTGCCAGCGCGCGCTGGGATCTGCGCAAGCTGACCCGCTGGGGGCAGGAAGTGACCTTCACCGCTTTTGCGCGCGGCGATCTCTACAACACGCACGACGTGCTCGAGACCGCGATCGCGAGCTATCGCGGCGAGCCCGGGTTCAACACGCGCGCGATCGGCGCGGTCGCGGTCGACGTCCAATGGCCGCTGATCGGCAGCGCGTTCGGCGGCGCGCAGCGACTGACGCCGCGGGTGCAGGTGGTCGCCTCGCCGCATATCGCCAACCTCGACATTCCTAACGAGGATGCGCGCGCGGTCGATCTCGAGGATTCGAACCTGTTCGCGCTCAACCGCTTCCCCGGATACGACCGGTTCGAGGATTCGACGCGCTTTACCTACGGCGTCGATTACGCGCTCGATCTGCCCGGCTTCTCGCTCGATACCACCGTCGGACAGAGCTATCGCTTGTCGACGCGCCCCAGCCTGTTTCCCGACGGCACCGGCCTAACCGATCGCTTTTCCGATTTCGTCGGACGCACCGAAGTTCGATATCGCGACTTCGTTTCGCTGGTGCATCGTTTTCGGCTCGACAAGGACAATTACGCGATCCGCCGCAACGAGATCGATGCGACGATCGGATCGCGCCGCACCTACGCGCTGCTCGGCTACCTTCGGCTCAACCGCAACATCACCGAGGAGCTCGAGGACCTTCGCGACCGCGAGGAGGTCCGCGTCGGCGCGCGGGTGCAGGTGGCGCGATTCTGGTCGGTGTTCGGCTCGGCGATTGTCGACCTCACCGATCGCAAGGAAGACCCGCTTTCGGTCGCCGACGGCTTCGATCCCGTGCGGCATCGGCTCGGGATTGCCTATGAGGACGATTGCCTGAGGCTTGGCGTCACCTGGAAGCGCGATTATGAGGATACCGGCGATGCGCGGCGCGGCAACACCTACCTGCTGACGCTGGCGTTCAAGAATTTGGGCCGTTAGGGCCCCGCCGCGTCGCGGTTGTCCGCAGCGCAATCCCGACCGTTGCCGTTTATGGGTTTGGGCCGTAAGCGTGGGTTCAGCAAGATTTGGCTAGGCGTCAGCGGATGCGCGGATGCGATATGGGGTTTAGATCAGAGTGATGACATCGTTGACGAAGGCGGCGGGCCTGGGCCGCTGGGCGGGGCTGGCTGCCGGCATGGCGATGGCGACCGCCGTCGTGGCGCAGACCGCCGACGATCCCACTGCCAATGTGCCCAACTCGGCCGCAAATCTCGGCATTCCGGCGGATGCGCAGATCATGGGCAACGCCGATCCCAATGTTCGCAAACCGACGGCGATCGTCAACGATTCGGTGATCACCGGCACCGATGTCGACCAGCGCGTTGCGCTGATCGCCGCCGCCAACAATCTCGAAAGCCTGCCGCCCGATGAAATGGAGCGACTGCGCCTTCAGGTGCTGCGCCAGATCATCGATGAAACGCTCGAGATCCAGGCTGCGAAGGTGAACGAGATCGCGGTCACCCCTGCCGAGCTGACGCAAGGGTTCACGCGCGTCGCGCGCAATTTCAACAAGACGCCCGATCAGATGCGCGACTATCTGCGCTCGATCGGGTCTTCGGAACGCTCGCTCAAGCTCCAGATCGAGGCCGAGCTCGCCTGGCAGCGTTATCTGGGGCAGCAGGTCGAGCCGTTCGTCAATGTCGGCGAGGAAGAGGTGCAGGCCATCCTCGATCGGCTTAAGGCGCAGCAGGGCAACACCGAATATCACCTCAAGGAAATCTATCTGTCCGCGACGCCCGATCGGCTCAACGAGGTCGCGGCGAATGCGCAGAGCCTGATGGCTCAGATCAAGAAGGGTGAGCAGCCGTTCGAGTATTTCACGCAATTCTCCGAAGCGTCGACGCGCGCGGTCGGCGGTGATCTCGGCTGGGTGCAGACGAGCGCGCTGCCGGCGTCGCTTGCCGAGGCGGCGCAGCAGATGCAGATCGGGCAGGTCGCGGGACCTGTTCAGGTGCCGGGCGGCTTTTCGATCCTGTACATGGTCGATCAACGCAAGGTGCTCACCGCCGACCCGCGCGACGCACAATTGAGCCTGCGCCAGCTTACCATCCAGTTCCCGGAAGGGACCACCCAGGCGCAGGCGACCGCGCGCGCCTCCCAATTCGCCGCAGCGACGCAGGCGATCAAGGGGTGCGGTGATGCCACCGCCGTCGCCAAGGAGATCGGTGCCGCAGTGGTGGACAACGATCAGGTCCGCGTGCGCGACCTGCCGCCGCAGCTCCAGAAAATCGTCCTCAACATGAGCATCGGCGAAGCGACGCCGCCCTTCGGCTCGCCGACCGAAGGCGTGCGTGCGCTGGTGCTGTGCGGCCGCGACGATCCGCAAACCGGGCAGCTTCCCGATCCCGAATCGGTCCAGCGCCAGGTCGAGCAGCAGCGGGTGAACCTGCGTGCGCAGCAGATGCTCCGCGATCTGAGGCGCGACGCGATCGTCGAATATCGGTGATGGGAGCCGACGCTCAGCGCCGGAAACGATGAAACCGCTTGCCGTTGCTTTGGGCGATCCTGCCGGGATCGGGCCCGAAATCGTCGCCAAGGCATGGGCCCAGCGCAAACGCCGCCGGCTGGCGCCGTTCTTCGCGGTGGGCGATCCGAGATCGATCAGGGCCGTCTGGGAGGGCCCGATCGCGCCGATCATGGAGCCTGCGCAGACCCTGGGCGCATTCGCGCGCGGGTTGCCCGTGCTGCCGATCGAGCAATCGGGGGACGTTATACCGGGCCGCCCCGATCACGGCGGTGCCCAAACGGCGCTGCACTCGCTCGAGCTTGCGACCGGGCTCGCTCAGACGGGGGCGGCGGGCGCGCTGGTCACCGGGCCGGTCTCGAAGGCACAGCTTTACCGGATCGGCTTTACGCATCCCGGCCAAACCGAATTCGTCGCCGAACGGTTCGGCATCGCCGGCGAGAACGCCGTGATGATGCTCGCCGGGCCGACCTTGCGGGTGGTGCCGATGACGACGCACATGCCGTTGCGAGCCGTTTCGGAGATGCTCTCGATCGACCTTATCGTCGCCAAGGGCCGTGCGACGGCACGCGGGCTCTGCCGCAATTTCGGAATCGAGGCGCCGCGGCTCGCCTTTGCCGGCCTCAACCCGCATGCCGGCGAGCAGGGCGCACTGGGCCGCGAGGAAATCGAGATCATTGCGCCCGCGATCGAGATCCTGCGCGACGAAGGAATCGACGCGACGGGGCCTTTTGCCTCCGACACGATGTTCCACCCTCGCGCCCGGCGTACCTACGATGTCGCGATGTGCTGCTACCACGATCAGGCGCTGGTCCCGCTCAAGACGCTTCATTTCGACGAGGGCGTGAACATGACGCTCGGGCTGCCGATCGTGCGCACCTCGCCCGACCACGGCACCGCCTTCGCGATCGCCGGCCAGGGCCTCGCCGAACCGGGCGCGATGATCGCGGCGATCCAGCTCGCCGCACATGCCGTCGAGCATCGGCGCCTGACGATCCCCTGCCCCGGCGCGTGAGCGCGCTGCCGCCGCTCCGCGACGTCATTGCGCGCCATGGCCTCAGCGCGAGCAAGGCGCTCGGGCAGAATTTCCTGTTCGATTCGCAGCTCCTGACCCGGATCGCAGCGATTCCGGGCGGGCTGGAGGGCGCCGAGGTGTTCGAGGTCGGGCCCGGTCCCGGCGGGCTGACCCGTGCCCTGCTCGCGGCCGGCGCGAAGGTCACGGCGGTCGAGCGCGATCGACGGTGTATTCCTGCGCTGGGCGAGCTCGGCGCACATCATCCGGGCCGTCTGCAGGTCATCGAGGGCGACGCGCTGGAACTCGATCCGGCGGGGCTGTTCGAGTCGCGACCGCATGTGGTGGCAAACCTGCCCTATAACGTCGGCACCGCATTGCTCGTCGCGTGGCTCTCGACCGATTGGCCGCCGTGGTGGCGGAGCCTGACGCTCATGTTCCAGCGCGAGGTCGCTGAGCGGATCGTCGCGGCGCCGGGAAGCGGCGCGTACGGACGCCTCGCCGTGCTCGCGCAGTGGCGTGCGCGGGCGCGCATCGCGATGACGGTGCATCGATCGGCCTTCACGCCGCCGCCCAAGGTCATGTCGGCGGTGGTGCATATCGTGCCGGCCGAAGAGCCCGCAAATGTCCGGTTTTCCATGCTCGAACGGCTGACCGCCGCGGCCTTCGGGCAGCGGCGCAAGATGCTGCGGCAGAGCCTGAAGGCGGTGCCCGGCGCACTCGGCGCGCTGGAGACGCTTGGCATCGATCCGACACGCCGCGCCGAGACCGTGACGATCGACGAGTTCGTGGCGCTGGCGCGCCTCCTGTCGACTTGAGCTATTCGCCCGCCGCCGCCGCGGCGGCAGCTTCGGCCTCGTTCTCGGTCTTCGACGCGAGCGCGGTCGCCGGCGGACCCTTCGCAATCGACGCCTCCAGCGCCGCCGCCTCGGGGCATGTCTTGGCGCAGATCCGGCGGATCTTGGCGAGATCGTTCTTCGCCTGCGCCACCGCGCCGCGGGCGACCAGCGCCTCGCCTTCGCCCTGAAGCGCCGCGACGTCGTTCGGGTCGAGATTGAGCGCCTCGCGATAGAGGCGGATCGCCTTGCCCGGCATGCCGCGCTCGCGCGTCACCCCGGCAAGCGCGATGAATGCCTCGCGATTGCGCGGATCCACGGCAAGCGCGGTTTCGAGCGTGTCGGCGGCGGCGTCGAGCTTGCCCGCCTTTGCCGCGGCCTCGCCCTGGGCGAGCAGCGCCCTGGAACGCGCGTCGATCTGATCGTCTGGCCGCTGCCCGTGGAGCGCGGTCGAAACGGTGACCAGCGTCAGCGCAGCGGCGACGGCAACGGACGTGAAACGCATCACACTCTCCAGCATAGGCTTGGATTCCAGAGCTAGCATGCGCGCGCAAGCCTTGCGACAAAAAAGCCGTCGGTACCATCGTGCGCGGGCGTGAGCCGGAGCCCCTGCCCGTGCCGCACACCCGCGGCAATCGCGATCGGCTCGGCGGACCAGCCGCGATGCCGTTCGAGGAAGCGCTCGACCTGCCCGGCGCCCTCTTCGTCGAGCAACGAGCAGACGACATAGACCAGCGCGCCGCCCGGCCTGACCAGCGCGGCGCCGAGGCCGAGCAGGCGTTGCTGGAGCTCGGTGACGCGGTCGAGCCGCTCGGGCGTCAGCCGCCAGCGCGCCTCGGGATTGCGGCGCCACGTGCCCGTGCCCGAGCAAGGCGCGTCGACGAGGACGATATCGGCCGCGTCGTTCCAGTCGCGCAGCGCCTCGGCTTCGCGACCGGGATCGAGGAGCCGTGTTTCGACGATATCGACGCGCGCCCGTTCCGAGCGCGGGGCGAGCCGCGACAGCCGCGCACGATCGCTGTCGCAGGCGAGGATGTCTCCCTTGTCCTCCATCGCCGCCGCGAGCGCGAGCGTCTTGCCGCCCGCGCCCGCGCACAGATCGACGACGCGCATCGCCGGCGCCGCCGCGGCGGCCGCGGTGACGAGCTGGCTCCCCTCGTCCTGAACCTCGATCGCGCCGCGGCGCCACGCGTCGAGCTGCTCGACCGGCGTTCCCGCGGGGAGTCGCAGCCCGCCGGACGCATGCGGCAGGTGCTCGGCGCCCTCGATTTCACCGGCGATTTGGGCCGGATCGGCAACCAGGCGGTTGACGCGCACGTCGAGCGGGGCGCGATCGAGCAGCGCGGGCAGATCCTGGGCGGTCAAGCCGGAGCGCGTCAGCCGCTCCAGCAGCCACGCCGGTGCGATTCCGTCGGCGGCGGCGGGCTCGCCCGGTTCGATGGGCGGGGGTGCGTGCGGGGAGCCATCGAACATGGCGGCGATCTCGGGATCATGCCGGGCGAGCGCCACCACCGCCTGCCGCCCGTTCTCCGGCCGCTCGCCGAGCAGCCGGATCGCGGCATAGACCAGCTCGCGCACGGCCCGTCGATCCTTGCTTCCCGCATAGCGGCGCTCGGCGAAATAGCGCGCGATGACCGTATCGGCGGCCGCGCCCTGATCGCGCGCGGCGGCGACGATGCGGTCGAGCAGCTCGATCGCCGCCTGGAGGCGCGCGCCCGGCGTCATCGGGTCGGGTAGTTGGGCGCCTCGCGCGTGATCGTCACGTCGTGGACGTGGCTTTCCTTGAGCCCGGCGCCGGTAATGCGGACGAAGCGGGCTTTCACCTGGAGCTCGTCGAGGCTGCGCGCGCCGGTATAGCCCATCGCCGCCTTCACCCCGCCGACGAGCTGGTGGATCACGTCGCGCGCCGAGCCCTTGTAGGGCACCTGGCCTTCGATCCCCTCGGGCACCAGCTTGAGCTGGTCCTTGATGTCCTGCTGGAAATAGCGATCGGCCGAGCCGCGCGCCATCGCGCCGACCGAGCCCATGCCGCGATACGATTTGTAGGCGCGGCCCTGATAGAGGAAGGTGTCGCCCGGTGCCTCTTCGGTGCCCGCGAGCAGCGAGCCGATCATGCAGGTCGAGGCTCCTGCGGCGAGCGCCTTCGCGATATCGCCCGAGGTGCGGATGCCGCCGTCGGCGATCACCGGCACGCCGCTGTCGCGCGCGGCCTTCGCACATTCCATCACGGCGGTAAGCTGCGGCACGCCGACGCCTGCGACGACGCGGGTCGTGCAGATCGAGCCGGGGCCGATGCCGACCTTGATCCCGTCCGCGCCGGCGTCGATCAGCGCTTTCGTCGCTTCTGCGGTCGCCACATTGCCCGCGATCACCTGGACCGAATTGGAGAGTTTCTTCACGCGTTCGACCGCGCGGCTGACCTCGCGGTTGTGGCCGTGCGCGGTGTCGATCACGATCAGGTCGAGCTCGGCGTCGACGAGCGCCTCGGTGCGCTCGAACCCCTTGTCGCCGACGGTGCTCGCGGCTGCGACGCGCAGGCGGCCGGCGGCATCCTTGGTCGCGGACGGATAGGTCACCGCCTTTTCGATATCCTTGACGGTGATGAGGCCGACGCAGCGATAGTCGTCATCGACCACCAGCAGCTTCTCGATGCGGCGCTGATGGAGCAATCGCCGCGCCTCTTCCTGGCGCACGCCTGCGCGGACGGTCGCGAGACTATCGCGCGTCATCAGCTCGGAGACGGGCTGGCGCGGGTTCTCGGCAAAGCGAACGTCGCGATGGGTGAGGATACCGACGAGCGTGCCGTCCTTCTCGGTCACCGGGATGCCGCTGATCCTGTGGCGATCCATCAGCGCCTGCGCATCGGCGAGGGTCGCCTCGGGCGCGATCGTGATCGGGTTGACCACCATCCCGCTCTCGTAGCGCTTGACCTGGCGGACGGCCTCGCACTGCTCCTCGACCGTCATGTTGCGGTGGAGCACACCGATTCCACCCAGTTGCGCCATCGCGATCGCCATGTCGGCCTCGGTGACGGTGTCCATCGCCGAAGAGAGGATCGGGATGTTGAGCGCGATCTCGCGCGAGACGCGGGTGCGGGCATCAGCCTGGCTCGGCAGCACATCCGATTCGGCCGGGATCAGCAGAACGTCGTCGAAGGTGAGGCCGAGGGTGATGTCCATGCGTGCGCCAAATCTCGTGAGTCGGAGGTTGGCGGCCCATGTAACCGCGGCTCGGCGGATGCGCTAGGGCGTTGTGGAAACCGGCGACGCCGGCGCCGTCACGCCGGCCGCAGCATCGACCAGAAGCGCGGCCCTCCGCCGGGCACCTCCCACTCGCCCGTCAGGGTGAAGCCGAGGCCCTGATAGAAGCCGACATTCTTCTCGAGCGGGGTCTCGAGATAGGCCGGCAGCCCCTCCCCGGTAGCGCGCTCGATGCCTGCGCGGATCGCCGCGCCGCCGAAGCCCTTCCCCTGAGCCGCGGGGTCGCAGCCGGCGATGTGGAGATACCAGAAAGAAAAATCGGGATGGTGCGCCTCGATCGCATCGGCGACGCCGAGCGCGCGGCCGATGGCGCCGCCCAGCGCGTGCAGCATCGGGATCGCCTCGCGCAGCATCGCGAGCGTTCCGGTATGCGCCCGACCCGGCGCCCGCCACAGCGTCGCCGCCTCGCCGCCGCTCGTCATCAGCCGCATTCCGACCGGGCCGTCGGCCTTGTAGAGCAGCCGGAACAACCGCGGCATTCGGCGCGCGCGCACATCGGCATCGGGAAAGATGAAGCGCATCGCGGGATCGTCGGCGAAGGCGCGCGCGAGCATCGCGGCCACCGCATTCCGATCGCGATCGGTTGCCGGCCTCACCTTGTGGCCCATTCTTTCCTCCTCGCTCGCTTCTCCGGCGAGCCTAGCCGAGTATCGGTCGTTCGCCGATGGAAATCACGCAGCGCCCAGGCGCGGCGCTATCGACGCGTCAAGCGGACGGGCGATATCCCTTGCGCCATTTGGTCCAGAGGTGCCGCGCGAGCATCGCGGGGGGCATGCGCAGCCAGTGCGAGCGGAGATAGAAGCCCTGGCGCAGCAGCGGGCGGGTGGGTCGGCCCCAGCCGTCGCGCGCGGTGAGGCGGCGGCGAACGATCCGATCGGTTCCGGTTCGAAGGCGCCAGCTTTGCGGAATCGTCGTGCCGTACAGCGCGCGCGCCTGCCGCGCTGCACGGGCGACTGCCGACTGGAGACCATGATGGCGTGCGCGATCGGCCAATCCCGCGGCGCCGAACTCTTCGATCAGGCAGTGAATATCCCACAGATTGCGCAGCCCGCCGACGAGATCGCCATCGGCGAAGAGGTGCGCGGCGGCGTGGACGATCATGTCGTCGGGCGAGAGCACGCGCAGGCCGTTCGCGAGCGGCACGCTGTCGGCGATCAGCGCATCCGCATCGGGCGTGATCCGGGCGGTGAGCGGCAGGATCGTGTGGTGGACGTCGATCATCCGGTCGCGCTCGCGGTGGATGAGCGGCGGCAACTCGTGCATCCAGCGGCGGTAATAGGCGTCGTCATAGGCATCGGGCTTGACCCATTCCCAGCCGCCCGCGAGCAGCGCCGCCTCGACGCGATCGAGATCTCCGCGCGGCACGAGGATGTCGAGATCGCCGATCGACCTGCCGAGCCCCGCGCGCAGCCCCGCGGCAACGAAGGCGGTGCCCTTCAAGAGCACGACCGGACAGCCGAGCGGCGCGAGCGCGCGGCGGGCCATCTCGGCTTCCCAGAGCGCTGCGCTCCTGCCCTGCTCGGCAGACATGCGCGCGTCCTCAAGGATGCACGCAGCCGCCGCCGGCATCGGCAGCCCTGCGAGGCGACATGCGAGCGTGCCTGCCATCTGCTCGGCGCGAGCGGTCGCGATGAGTGCGGTCCAGCTCTCGGCATCGAGCCCCACGATCGAGGCGGGGTCGCGCATCGCGCGCGCCAGGAGCTCGCCGGCCGCGCTCACGATAGGCTCCAGAGGCGCTCGACCTGCGCGAGCGCGCTCTCGGCATCGGGATAGTCGATCGCGCGCGCGGGGATCGTCTGGACGAGCCGCGTCAGCGCATCGAAGCCCCGTTCGCCGAGCGCGGTATAGTTGGTCGAGGCCTGCGTCAGCCGCACGAACACCTCGCTGGGCGCAACGGCACGCTCGGCCGTCTCGAAGCCGTAGCGCGGGAACAGCAGCAGCGCCGGCCGGGCAGGCTCCGCCATGCGGGCGACCGCCTCGGCATCGGGAACGAGATGCTGGATATCGCCCTTGGGCGTGCCGCGCATCAGCGGCCCGAAACGTGCGTTTGGCATCGCCGCCTGCATCACGCCGATCGCGCCGTTCTTGAGGCTCACCAGGCGCGGGAAGGCGTGGATCAGGCCGGTCTCGGGATCGACCAGCGCGAACTCGTCGCCCATCAGCCGCCACCCGCGGCTCCCGAGAAGTGCCGCCAGCGTCGATTTCCCCGCGCCCGACATGCCCGTCATCAGCAGCGCGCGGCCCTGACGCTCGACCGCCGAGGCGTGGAGCAGCAGGTAGCGCCGCTGGCCGAGCGCCATCTGGAGGTTCATCCCCATCTCAGCGGCGAGCAGCCCTTGCGCGAGCGGCAGCGGCGCCGCATCGGGCAGCACGAAATCGCCGCCGATGCTCACCGACGGCCGGACGAAGCGCCGCCACGGCCGCCTCGCGAAGAGCCGGACAGTGAAATCGGGGATATCATCTGCGGGCTTGGGATAGTCCGCATAGAGCCGCTCGAGCGCGGCGACCGGCTCCCGCCAGTCGGAGCCGACGCGGAACCCCACCGGCCCGATCGAAACCATGAACGAATGCCTCATGCATCGTCCCCGTCATGCCGGACGTGTTCCGGCATCCACGGTTGCACACAGAACGCCGCCCAGTTCGCTCGAACCAGCGCGGACGCCGGAACAAGTCCGGGATAACGGGTGAGGTGCGCCGGGCTCACTGCCGGATCACCAGCCCGGCTGCGACCAACTCCTCCAGCCGGTCGGCGAGCGCGCCCCGATCCTCGATCTCGAACATGACGGCGAGGCGCGCTTCTATTTCGTCGAGGCCGAGCTGCTCGCCACCCAAGGCCTCCAGCAACTCGGGCACCGGCGCCGTCACCAGATGCGTGATCCCCGACGCGCGATGATAGATCGCCGTGAAATCGTCGAGCGGCACGGCCTTGAGCTCGGCCGCGGGCACGCGGCGGTATTGCGCCACGGCCTCAGCCGCGCGGCATCTGCAACGACGCGAAGCAGGTGAAGCCGCTGGTACCGCGCTGAAGCCGGCGAATATAGTTGACGTATGCCTTGCTGCGCTCCGAATCGACGCCGGGAAGCTGCCCGCCCGCCATCGCGCGCTTGACGTCCTCGCCCGTGAACGGTCCGCCCGCGGGCGCGAAGGCGCCGGGAGTGCCTGCGGGCACCACCGAACCGTCGGGCGCGATATAGCTGCCTGCACGGCCCTCGTCGGGCACGGGGATCTCGCACGTGAGGATCGAGGCGTTGGTCTGCGCGAGCGCCGGACGGATCGAGACGATCGCCGCCGCCCCCGCCGCGCCGAGCTTCAGCGCGCGGCGGCGTGTCGTGCCGCCTTCGGCCGTGTCCTCGGGATGCTCGTCGCTCATGGTTGCCCCTTATCGCTCCCTTGCCTTTCACATTCGTAAAGCGCGCACAATCCCGAAGGCTGTTCCGCCGGCCCCATTCCCGGCTACAGCCGCACCGTTATGGCACAGAGAAGGATGATCGCCGCGCTGGCGCTGGTCTCCGCCGGCGCAACCGCTGCGTGGGCGGTTGCGGGAGACCCGCAGGCAGCGTTGATGATGCTGGTTGCGGGCGTGGCCGCCGTGCTTGTCCTGATCCATCCCGCTGAAGCACCCGGAAACGTCGCAGCGGACCGTCCGACTCATGACGAGGTCCACGACCTCATCGCATCGCTCGGCGATCCGCTCCTGATCCTCGCCGGCACCCGCGTCGTGCGCGCCAATGCGGCGGCGCTGCGGCTGCTGGGCGCGCATGTGCTCGGGCAGGACGTGCGGCTCGCGCTGCGCCATCCCGACGCCGCCCGGCGGGTTGCCGACGACACGACCGAGCCGGTGATGCTGGCCGGACTCGGCACGCGCGATGCGCATTGGGAGATGCAGGTCGCGCCGATGGGTCGCGACCGGCGGCTCATTCACCTCGTCGACCGCACCCACAGCATCGCGGCCGACCGGATGCGCGTCGATTTCGTCGCCAATGCGAGCCACGAATTGCGCACGCCGCTCGCCTCGTTGCTCGGGTTCATCGAGACGCTGGAGGACGAAAAGGCAGGCGGCGACCCAGCGCTGCGCAACCGCTTTCTCGGCGTGATGACGGGCGAGGCGCAGCGGATGCAGCGGCTCGTCGCCGACCTTCTTTCGCTGTCGCGAATCGAATCGGAGAAATACCGCCTTCCCGCCGGCACGGTCGATCTCGCGGCGCTCGCCCGATCGGTCGCCGACGAGCTACGTCAGGCCGACCCCAACCGGGGCGGCGACATCGTGCTCGACATTGCGAAGGGCCTTCCCGCCGTCGTCGGCGATCGCGCGCAGCTTTCGCAACTCCTCCACAACCTCGTCGGCAACGCGATGAAATACGGGCGCGCGGGCACGCCGGTGACGATCCGCCTCACCGCGGACGATCCCGGCACGTTCGCGCTGTCGGTTACCGATCGTGGCGAGGGCATCGCGCCGGAACACCTCCCGCGCCTCACCGAACGCTTCTACCGCGTCGATTCGGGCCGCAGCTGTGCATTGGGCGGCACCGGGCTCGGGCTCGCGATCGTCAAACATATCGTCGAGCGCCACCGCGGCCACCTCGCCATCGCGAGCACCCCCGGCGAGGGCACGACGGTGACCGTCCTGCTCCCCGCAGCCGGAGCAACTGTCATAAAAGCATAACGAACCGGTCACACAGCGCCCCTGTCCGGGCCGATCGAATCGGCGCCGGTCGCGAGTTTCCCCACGGGAGGGCCTTGATGCTTCGTTCCTTCGCGTTTCTCGGGTTGGCCACATTGGGCCTTGCCGCCTGCACCGATCAGGCGGCGACCGGCGGCGGCGCCCGCGATCAGATCCGTGTCGTCGGCTCCTCGACCGTCTATCCCTTCACCCAGCTCGTGGCCGAGCAGTTCGTCAACAAGAACCCCGCGATGAAGGCGCCGGTGATCGAATCCACCGGCACCGGCGGCGGCATGAAATTGTTCTGCGCCGGGATCGGCGCCCAGCATCCCGACATCGAGGATGCCTCGCGCCGGATGAAGGCGTCCGAATATGCCGACTGCAAGGCGAACGGCGTTGCCGACGTGATGGAGGTACAGGTCGGCATCGACGGCATCGCGTTTGCCGAAGCCAAGGACGGGCCCAACCTGAGGCTCACCGCGGCCGACATCTACAAGGCGCTCGCCGCCAATCCCGGCGGCACGCCCAACAGAGCCAAGACGTGGCGGGACGTGAACCCCGCCCTCCCCGCGATCCCCATCCAGGTTTACGGCCCGCCCTCGACCAGCGGCACGCGGGACGCGCTCGCCGAGCTGATTCTCGCCAAGGGCTGCGAGGAGACCGATCCCGCCGCCGAGAGCCTTGAGGGCGATGCGTTCGACAAGCGCTGCAAGGCGGTGCGCGAGGACGGCGCCTATGTCGATGCGGGCGAGAACGACAATCTGATCGTCCAGAAGCTCCAGGCGAACCCCAACGCGCTCGGCATCTTCGGCTATTCGTATCTCGAGGAAAATGCCGACAAATTGAACGGCGCCCCGATCAACGGCGTCGAGCCGACGTACGAGACGATCGCGGGTGGCAGCTATCCGGGTGCGCGGCCGCTCTACATCTATGTGAAGAAGGCGCATCTCGACGCGATCCCCGGGCTGCGCACCTTTCTCGCCGAATATGCCGCCTCGTGGGGCAAGGACGGCCCGCTCGTGAAGCGCGGCCTGATCGCGGCGCCGGAAGAGGTGCAGGCGCATTCGGCGATGGTGATCGAGAATGCGATTCCGCTCGACCCGAGTGAGTTGAAGTAAGCTAAAAGCCCTCTCTCCTGCAGGGGGAGAGGGAGAGGGAGAAGCACACCAACCACCGAGGCCTACCCTGTCCACCGCCGCCCTCCTCTTCGTCATCATCGGCCTCGGCCTGATCGGCTGGCTGAGCGCGCGTGCGCGGGCGGTGTCGTTCCGGGCTGGCGCGCGGCGGTTCAGCGCGCTGCCGGGCCATTACGGCTGGTATGTCGCCTTGTGGACCGCCGTCCCGCCGCTCGTCTTCCTGCTCATTTGGAGCGCGGTTTCGCCCGCGCTTGTCACCGATGCGGTGCTTCGCGACCCCGCCGCGCAGGCGCTGCCGGCCTTCGGCTTCGTCCGCGCATCGATGCTGGGGGAGGCCCGCGCGATCGCGAGCGGGGAGATGGCGGCGGGCTTCCACGCACTCTCCAACTCGCTCGCGCCCGCTTATGCCGCCGCTCAGGCCAAATGCGACTGGATCGCCACCGCGCTTGCGCTGCTGCTCGCCTTTGCGGGCGGCGCCTACGCCTATGTCCGCGTGAAGCCAGATTTCCGCGCCCGCACTCGCGTCGAGCGGATCGTGATGGGGGCGCTGCTCCTCGCCTCGCTGATCGCGATCCTCACCACCGTCGGTATCGTCGCCTCGTTGCTCTTCGAATCGATCCGCTTCTTCCGCATGGTGCCGATCACCGATTTCCTGTTCGGCACGCACTGGAGCCCGCAGGTGATCGACAGCAACGATCCGGGCGCGACATTGGGCGCGGTGCCGCTGTTCTGGGGCACCTTCTTCATCGGCGCGGTGATCGCAATGGCCGTCGCGATTCCCTTCGGGCTGATGAGCGCGATCTATCTCACCCAATATGCGAGGGCCACCACGCGCAAATGGATGAAGCCGATCCTCGAGATGCTCGCGGGCGTGCCAACGGTGGTCTATGGCTATTTCGCCGCGCTCACCGTCGCGCCGGCCGTGCGCGATTTCGCGGTCGCGATCGGCATCCAATGGGCCTCCTCCGAAAGCGCGCTCGCGGCGGGCATGGTGATGGGCGTGATGATTATCCCCTTCGTCTCATCGATGGCGGACGATTCGATCGCTGCCGTCCCCGCCTCGATGCGCGACGGCAGCCTCGCGATGGGTGCGACCAGCTCGGAGACGATCCGTCGGGTGCTGCTTCCCGCCGCGCTTCCCGGCGTGGTCGGCGGCGTGTTGCTCGCCGTCAGTCGCGCGATAGGCGAGACGATGATCGTTGTGATGGCCGCTTCAGGCGTCGCGACGCTGACGCTCAACCCCTTCGCCAGCACCACCACGGTCACCAAGCAGATCGTCGATCTGCTCACCGGCGAGGCGACGTTCGACAGCCCCAAGACACTCGCCGCCTTTGCGCTCGGCCTCACGCTCTTCATCGTCACGCTCCTGCTCAACATCGTCGCGCTCGCGATCGTCAAAAGGTACCGCGAAGCCTATGAGTGAGACGCTCGTCCCCACGCTGCCGATGAGCGGCGCCGAGCCGCCCCGCCGCGCGCCCACCGACTGGACGACCGACGCGATGCAGCACCGCATCCGCCGCCGCTACGCTGCCGAGCGCCGCTTCCGGCTGCTCGGGCTCGGCGCGGTCGTGCTCTCGGCCGGTTTCCTGGCGTTCCTGCTCGTCACCATGCTTGCGGGCGGTCTGGGCGGCTTCACGCGTACCGAGATTGCGCTGCCGATCGACGTCGCGCATTCGGCGATGATCGTCGATCCCGAGATCGTGGCCGAGGGCGGCGACGCGGCCGATCGCGCGCTGGCGGTCGCGGGGCTCCAGCGCGTCACGCAGCAGGCCGCCGAACAGGCCTTCGGCCCGGGCAGCGCGCGGCTGCTCTCGCGTGGCGCGTGGCTGGTGGTTCGCGACGCGATCGAGGACGATCCGTCCCTGCTCTCGCGCAAGGCGGTTATCGACGTGCCCGCCTCGACCGACATCGACAGCGCCGCCAAGGGCGAGGACACCCCCGCGGCCGAAGCGGCGCTCGCGAAGCTGAAAGCCGCCGGTGCGGTCGATACCGGCTTCAACCCGGCCTTCCTCACCGAATCCGATTCGACCGACCCGACGATGGTGGGCATCTGGGGCGCGCTCAAGGGCTCGCTGCTGACAATGCTCGTCACGCTCTCGATTGCCTTTCCCGTGGGCGTGCTCGCCGCGCTCTATCTCGAGGAATATGCGCCGCGAAACCGCTGGACCGACCTGATCGAGGTCTCGATCAACAACCTCGCGGCGGTGCCGTCGATCATCTTCGGCCTGCTCGGTCTCGCGGTGTTCCTCAACGTGATGCACCTGCCGCGCTCGGCGCCGCTCGTCGGCGGGCTTACGCTCGCGCTGATGACGATGCCGGTGATCGTCATCGCCGGCCGCAACGCGATCAAAGGCGTGCCGCCCTCGATCCGCGACGCGGCGCTCGGCGTCGGCGCAAGCCCGATCCAGGTCGTGTTCCACCACGTCCTGCCGCTCGCGTTGCCGGGCATCCTGACGGGCACGATCATCGGCATGGCGCGCGCGTTGGGCGAGACGGCGCCGCTGCTGATGATCGGCATGCGCGCCTTCATCGCGACCCCGCCGCAGGGGCTCACCGACCCCGCCACGGTGCTGCCGGTGCAGATCTTCCTCTGGTCCGACGAGGTCAGCCACGGCTTCGTCGAGAAGACCTCGGCCGCGATCATCGTGCTGCTCGCCGTGCTGCTCGCGATGAACGGCCTCGCCATCTATCTCCGCAACAAGTTCGAGACCCGCTGGTAATGACCGACGCCTCCCCCTCTCCCATCAAGATGGCGGCGCGCGACGTCAGCGTCTTCTACGGTGCCAAGCAGGCGCTCAACGACGTGTCCATCGACGTGGACATGGACCACGTCACCGCCTTCATCGGCCCGTCGGGCTGCGGCAAATCGACCTTCCTGCGCACGCTCAACCGGATGAACGACACGATTCCCTCGGCGCGGGTCGAGGGCAGCATCACGCTCGACGGCGAGGACATCTACGCCTCCGGAATGGACGTGGTGCAGCTCCGAGCGCGCGTCGGCATGGTATTCCAGAAGCCCAACCCCTTCCCCAAGTCGATCTACGAGAACGTCGCCTACGGCCCGCGCATCCACGGGCTCGCGGGCTCGAAGGCGCAGCTCGATGCCACGGTCGAGGAGGCGTTGCGCAAGGCGGGGCTGTGGGATGAGGTCAAGGATCGCCTCTCCGACAGCGGCACCGCACTCTCGGGCGGTCAGCAGCAGCGGCTGTGCATCGCCCGCGCGATCGCCGTCGATCCCGAGGTGATCCTGATGGACGAGCCGTGCTCGGCGCTCGATCCGATCGCGACCGCCAAGATCGAGGAGCTGATCCACGAATTGAAGGGCCGCTACGCGATCGTGATCGTCACCCACAACATGCAGCAGGCAGCGCGCGTGTCGCAGCGCACCGCCTTCTTCCACCTCGGCACGTTGGTCGAATATGGTCCGACCTCGGACATCTTCACCAACCCGCGCGAGGACCGCACCAAGGATTATATCACGGGCCGCTACGGCTGATCGGACAGGCGAGATGACGGAACATACGGTCAAGGCATTTGACGAGGAATTGGGCGAGCTGCGCGGCCGCATCGCCGAGATGGGCGGACTTGCGGAAGCGGCGATCGCGCGCGCGATCGAGGCGCTCTGCCGTCACGATCTCGACGCGGCCCGGCGGGTGATCGACGGTGACAGGAAGATCGACGCGATCGAAACCGAGGTCGAGCAACTCGCGATCCGCCTCATCGCGCTGCGCGCGCCGATGGCCGATGATCTGCGCGAGGTGGTCGCCGCGCTCAAGATCGCCGGCGTGGTCGAGCGGATCGGCGATTATGCCAAGAACATCGCCAAGCGCGTCGCCGCGATCGAGGACCATGGCAGCATCGAGCCGCTGTCGCTGCTTCCCGCAATGGCGCGGATGGCGGGCGAGATGGTGCATGACGTGCTCGACGCCTTCGCCGCGCGCGATCCTTCGGCGGCGCTGCGCGTCTGCGAGAGCGACCGGCAAGTCGACGATTTCTACGATTCGATCTTCCGCGTGCTCGTCACCTTCATGATGGAGAATCCGAAGAGCATCGGCCAGGGCGCGCATCTGCTCTTCGTCGCGAAGAACCTCGAACGGATCGGCGACCACGCGACCAACGTCGCCGAAATGGTCTATTACGCCGCCACGGGCGAGCGCATGGCCGAGCGCGAGCGGGGCGGCAGCCCCGCGGTGACGCTGTAGGAGGCACGGCATGGCAGGCGCCCGGATGCTGCTGGTCGAGGACGACGCCGCGCTCGCCGAGCTGCTGACCTTCCATTTCGAACGCGAGGATTTTCAGGTCCAGCATACCCCCGACGGTGAAGAGGCGCTGCTCCTCGCCCGCGAGGCGCCACCCGATATCGTCCTGCTCGACTGGATGGTCGAGGGGCTGTCGGGGATCGAGGTCTGCCGCCGCCTGCGCCGCGCACCCGATACCGCCAACGTGCCGATCATCATGCTCACCGCCCGCGGCGAGGAGGAGGATCGCGTGCGCGGGCTCGATACCGGCGCCGACGATTACGTCACCAAGCCCTTTTCCCCGCGCGAGCTGGTCGCGCGCGTCGGCGCGGTGCTGCGCCGCGTGCGGCCGGCGCTCGCGGGCGAGGAGCTCAGCTACGACGACCTCGTCATGGACACGGTCGGGCACAAGGTCCGCCGCGGCGACGCGCCCGTCCCGCTCGGCCCCACCGAATTCCGCCTGCTCCGCCATTTCCTCGAACATCCGCAATGGGTGTTCTCGCGCGAGCGGCTGCTCGATGCCGTATGGGGACACGATTCGGACATCGAGCTGCGCACCGTCGATGTCCACATCCGGCGGCTACGCAAAGCGCTCAACGAGGGCGGGCGACGCGATCTGATCCGCACCGTGCGTTCGGCCGGCTACGCACTCGATATGGGGGACTGACCTGCGCAAAGTCGAATCGCGTCCGCAACGAAGGACCATTTGCTTCGATGGTGCGTTACCCCCTTCGCGCGAACGCGTTTGGCGCAATAAGCACAGGAGGACCGCAATGAAGCTCTTGTTCCTGACGGCGGCGGCCGTGATCGCCATCCCCGCCGCGGCGCAGACCACGACGACCGATCCGATGACGCAGGACCAGACGATGGATCAGACCACGACCGATCCGTCGGCGATGGATCAGACGATGTCCGATCAGACCACGACCACGCCGATGCCGGCCCAGTCGGCAACCGGCGAGGACCCCGTCGGCGGCTATATGCCGCCCGCGCCGCCGGTGAGCGGCCCGGTGACGCCGGGCACCGAGGTCATCTTCCGTCCATCGGCACCGCCATCGCAGGCCTTTCCGCCGCCGCCGCCGATGAACGAATATCCGATCTGCAAGGCCGGGCAGTTCGACAATTGCCGCCAACGCGGCGGTTGAGCCACAGGCAGGTCGCTTCATGCCGGCCGAAGGCGTCCGCGGGCGAGCCCCGCGGACGCTGCCTTTGCGGGTATCCGCAAATCTTCTAGGAAGCGCCCTCGCGTGCTGAGGAGATCGCTTCGATGACCATCCGTTTCGACAATCGCGTTGCCATCGTTACCGGTGCCGGCGGCGGGCTGGGCCGCGGTTATGCGCTCGAGCTCGCTCGGCGCGGGGCGAAGGTGGTGGTCAATGATCTCGGCGGCGCACGCGACGGCACCGGGCATTCGGATGCCGCGCTGAAGGTCGTCGAGGAGATCGAGGCCGCCGGCGGAGAGGCGATGGCGAACGGCGGCAGCGTCACCAACTACGACCAGATGGCCGAGATGGTCGCCCGCGCCAGCGAGAAATGGGGCGGCGTCCATATCCTTATCAACAATGCCGGCGTGCTGCGCGACAAGAGCTTCGCCAAGATGGCGCCCGAGGACTTTTCCTTCGTCGTCGAGGTCCACCTGATCGGCTCCGCCAACTGCACCAAGGCCGTGTGGGAGACGATGCGCGAGCAGGGCTATGGCCGCATCCTGATGACGAGCTCATCGACCGGGCTGTACGGCAATTTCGGCCAGGCGAATTACGGCGCGGCCAAGCTGGGGCTCGCCGGCCTTGCCAAGACGCTCCACCTCGAAGGCGCCAAGTACAACATCCGTGTCAACACGATCGCGCCCGTCGCCGGCACGCGGATGACGGAGGACCTGTTTCCCGAAGAGGCGTTCAACGCCTTCGCACCGGAGAAGGTCGCCCCTGCGGCGGTCTATCTGGTCTCCGAAGACGCGCCATCGAACGCGATCGTCGGCGCCGGCGCGGGCGTCTTCCAGGCGGCCTTTGTCACGCTTACGCCCGGAGTTGCGCTCCGGGGCGACGATTGCTCGGCCGAAGGGGTCGCTGCGCACTGGCAACAGATCATCGATCGCACCGGCGAGATCGTGCCGCAATCGGGCGCCGAACAGTCGATGCTGATCTTCAAGCAGCTCAAGGGCGAATAGCGCCTGCCCGCAAACTGCGACGCCGTATTGCATCAGTAACACACACATGCTATGCCCCCTGCGATAACAGGAGGATGCCCATGTACAGCGAAAGCGATATCGACGCGGCGGTCGCATCGGGGGCGATCAGCCGCGGCGCGGCGACCGCGCTGCGCAACCATGTCGCCGCGAGCCATCTGGCGCCAGCGGTCGACGAGGAGCATTTCCGGCTTCTCACCGGCTTCAACGATATCTTCGTGACGATCGCCATCGTGCTGCTGCTGGTCGCGGTCGCGCAGATCGGGGAGAGCATCACCGAAGCGCTCGGCGGTCTCGCCGTCGCCGTCACGAGCTGGCTGCTCGCCGAATATTTCACCCGCCAGCGGCGGATGGCGCTGCCCAGCATCGTCCTGCTGCTCGCGTTCGTGGGCGGCGTGGCCGCGACGCTCGTCGGGGCCATGGTCAGCATCAATCCGGACTTCTCCGATCGCATCGATGCCTTGATCGGCGCCGGAATCGCGCTCGTCACCGCGGGCGCGGCCTGGCTCCACTGGCACCGGTTCATGGTGCCGATCACCGTCGCAGCCGGGGCGGCGGCGCTGGTCGCGGTGGCGGTCGCGCTCATCCTCGCCGCCATTCCAGCGGCCGAGAACGCGATCTACCCAATCCTGCTCGTCGGCGGACTGGGCGTGTTCGCCGTGGCGATGCGGTGGGACATGAGCGATCCCGCGCGCCAGACCCGGCGTGCCGATGTCGCCTTCTGGCTTCACCTCGCCGCCGCGCCGCTGATCGCGCATCCGGTCTTCCAGATGCTCGGCGTGCTCGATGCCAATGTCGGGATCGGGACGGCGATCGTGGTCGTCGCGCTCTACCTCGTCTTCGCGTTCGTCGCGCTCGCGGTCGATCGCCGGGCGCTGCTCGTCTCGTCGCTCGCCTATGTCCTGGTCGCGCTCTACGCGGTGATCCGCAGCGCGGGCGCGGTCGATCTCGGCGTCGCGATCGCCGCGCTCATCATCGGTTCGGCGCTGCTGACGCTCTCCGCCTTCTGGCACCCGATGCGGCGCCGGGTGGTGGGCACGCTGGGCGCGCTCGGTACGCGACTGCCGCCGGTGCAGACGATGCTGCCGGCGTGATGGTTTCGGCAGCTTCGGTGCCCGTTGCTGCCGCCTTTCAGGAGATGATAACCCTTCGCCGGCGATAGAAGGAGCATGCCAGGCGTTCCCTTGTCCGAACATTGCTCCTTGATGGGAAGGCCGGGCGGACCGCCGCCGCCCAAGCAACTCCCGCCGGATTGCCCGAAGGGTGCCGCCTATATCAAGACCACGGACAAGGGCAGCAACTTCACGATCCGCGGCGACGCGCCGTTCCCGCTCGTTTTCGAGGGTGGCGACGGCAACGATACCCTGACGCTGGTCGGCCATCACGATCAGCAGATTCTCGTCAGCGGCGGCAAGGGCAACGACAGCGTTCGCATCGAGGACCCTTGGGCGATGCTGGTTACGCAGCTCGACTCTCAAGGCGTCGTCGTGCTCGGCGCGCTTGCCCTCGCTCTGGCGGCGGTCGTAATCATCGGTTGGCGCGCCTTGGGGCCGAGCGCGGACAGGCGCCTCTAGTCCCTTCCCGAAACCACCTTGAGCAACCGCCGTTCGAGCGGCGCCAGCACCCCGCCCAGATCGTGCCCGCGCCGCGATGTCACGCCAGCCTCGGTGACGAGCGCCCACATGCCCTGGCGGTGGCGCAGCGCCGGGCGTTTCACGATCCGGTATTCGGGCCGTTCGGCGGCGCGGCGGAAGGCGGCGAAGACGGCGGCATCACGGCCGAGGTCGATCGCATAGTCGCGCCAATGGCCCGCCGCGACCATCCGCCCGTAAAGGTCGAGAATACGGGTGAGCTCCAGCCGCTCGAAGCCGATCTGGCTGGGCACACCGACGCGCGGCGGGAAAGGCGTGACCGTCCCCATCAGGCGCGGTCGCGCAGGTCCTCATGTTCGGCGAGCAGCGCATCGAGCCGCTTGCGCAAGGAGTCGATCTCGCAGCGCATCAGCTCCATCTTCTGCGTGGCGGGATCGAACATTTCGGTGCATGGCGTGCCGTAGGGCACGAAGCCGCGCTCCACCTGCCCGCCTTCGACCATCGTCGCGCGCGCCGGAATGCCCACCATCACCGCCCCCTCGGCAACGTCCCTGGTGACGACCGCATTGGCGCCGACCCGCGCGCGTGCGCCGACGGTGATCGGCCCCAGCACCTGGGCCCCCGATCCGATGATCGCGCCGTCCAGGATCGTCGGGTGGCGCTTGCCCGCGATGCCGCTATCGGGGCTCGTCCCGCCCAGCGTCACGCACTGATAGATCGTGACGTTGTCGCCGATCTCGGCGGTCTCGCCGATTACGGTAAAGCCGTGGTCGATGAAGAAATCGCGCCCGATCGTCGCGCCGGGGTGGATGTCGATCGCGGTCAGGAAGCGCGAGAAATGGTTGACGGCGCGCGCAAGGAAAAACAGCCGCGCCTCGAACAGCCAATGTGCGAGGCGGTGCAGCCCGAGCGCCCACACGCCTGGATAGAGCAGCACCTCCCACCGCGAGCGCGGCGCCGGATCGCGTGCCTTGATCGAATCGAGATAGGCCGTCAGCCGCTGGAACATGGCGGTCCCCTTCTTCGCTTCGGCGCAATTTAGGACGTCGGCCTGGCGAATTCCAGCACCGCCCCGACGCAACTTCGTTCGTTGAAAGCCCACCTATCTTGTGGGGATTTACCCGCTCGGCTAGAAGTTCCGCTACCATAACGGCTCAGGCGCGCTGCACGATGGAGCTTTCGGTCATCGATTTCGAGATGCTGCTTGCCTTCGCCGCGATCGGCTTCGCCGCGCAGATCGTCGACGGCGCGCTGGGCATGGCGTTCGGCGTCATCTCGAACACGCTGCTGCTCTCGCTCGGCGTGCCGCCTGCGGCAGCTTCGGCGGGCGTGCATGCGGTGGAGACCTTTACCACCGCCGTCTCGGGCATCAGCCACGCGATGCACCGCAACGTCAATTGGCGGCTCTTCTTCCGGCTGATGGTACCCGGCGTGATCGGCGGTGTGCTCGGCGCCTATGTGCTCTCGAACGTCGATGCCGCCGTCACCAAGCCTTTCATCCTCGCCTATCTCGTCGCGATCGGACTCTACCTCCTCTATCGCGGCTGGCGCTATCCGCCCCACGAACGGAAACCGAAGATCGTCGAACCGCTGGGGCTCATCGGCGGCTTTCTCGATGCGGCGGGCGGCGGCGGCTGGGGGCCGGTCGTCACCTCGAACCTGCTCGTCCAGGGCGCGAGCCCGCGCACGACGGTAGGCACCGTCAACACCGCTGAATTCTTCCTGACAGCGACGGTATCGGCCACCTTCATCTCACAACTCGGCCTCGCCGCAGTGACGCTGGCGACCGCTGGGCTGCTCATCGGCGGCGTGCTCGCGGCGCCCTTCGGCGCGTTGCTTGCGAAGCGCGTGCCCGCGAAGGTGCTGCTCTTCCTCGTCGGCGGAGTTCTGGTTCTCACCAGCCTGTTCAATCTCTGGAACGCTTTCGCCTGAACGGAGGCGTCGCACCAATGGGCCCTGATCGACTGAACCGATCAGTCCAACCGATCCTTCCCGTTTGTTCGCTGCGCTGCGGTACTTATATGCCGCATTGCGATATTCCCACACCGCCAACAAGGAGACGCATTCATGGCGAAGATCGGAGATACCCTGAAGCCGTTCAGCACGCAGGCCTACAAGCAGGGCAAGTTCGTGCCTGTCACCGACGCCGACACGAAGGGCACGTGGGCGATCTTCTTCTTCTATCCGGCCGATTTCACGTTCGTCTGCCCGACCGAGCTGGAGGATCTCGCCGGCGTGTATCCGACGCTGCAGAAAATGGGCGTCGAGGTCTATTCGGTTTCGACCGACACGCATTTCAGCCACAAGGCATGGCACGACAGCTCGGCCGCGATCGGCAAGATCGACTTCTTCATGCTCGGCGACCAGCACCACAATCTGTCGAACAATTTCGACGTGCTGCGTGATGGTCAGGGCCTCGCCGATCGCGCGACCTTCGTCGTCGATCCCGAGGGCGTGATCCAGCTCATCGAGGTGACGAGTGAGGGCGTCGGCCGCAACGCTGCCGAGCTGCTGCGCAAGGTCAAGGCGGCGCAATATGTTGCGGCGCACCCGGACGAGGTTTGCCCCGCCAAGTGGGAAGAGGGCGAAGAGACGCTCGCGCCGTCGCTCGAGCTCGTCGGCAAGATCTAAGTCCTCGTACCCGGCCATGCCCTTCGCGGGGCATGGCCACCCCTTCGGCGCCGTCCGCGCTTCGCGCGGCAGACGGCGCCGTCCAGCGGCCCGGGGTTGTTCCCCTCCCCAAGCCAGTCCCGGGCCGCTCCCTATCTACCGACAGGAGTGTGGTCGTGCTCGACGCCAATCTGACGCAGCAGCTCAAAGCTTATCTCACGAAAATCCGTCAGCCGATCGAGCTCGTGCCCAGCCTCGGCGACGACGCGAAGAGCCGCGATCTCGCGGCGCTCCTCGATGAGATCGCGGCGCTGTCCGATCAGATCACCGTCGTGCCCGCCGAGTCGGATGAGCGCACGCCGAGCTTTCTCATCCGCCGCGCCGGCACCGATATCGCCGTGGGCTTCGCCGGCATACCGCTCGGCCACGAATTCACATCGCTCGTCCTCGCGCTGCTCCAGGTCGGCGGTCATCCGCCGCGAATCAGCGACGAGACGGTCGAGCAAATCCAGAGCCTCGACGGCGATTTCGCATTCGAAGTCTATTTCTCGCTCTCGTGCCAGAACTGCCCCGACGTGGTGCAGGCATTGAACACGATGGCGGCGCTCAATCCGCGCGTCCGCGCGACCGCGATCGACGGCGCGCTGTTCAAGGAGGAGGTCGAGCGCCGCCAGGTCATGACGGTGCCGCAGGTCTTTTTGAACCGCGAACCCTTCGCGCAGGGCCGGATGGAGATCGAGCAGATCCTCGCCAAGCTCGACACCAACGCCGACGCCAAGGCGGCGGAGAAGATTGCCGCCAAGGAGCCGTTCGACGTGCTCGTGGTCGGCGGGGGCCCGGCGGGCGCCGCGGCGGCGATCTATGCCGCGCGCAAGGGCATCCGTACCGGCATCATCGCCGAGCGCTTCGGCGGCCAGGTGCTCGACACCGCGGCGATCGAGAACTTCATCTCGGTGCCGCATACCGAGGGCCCGAAGCTCGCGGCCGAGCTCGAGCGGCACGTCGAGGAGTATGACGTCGACGTCATGGGTCTCCAGACCGCGGCCGCGCTCGTTCCCGCCGAAAAGGAAGGCGGACTGCACGAGGTAAAACTCAAGAACGGCGCATCGCTCTCCGCGCGCACGCTGATCCTCTCGACGGGGGCACGCTGGCGGCAGATGAACGTGCCGGGCGAGCAGGACTATCGCAACAAGGGCGTCACCTACTGCCCGCATTGCGACGGCCCGCTCTTCAAGGGCAAGCGCGTCGCGGTGATCGGCGGCGGCAATTCGGGCGTCGAGGCAGCCATCGATTTGGCCGGCATCGTCGCGCACGTCACGCTGATCGAATATGACAGCCGGCTCCGCGCCGACGCCGTGCTACAGCGCAAGCTCGGCAGCCTCGACAACATCAAGGTGCTCACCTCGGCGCTCACCACGGAGGTGCATGGCGACGGCAGCAAGCTGACCGGGCTCACCTACAAGGATCGTGACCACGGCACCGAGCACCAGGTCGAGCTCGAGGGCATTTTCGTTCAGATCGGCCTCGTGCCCAATACCGAATGGCTCAAGGGCGCCATCGCGCTCACGCCGCGCGGCGAGATCGAGATCGACGCGCGCGGCGAAACCTCGCGGCCCGGCATTTTCGCCGCGGGCGACGCGACGACGGTGCCGTACAAGCAGATCGTCGTCGCGATGGGCGCGGGTTCGACCGCGGCGCTTTCCGCGTTCGACTATCTGATCCGGTTGCCCGCCGAGGAACGGCAGGCGGCGTAGCACGCCCCCGGCGGCCGATGCCTTCCGATACGAAAAGAGCGGCGCCGATCGTCAGACCGGCGCCGCTCGATCATTCCAACGCCAGCGGCCTATGCCGCGTCGCCGGTCTTTTCCTTTTTGGCATAGACGCGGATCGGTTCCTTGCGGCCTTCGATCACGTCCTTGTCGATCATCACCTCGTCGACGCCGTCCATGCCCGGCAGGTCGAACATCGTGTCGAGCAGGATGCCTTCGAGGATCGAGCGCAGTCCGCGCGCGCCGGTCTTGCGATCGATCGCCTTGCGGGCGACCGTGACCAGCGCGTCGTCGGTGAAACCGAGCCCCACCTCCTCCATGTCGAACAGCTTCTGATACTGTTTGACGAGCGCATTCTTGGGGGCGGTGAGGATCTTGACCAGCGCGTCGATGTCGAGATCCTCGAGCGTCGCGATTACCGGAAGGCGCCCGACGAATTCGGGGATCAGACCGAACTTGAGCAGATCCTCGGGCTCGACCTGGCGCAGCACCTCGCCGGTGCGCTTCTCTTCCGGCGCGGCGACATAGGCGCCGAAACCGATCGACTTGCCCTGCAAGCGATCGCCGATGATCTTTTCGAGGCCGGAGAACGCGCCGCCGCAGATGAACAGGATGTTGGTCGTGTCGACCTGGAGAAATTCCTGCTGCGGATGCTTGCGCCCACCCTGTGGCGGCACCGACGCAACGGTGCCCTCCATCATCTTGAGCAGCGCCTGCTGGACGCCCTCGCCCGACACATCCCGCGTGATCGACGGATTCTCGGCCTTGCGGCTGATCTTGTCGATCTCGTCGATATAGACGATCCCGCGCTGCGCCCGCTCGACATTGTAGTCGGAGGCCTGGAGCAGCTTGAGGATGATGTTCTCGACATCCTCGCCGACGTAACCGGCCTCGGTCAGCGTCGTCGCATCGGCCATGGTGAACGGCACGTCGAGAATGCGCGCCAGCGTCTGCGCGAGCAGCGTCTTGCCGCAGCCGGTGGGGCCGACGAGCAGGATGTTCGACTTGGCGAGTTCGACGTCGGCACCCTTGGCGCCGTGGTTGAGTCGTTTGTAATGATTGTGCACCGCGACCGAGAGCACGCGCTTGGCCTGCTTCTGCCCGATCACGTAATCGTCGAGCACGTCGCAGATTTCCTGCGGCGTGGGGACGCCACCGTCCTTCTTCGACACCAAAGAGGACTTGGTCTCCTCACGGATGATGTCGTTGCAGAGCTCGACGCACTCGTCGCAGATGAACACGGTGGGGCCCGCGATCAGCTTGCGCACCTCGTGCTGCGACTTCCCGCAGAACGAGCAATAAAGCGTGCTCTTCGAGTCGCCGCCGCTGAGTTTGGTCATTCAATCCATCCTTGCGCCCGACATACCTGGGCGCGTTCGAGCGGCCGATATCCTAAACCGGCAACGCTCCCTACCACAATCACCTAAATGCGTCGTTACGCCTTGTCGCTCGGCAGCTTCGCCACGTCCGACGCATCGTCGGTCGGCGCCGGTCGCTTGTCGAACACCTCGTCGATCAGTCCGAATTCCTTGGCCTCGTCCGACGACATGAACTTGTCGCGATCCATCGCCGTTTCGATCTCCTCGAGCGGCTTGCCGGTATATTTGGCGTAGAGCTCATTCATCCGATGGCGAATGCGCAGGATCTCCTTCGCCTGGATCTCGATGTCGCTCGCCATGCCCTGCGCGCCGCCCGAGGGCTGGTGGATCATGATCCGGGCGTTGGTGAGCGCAACGCGCATGCCGGGCTCGCCCGCCGCAAGCAGGAAACTCCCCATCGACGCCGCCTGGCCGATGCAGACGGTGCCGACGCGCGGGCGGATATACTGCATCGTGTCATGGATCGCCATGCCCGCCGTGACGACTCCGCCCGGCGAGTTGATGTACATGTAGATGTCCTTCTTGGGGTTTTCCGACTCCA
>CAMLGC010000019.1 GCA_946479505.1 uncultured Sphingomonadaceae bacterium
TCACCGGGCTGCTCGAAGCGGAAGGCGCGGCGTACGACATCGCGGGCTATCGCGACGCGCCGCCGGGCCTGCGCATCTGGTGCGGCGCGACCGTCGACACCGCCGATATCGAGGCGCTCGGCCCCTGGCTCGACTGGGCCTGGGCTGAGGTCAGCGCCGCGTAATTTCATTCCACCGTCATCCCAGCGAACGCTGGGATCTCGCGCCACAGGCCGCTCGCTTGCTGCCCGAGATCCTTACTTTCGTCAGGATGACGAATTGCAACAGGAGCAATTCGTCATGCCCAAAGTCCTCATCAGCGACAAAATGGACCCCAAGGCGGCGCAGATCTTCCGCGAGCGCGGCGTCGAGGTCGACGAGATCACCGGCAAGACGCCCGATGAGCTCAAGGCCATCATCGGCCAGTATGACGGCCTCGCGATCCGTTCCTCGACCAAGGTCACCAAGGATATCCTCGACGCCGCGGCCAACCTCAAGGTGGTCGGCCGCGCCGGGATCGGCGTCGACAATGTCGACATCCCGGCGGCGTCCGCACGCGGCGTCGTCGTGATGAACACGCCCTTCGGCAATTCGATCACCACCGCCGAGCATGCCATCGCGCTGATGTTCGCACTCGCGCGCCAGTTGCCCGAGGCCGACGCCTCCACCCAGGCGGGCAAGTGGGAGAAGAACCGCTTCATGGGGGTCGAGCTGACCTCGAAGACGCTCGGGCTGATCGGCGCGGGCAATATCGGCTCGATCGTCGCCGAGCGGGCGCTGGGGCTGCGGATGAAGGTGATCGCCTACGATCCCTTCCTCACGCCCGAGCGCGCGATCGAGCTCGGCATCGAGAAGGTCGACCTCGATACGCTCCTCGCGCGCGCCGATTTCATCACGCTGCACACGCCGCTGACCGACCAGACGCGCAATATTCTGTCGGCCGAGAACCTCGCCAGGACGAAGAAGGGCGTGCGCATCATCAACTGCGCGCGCGGCGGGCTGATCGACGAGGCGGCGCTCAAGCAGGGCCTGGATTCGGGCCATATCGCCGGCGCTGCGCTCGACGTGTTCGTCACCGAACCGGCGAAGGAATCGCCGTTGTTCGGCACGCCGGGGTTCGTCTCGACCCCGCATCTCGGCGCCTCGACCACCGAGGCGCAGGTCAACGTCGCGATCCAGGTCGCCGAGCAGATGGCCGATTATCTCGTCAGCGGCGGCGTCACCAACGCGCTCAACATGCCGAGCCTGTCGGCCGAGGAAGCGCCCAAGCTGAAGCCCTATATGGCGCTCGCGGAGAAGCTCGGCAGCCTCGTCGGCCAGCTCGCGCACGGTGCGCTCAAAGGCGTGTCGATCGAGGCCGAGGGCGCGGCCGCGGACCTGAACATGAAGCCGATCACCGGCGCGGTGCTCGCCGGGCTGATGCGGGTGCATTCGGATACGGTCAACATGGTCAACGCACCCTATCTCGCCAAGGAGCGCGGACTGGACGTGCGCGAGGTGCGCCACGATCGCGAGGGCGATTACCACACGCTCGTGCGCGTGACGGCGCAGACCGAGGCGGGCGACCGCTCGGTCGCGGGCACCCTCTTCGGCGACGCCGCACCGCGGCTGGTCGAGCTGTTCGGGATCAAGGTCGAAGCCGATCTCGCAGGCCACATGCTCTACGTCGTCAACGAGGATGCGCCCGGCTTCATCGGTCGCATCGGCACCACGCTGGGCGAGGCGGGGGTCAATATCGGCACCTTCCACCTCGGACGGCGCGAGGCTGGCGGCGAGGCGGTGCTGCTGCTCTCGGTCGACGAGCCGGTGACGGGCGCGCTGATCGAGAAGGTTCGCGCGCTGCCGGGGGTGAAGACCGCGATGGCGCTGGCGTTTTGAGCGAAGGAAGAAGCCTTGCCGTAAAATGCTTGCTTTCCCGCGAAAGCGGGAATCCAGAGTCCCAAGTGATGTGCGTGGAACCCTGGACCCCCGCTTTCGCGGGGGAACAAGAAATAATGCACGTCGGCCATGAAATGTCATAGAGCCGCGCCGATGACCTCCGCGCTCCTCCCCACCGGTTTTCACGACCGCCTGCCGCCCGTCGCCGACGCCGCGGCGCGGCTCGAGGCGGCCGTGCTCGGCGCCGCCTTCGCGCACGGCTACGAGCGGGTCGATCCGGCGCTTGCCGAATTCGAGGAGGGCCTCGCCGGCCGGCTCAAATCGGCGCGGCGGCAGGATGTCGTGCGCTTCGTCGATCCGGTGTCGCAGAAGAGCCTCGCGATCCGGCCCGACATCACCGCGCAGGTCGGTCGGATCGCGGCGACGCGGATGGCGCACCATCCGCGCCCGGTGCGGCTTTCCTATGCCGGACCGGTGCTCAGGCTGCGCGCTTCCGAGCTTTCGCCCGCGCGCGAGGCACGGCAGGTGGGGTGCGAGCTGATCGGGCTCGATACCGTCGCCGCCGCGCGCGAGGTGGTGCGGGTCGCGGTCGAGGCGCTTGCCGCCGCGGGGGTCGCGGGCGTGTCGATCGATTTCACGCTTCCCGATTTGGTCGACGTGCTCGCCGCGGGGCCGCTGCCGGTGCCGCCCGGGCGGATCGGCGACCTGCGCGACCGGCTCGATGCCAAGGACGCCGGCGGCGTCGCAGAAATCGCCGCCGCCTATCTGCCGCTGATCGAGGCCGCCGGGCCGTTCGACGCCGCGCTCGAGCGGCTGCGCGCGTTCGATCGCGATGGCGCGCTCGCGGGCCGGCTCGACGGGCTTGCTGCGGTGGCCGAGGGACTCGATGTCGCGCGCACGCTCGATCCCACCGAGCGCCACGGCTTCGAATACCAGACCTGGCTCGGCTTCTCGCTCTTCGCCCAGGGGGTGCGGGGCGAGATCGGGCGGGGGGGCGCCTATGCGATCGTCGAGAATGGCGGCGAGGAGCCCGCGGTGGGCTTCTCGCTCTATGTCGATGCGCTCGGCGCGAACGCGGGGGGCGATGCGCGGCGCCGGCTGTTCGTGCCGCTGGGAAGCGACGCGGCGGTGGCGGCGCGGCTCAGGGCCGAGGGCTGGGTGACGGTGGCCGCGCTCGATGCGCGCGATACCCCGCAGGCGCAGCTGTGCACGCACGTGCTCGACGGCGGCCAGGCGCGGCCGATTTGATCTTCATGGATGCTGAAACACGTTCAGCATGACGACAGCAAACAAAGGAAGCATCAGTGGCCAATGTCGCAGTGATCGGCGCCCAATGGGGCGATGAGGGCAAGGGCAAGATCGTCGACTGGCTCGCCGAGCGCGCCGACGTCGTCGTGCGGTTCCAGGGCGGGCACAATGCCGGGCACACGCTCGTCGTCGGCGACACCACCTACAAGCTCTCGTTGCTCCCCTCGGGCATCGTCCGCGGCACGCCCAGCGTGATCGGCAACGGCGTCGTGCTCGATCCCTGGGCGCTCAAGGCCGAGGTCGAGAAGCTGCGCGGGCAGGGGGTGGCGATCACCCCAGAGACCCTCAGCATCGCCGACAATTGCGCGCTGATCCTGCCCTTCCACCGTGATCTCGACGCGCTGCGCGAGGATGCGAGCGGCGCGGGGAAGATCGGCACCACGCGGCGCGGAATCGGCCCGGCGTACGAGGACAAGGTCGGCAGGCGAGCGCTGCGGCTGTGCGATCTCGCGCATCTGGACGACCTCGGCCCCCAGCTCGATCGCCTCACCGCGCACCACGACGCGCTGCGCGCCGGCTTCGGCGAGCCGCCGATCGACCGCGACCGCCTGCTCGCCGAGCTCGCGGAGATCGCGCCCTTCGTGCTGCCCTTCGCGGGCCCGGTGTGGCGGATGCTCGGCGAGGCGCGCGCGGCGGGCAAGCGCATCCTGTTCGAAGGCGCGCAGGGCGTGCTGCTCGATGTCGATCACGGCACCTATCCGTTCGTCACCTCGTCGAACACGATTTCGGGGACCGCGGCGGGCGGATCGGGACTGGGGCCGAGTGCGGTCGGCTTCGTGCTGGGGATCGCCAAGGCGTACACGACGCGCGTCGGATCGGGCCCGTTCCCGACCGAGCTCGACGACGAGACCGGCACGCGGCTGGGCGAGCGCGGCCACGAATTCGGCACCGTCACCGGGCGCAAGCGCCGCTGCGGCTGGTTCGATGCCGTGCTGGTGCGGCAGTCGGTCGCGGTCTCGGGCGTCACCGGAATCGCGCTCACCAAGTTGGACGTGCTCGACGGCTTCGACGAGGTGAAGATCTGCGTCGGCTATCGGCTGAACGGCAAGGAACTCGACTATTTCCCCGCCCATGCCGCCGATCAGGCCGCGGTCGAGCCGATCTATGAGACGATCGAAGGCTGGCAGCAATCGACCGCCGGCGCCCGCTCATGGGCGGAGCTGCCGGCGGCCGCGATCAAATATATCCGCCGTGTCGAGGAGCTGATCGCCTGCCCCGTCGCCTTGGTTTCGACCAGCCCGGAACGCACCGACACCATCCTCGTGCGCGATCCGTTCGCGGACTGACGCGGGCGCTCAGGGTGCCGCCCCGGTATCGTCCGGGGTCGTCGTCGTGCCGTCCGGAGTTGGCGGCGTCGTCGAATCGACGGTGTCGGCGGTGGATGGCGGCAGCGTCGACGGGACGGTGTCCGGCATGATCGGTGGCAGCGTCGTATCGGTGTCGTCGATCGCGTCGTTGGTCATCACGTCGTTCGCCATCGTGTCGGGCATGGCGCTGTTGTTGGCCATGTCGTTCTGCGTCGTGGGCGGCAATTCCTGATCGGGCATCGTCGTCACCTGTGCGATGGCGGCACCCGCTAGCCCGAGCACCGCGATGCTCATCATCGTTGCGATCCGCATTGTCCGATCTCCTCGAAGTCAGGGTGTGCTCCCCGTAACCTCTCGAACCCCCAACGCTTCACGGTGGACCCGGTCGCATGGGAGAAGCGTATCGTCGCCGAAATCAACCGTTCAGCCGTGTTCAGCCGCCGCACTGGGCGCGGTGGAGCAGTTTCTGGTCGGCGAGCACCAGCGCTACCATCGCCTCGACCACGGGAACGCCGCGGATGCCCACGCACGGATCGTGACGGCCCCGCGTGGCGATCTCGGCCGCCTGGCCGTCGCGGGTGATCGTCTCGATCGGTGTCAGGATCGAGCTGGTGGGTTTGAACGCGACCCGCAGCCGCACCGGCTGGCCGGTCGAGATGCCGCCCGCGATACCGCCGGCATGGTTGGCGAGGAAATCGGGGCCTTCTGCGCCGGGCCGCATCGGATCGGCATTGGCCTCGCCGGTAAGCGCGGCGGCGGCAAAGCCGTCGCCGATCTCGACGCCCTTCACCGCGTTGATCGACATGCACGCCGCCGCCAGCTCCGAATCGAGTTTGGCATAGATCGGCGCGCCCCAGCCCGCCGGCACGCCCGTCGCCTCGCAGGCGACCACCGCGCCGACCGACGAGCCCGCCTTGCGCGTGCGATCGATCAGCGCTTCCCAGCGCGGGGCCGCCTCGGCGTCGGGGCAGAAGAAGGGGTTGCGGTCGATCTCGTCCGCATCGAAGCGGTCGTAATCGATACGCTCCCCGCCGATCGACTCGACCCAGGCGCGGATCGAGATCTCCGGGGCCACCAAGCGCGCCACGCCGCCCGCTGCCACGCGCGCAGCGGTCTCGCGCGCCGAGGATCGTCCACCGCCGCGATAGTCGCGAAAGCCGTATTTGGCGTCGTAGGCGTAGTCGGCATGGCCGGGCCGATAGGTCTGCGCGACCTCCGAATAGTCTTTGGAGCGCTGGTCGACATTCTCGATCGTCAGGCTGATCGGGGTGCCGGTGGTGCGGCCCTCGAACACGCCCGAAAGAATGCGCACCGCATCGGGCTCGCGCCGCTGCGTCGTGAAGCGCGACGTGCCCGGTCGCCGCCGGTCGAGCCACGGCTGGATGTCGGCCTCGGAGAGCGTCAATCCGGGCGGGCACCCGTCGACGACCGCGCCCAGCGCGGGTCCGTGGCTCTCCCCCCAGGTCGTGAAGCGGAACACGCGGCCAAAGGTGTTGAAGCTCATGCGGCAGCGTTCTTGCGCGGTCGGCCGCCTTTGGCACCGTTCGCTCGCGCGGCGGCGGCCTTGGCGGGCGACGACACCTGTCCCGCGAGGCGTGCCATGTGTCGCCGCGTGCCGAACACGCCCGCCAGCAGGCCGCGTACCGATAAATCGACGTCGAGCGCTTCCCAATGCAGCCCGGTGCCGATGCCGAGCACTTCGACTTCGGCAAGCTGCTCTCGCGTCGCTTCCTCCAGCCCCTGCGCCAGCCCCGGCGGGAACGCGAACGTGCAGCCGTTGGTCAGCTCGACGGCAATGCGACCGCTTCGGACGTCATACCGCGCGCTCTTCGCGTGGGGCTCGCTCCCGAGCGCTGCGTGTCCTCGCCCCTCGGCGGCAACGATCTCCTGGTCCGTGATCTCAACCATGTATCTCACTCCATCGGCGCAAGAGCGCTGCATGTTCGGTATGGACGATTCGCATCGCCTGTCTGATCGTGCCGCGCGACATGCCGACAGCCCAGATAAGCCGCGGATGGTCTGCAATGTCGATCTTCAACTCGCCATCACCATAGCCATGCGCCGGTTCGTGATCGTCCATATAGATGACGAACCGCAGGCCATGCTCGCGGGGCACCGTTACCATGCAATATAACCCAACCAGTTGGGTTTTTCAATCACGCCAGCGCGATGTCCGGCGCGTCCTCGGCCTTCATGCCGATGACGTTGTAGCCGGCATCGACATGGTGGATCTCGCCCGTCACGCCGCTCGAAAGATCGCTCAGCAGGTAGAGCCCGGCGCCGCCGACATCCTCGATCGTCACGTTGCGCTTCATCGGCGAATTGAGTTCGTTCCATTTGAGGATGTATCGGAAATCGCCGATCCCGCTCGCCGCGAGCGTCTTGATCGGCCCTGCCGAGATCGCGTTGACGCGGATGTTGTCGCGCCCCAGATCGACCGCGAGATATTGGACCGAGGTGTCGAGCGCGGACTTGGCGACGCCCATCACATTGTAGTGCGGGATCACCTTTTCCGAGCCGTAATAGGTGAGCGTCAGCAGGCTGCCCCCGTTGGGCATCATCGCCTGCGCGCGCTTGCACACCGCGGTGAAGCTGAACACCGAGATGTTCATCGTCATCAGGAAATTATCGAGGCTGGTGTCGTAATAGCGGCCGCGAAGCTGGCTCTTATCCGAAAAGCCGATCGCGTGGACGACGAAATCGATTGTCGGCCAGTCGCGCGCGAGATCGGCGAACGCGCGGTCGAGCTCGTCCATCTTGGAAACATCGCATTCGATCAGCTTGGGCGTTCCCAGTTGCGCGGCGAGCGGGCGCACGCGCTTTTCCATCATCTCGCCCTGATAGCTGAACGCGAGCTCGGCGCCCTGCTCGGCGAGCTTTTTGGCGATTCCCCATGCCAGCGACTTGTCGTTGGCGAGCCCCATGATGAGCCCGCGCTTTCCCTGCATCAATCCCGTCACGACGCCGCGTCCTCCTCGTTTTCCGTCGGGCCGCAGCCCTCTACTCCGTCATCGGGGTCTTCCGCCAGTGCCGCATTCAAGTGCGCGCCCATGACGAGTCCCAGCCCCACCATGTAGAAGAAGATGAGCGCGATCATCACGCCCGCGAGGCTGCCATAGGTGAGATCGTAGCTTCCGAGCAGCGACAGCGCCGGCGGAAGAAGCGCGGTGACGGCGAGCCACCATGCCGCGGTCAACGCCGCGCCCGGCCATTTGGGGCATTTGGAATAGCGGTATTTGCTCGGCGTCAGCGAATAGAAGAGCATGTAAAGCGCGGCGAACAGCGCGAGGGCGGGGGCGACGCGCGTGATCGAGATCAGGTTCGCCGTGCCTTGTGAAAGGGGCAGAACGCGCAGCAGAAACTGTTCGACGCCGACCAGGATCACCTGGAAGCCGAACGCGGCAAGCGTGAGTACCACCGAGGCGATGATGAGCCCGATCGAGGTCAGCCGGTATTGCCAGAACGAGCGCGTCATCCGTACGCCATAGGCGCGGCGCAAGATATCGCGGATCGTCTCGACGAAGCTTGCGGTCGTCCACAGCCCGACCAGCGCGCCGAGCCACAGCAATGTTCCCGAGCGCGCGGCGAGCACGTCGCTGATCGGCGTCGACAGCACGTCGGCGACGCTCGGCGGCACGGTGCGCAGGAACGCCTCGACGGTGTGGATGCCCTGGCCCGTCTGCCCGAACAACCGGGCGACGGCGGCGGCGACGATGAAGAAGGGAAAGAGCGTCAGCAGCGAGAGATAGGCGATATTGCCCGCATGGATGAAACCGTCGGACCAGGTGCCGACCGCAACGCGCTTCATCAGCTCGTAGGCCCAGCTTCCGGGCCGCACCTTGGCAAGGTGCCGATCGAGCCGCACCCGCGCCTTGCCGCCATGCTTGCGCCGCTCCTCGGGCGAGACGGGGGAGACGTCCTCCACGCGCGGCTACGCCCCCAGCCGCGCTCGCGGATTCCCCTGATCGCGGCCGGGCCAGCCTTCGACGAATTTGGCCAATGCCGCGTCGCCGGCGGGCACCTCCACCATCAGCGTCACGAGCTGGTCGCCCCGGCCGCCGCCCTTCTGGTGGAAACCCTTGCCCTTGAGCCGCAGCACCTTGCCCGAACTCGATCCCTTCGCAATCGTCAGATTGACCGCGCCATCGACGGTGGGCGTGCGCGCGCTGCCGCCGAGCACCGCCTCTGCGAGGCTGATCGGCAGATCGAGCCGCACATCGTCGCCGTCGCGGGTGAAGAATCGGTGCGGCTGCACCTCGATCGTGACGATCGCGTCGCCATTGCCGCCCGGGCCGGGCTGTCCCTTGCCGCCGAGCCGCATCTGCGTGCCGGTTTCAACCCCTGCGGGCAGCTTGAGATCAATGGTCGCGCCGTCGGCGAGCGTGATCCGCTGCGGCTTGAGGCTCGCGGCATCGACGAACGGCACCTGCAGGCGGTAGGCGACGTTGGCGCCCTTGGGCTTGGGCCCGCGGTTGAAGCCGAATCCGCTCGAAAACCCGCCGCCGCCCTGCTGGCGCTGGCCGAACAGCCCTTCGAAAATGTCGCCGATATCGCCCTGCTCGCCGCCGAAATCGAACTGCGCGCCGCCCGGCCGGAACCCGCCCGATCGCGCGCCCCCGCCGCCGCCGAAGCCGAACGGCGCGGTCGGGTTGCCCTCGGCATCGATCTCGCCGCGATCGAAGCGCGCGCGCTTGTCCTTGTCGGTGAGAAGATCGTAGGCGTTGGTCACCTGGCTGAAGCGCTCGGCGGCCTTGGGATTGTCCTTGTTGCGGTCGGGGTGCAGCTCTTTTGCAAGCTTGCGATATGCCTTCTTGATCTCGGCCTCGCTCGCCCCGCGCGGTACCCCCAATGTCGAATATGGATCGGCCATCTACTCCTCGGTGTGGCTTCGTTGCGAGCGAACATCGGCGCGCGCTCGCCCGAACGCAAGGGGATCAGCCGATTGCGATCCACCGTCCCTCGGCGGCGCTACGCCGCGCGAGCTCGATCAGGCGAAGCCCGTCGATTGCGTCGGCGGGCGCGACGGGCAGCGGCCCCCGCCCGGCGATGGCGTTCGCGGCACCTTCATAGAAGGCGCGATAATCGCCCTGCTCGGTCGGCACGCGGGTCTCGGCGCCGTTCGCAGGGGTGAGCGTGCCGAAAAACTCGCGCGCGTCCTCGCCATAGCCCGGCTCGGCGGGGCGCCTGCCGCCGCGCATCCAGGCCTCCTGCGGATCGAGGCCGTGCTTGACGAAACTCCCGCCGGTGCCGTGGATCGCAAAGCGCGGCCGCGGTGCCGCGATCAACGTCGAAGCGGAGAGAATCGCGCGCATGCGCCCATAATCCAGCGTCAGCTCGAAATAGTCGTCGACGAGCGCGCCCTCCCGCTGAACGAGTATGTCGGCGCCGATCGCCTGCGGCATGCCGAACAGCACGAGCGCCTGGTCGATTAGATGCGGCCCGAGATCGGCCAGCAGCCCGCTCCCCGGCCCCGCGTCCTCGCGCCAGCCTGCCTTGATCGCAGGCCGAAACCGATCCCACCGCGCTTCGTACAGCCCCACCTCGCCGAGCGCGTCGTGCTCCAGCAGCCGACGTACGGTCAGGAAATCGCCGTCCCACCGGCGATTGTGGAAGACGCTGAGCACCCGCCCGCGCTCCTCGGCAAATGCCGCGAGCGCTGCGCCTTCGGCTGCATCGAGCGCGAACGGCTTGTCGACCACGACATGTTTGCCCGCCGTGATCGCCGCGCGCGCGAGCGGCGCATGCGTCGTATTCGGCGTCGCGATTACCACTAGGTCGAGTTCCGGATCGCCAAGCACCGCATCGGCCGAGACCGCCGGCACGCCCGGCCAGTCGCGCGCGATCGCCTCCTCCCGCGACGAGGCGATCGCCGAGAGCGCCAATCCCTCGACCGCATCGATCAGCGGCGCGTGGAACGCCGCACCCGCAAGCCCGTAGCCGATCAGTCCGGTGCGGATCATTCGCGCGGCTCGCGAAAACCAAAGGCCTCCGGGTTTGTGGGCCGGGCGGTGGGGCGTTTTGAAGAGATGCGCGTGGCAAGGATTGAACGTGCGATGCCCGCAACGTCATTGTCGTTCGTAGCGTACGGAGTTGTATTGTTCGTCAATAACTTAAACACCATCAAACTTCTCCGCGCCGAAAGTGTCCCAAAGTTATGATAGCGAGGGTGGCTAGGTATTGCAGCCGCCGCATGAGCGGCAAACCGCTTGCTCAGGAAAGCTGGGCTGCGCCAGCGATAGCGGCAGTCGCCCCCCCTCGAGCGCGCATCGGCTGGGTGCGGCTCGGTCGCGGACCGCATTCTGCCGCCTCCGCCCATTTGCTCGGGGAAGTGGAGCGCGCCGCTTCAATTGGCGTGCGATGGGTACGTCACGGCGCCAGATAGCGGTCGGGCACCATCACTTCGACGGGTGTATCGAGCGATTCCGCCGACGTGCCGATCGCAAAACGATAGCGGCCGCCGCGTAGATGCCAGCGCGTGTCCTCCCAACTGGCAAGCAGGCGCGGATCGACGCCGATGGTGATCTCGCGGCTTTGCCCGGCCTTCAATTCGACCCGTTGGAAGCCCGCGAGACGAAGCAGGGATTGTCCGGCGGCGTCGACCAGATAGAGCTGCACCACGTCGGCGCCGTCTCGATCGCCTGTGTTGCGCACTGTGAGACGAGCATGGATCGATCGGCCCGCCGACATGGCAAGGTCCGAGTGGGCAAAGCTCGTGTAGCTGAGGCCGTAACCGAAGGCGAAGGCGGGCATGATATCTTTCGCCGCGTACCAGCGGTATCCGACGTCGGATCCCTCGAAATCGTCGATCGGCAGGGGGCCGTCGCCTGGCAATCCCAGCCCTGGCACGCTCGAGCGGGGCGCCTGCGAGGCGTCCGCCGGAAAGGTCATCGGCAGTCGGCCGGAGGGATTGACGGCGCCGGTCAGCACGTCTGCAATGGCGTCGCCGCCCTTCTGCCCGGGATACCAGGCTTCGACCACCGCCTTGACGTCGCTCATCCACGGCATCCGCACCGGATTGCCGGTCTCCAGCACCACGACCACGTTGGGATTTGCCTCGGCGATCATCGAGATCAGCTTGTCCTGTCCTTGCGGCAGATCGAGGTCGGAGGCGTCCATTCCTTCGCTCTGCCAGCGGGTCGCGAAGACGATCACCAGGTCGGCGTGCGTTGCCCGGGCTGCTGCGGTCGTTGGGTAATAGCCGCTTTCGAAGCCGATCTTTGCGTGCGGCAGGGCCTGCTTCAGCGCCTTCAGCGGAGAGGAGGGGACCAGGTTCTGCGTGCTGCCCAGGAGCCAGTCGTCAAAATTGCCCCCGGCCGGAATCTGCGCCGCGAACCCGCCGACGGGGCGCACCTGGCTCGATCCCCAACCCGACATCACCCCCGCATTGGCATAGCCGCCGACGACGAGAATGGATTTCGCGGTTTTCGCCAAGGGCAGGATGCCGTCATTCTTGAGCAGCACGATGCCTTCCGCCGCCGCCTGCCGCGCGACCGCGGCGTGGGCTTCGTAGTCGATCGCGCCATCGCCGCGCGGCAGATCGGCACCGACGGCATAGATGCTCCGCAATATGCGCCGCACCGCGTCCGAGACGCGGGCCTTAGTTACCCTGCCGGCGGCTATTTCGGCCTTCAACGGTGCGTCGAACCAATGGGTCGTGTCGAGCTGCCAGCCCGATTCCTGGTCGAGACCGGCATTGAACGAATCGACGCTGTGAACCGCGCCCCAATCGGACATCACCCAGCCCCGATAGCCCCAATCATGCTTGAGCACGCCATTGAGGAGGTGATCGTTGGCGCAGGCATATTTGTCGTTCACCAGATTATAGGCACACATCACAGCCCCCGGGTGGCCCTGCTCGATGGCGATCTCGAAGGCGAGAAGGTCGCTCTCGCGGTGCCCGGCTTCCGAAATGCGAACGTTCGCCAGCGCGGATTGGCTCTCCTGGGAATCGGCCGAAAAATGCTTGATCGTGGAAATGACGCCCTGCGACTGGATGCCGCGAACCGATGCGCCCGCCATCATGCCGGCAAGCAGCGGGTCCTCGCCCAGATATTCGAAGTTGCGGCCATCGTACCAGTTGCGGGTCAGGTTCATGCCGCCTGCCAGGATGACGTTGAAGCCCTTCGCCCGCGCTTCGGAACCGATCATCGCGCCCGTGCGATAGGCCAGCTCGGGATCGAAGCTGGCGGCGAGAGCGAGACCCGCCGGCAGCGCGGTCGCCACGTCGCCCTCGCGAATCTCGCCGAGATTGCTGACGCCCAGGCTCGCGTCGGTCTCGTTCAGGTCCGGCACGCCAAGCCGCGGAATGCCGGGTACGTGACCGGCCGCCGGAATCAAACCGGGCGGGGAGGGCGGCAAGGTGGGAAACAGGCCGTTCAGGAGCTGCAATCGCTCCGCGTCCGTCATCCGCGATTCGACCGCCGCAGCCTTTGCGTCGGGATCGACCGACTTGGCCGCGGGCGTCTGCGCCCATGCCGGGCCGTGTACCGCGACGATCGTCAGGGCTGCCCCCATCGCCGCCGCAGCGCGGTGCGGCAGTGTGTTTCGCGCGAACATAGACCCCTCTCCCCGTGTCGGCGTTGGAAGCGCTTCCATTTTTTCACTAATCATGAAAGAACCGCGCATTCCAGAGAGAATTTCGGTCAGCGCCGCGAGACATGCGCTTGGGAGAGAGAATGGAAGGCCAGTTCGACGCAATCGTCATCGGCAGCGGCATAAGCGGCGGCTGGGCTGCAAAGGAGCTTTGCGAGAAGGGACTCAAGACGCTCGTGCTGGAGCGCGGCCGCAACGTCGAGCATGTCGTCGACTATCCGACAATGTCCATGCCGCTGTGGGATTTCAAACTGCGCGGCGCGAACAGTCGTACCTGGAACGAAGCCAATCCGCTGATTTCGAAGGCGGCGGGATATGACGATACGACCAGGCATTTCTTCGTGCAGGATGGCGACCATCCCTATGTGCAGGAAAAGCCGTTCAACTGGGTGCGCGGCTATCAGGTGGGCGGCAAATCGCTGACCTGGGGCCGGGCCTGCGGCCGCTGGGGAGCCGCCGACTTCAGCGCGCCGGCGCGGCACGGTTATGGTCAGGCCTGGCCGATCGGCTACGATGATGTCGCTTCCTGGTACAGCCATGTCGAACGCTTCGTCGGCGTCTGCGGCTCGTCCGAAGGGCTCGAGGTCATGCCCGACGGGGAATTTCTGCCGCCCTACGAGATGAACGCCGTCGAGGCGCATCTGCAAAAGGTGCTCAGGGAGAAATTCGGGCGCCATTACCTGCCGGGCCGGTGGGCGCAGCTAACCGAGCCGAAGGATATTCATTTCGAGCAAGGGCGCGGCCAGTGCCAGAATCGCGACAAGTGCATGCGCGGCTGTCCCTACGGGGGCTATTTCTCGTCGAACGCCGCGACGCTCCCCTGGGCTGAGCGCACGGGCAACCTGACGGTTCGCCCGGACTCGGTGGTTCATTCGATCGTCTATGACGAGAAGGCCGGCCGCGCGACCGGCGTGCGCGTGATCGATGCGAAGACGAAGGCGACCATGACCTATGAAGCGAAGATCATCTTCGTGAACGCGTCGGCGCTCAACTCCACTCTGATCCTTTTGAACTCTAGGTCGGATCGCTTCCCCAAGGGCCTGGGCAATGATTCCGGCGTGCTCGGCACCCATATCTGCTTCCAGAACTACCGCGGTGGCATGTCGGGCGAGATCGAGGGCTTCGAGGACAGATATTACGAGGTCAGGAAGCCTGCGGAGTGCATCGTCCCCAATTTTCGCAATACGAAGGATCGCGATGCGGATTTCGTCGGCGGCTACGTGATCTTCTCCGGCGCAAGCCGCGATCGTATGAACGATGCTGAAATCGATCCGGGTGTGGGCGCCGGCTTCAAGGAGGCGATCGCCCGGCCGGGCAGGTGGACCGCCTACATGTACATGCAGGGAGAGACGATCCCGAAGGCGACGAACCATGTCCGCCTGAGCACCGGCAAGATCGACCAATGGGGTATCCCGCAACTCGTCGTGAACGTGGGCTATGACGACAATGACGACCGGATGGTCGCGGATTTTCTTGGCGAAGGCCGGAAGATGATGGAGGCGGCGGGCTTCCGGAACATAACGACGTACGACAATCATCAGGCGCCGGGCCTCGACATCCACGAAATGGGTGGCGCGCGCATGGGCGCCGATCCGGCCAGCTCGATCCTCAACGGGCATAATCAGATGCACGCCTGCGCCAATGTTTTCGTCACCGACGGTGCGTGCATGACGAGTACCGGGAACCAAAGCCCTTCGATCCTCTACATGGCCTTGACCGCGCGCGCTGTGGACTATGCGGTGGGCGAGCTGCAGGCGGGGAGGATCTGAGCGATGGAGCGACGCGAACTTCTCACCCTCATTGCAGCCGCCACGGGCTGTGCCCTGATCGGATTTGCCGAATATGGGCCGGGCAGGGTCAACGCTGCTGACGATCCTCCCACGAGCTTCCCGCCAGGCGATATCGCCTTTTTCGACGAGGTTGCGGAAGCCATCATTCCGCGCACCGACACCCCCGGGGCGAAAGACGCGAAGGTCGGAGAGTTCATCGGCGTCTATTCGCAGGCCTGCTATTCGAACCGCGACCTCGCCGTGCTCAAGGCAGGCGTCATCGCGCTCGATAACGAGATGCGCAAGGCGTGCGGCGCCCGCTTCACGGACGCATTACCGGCACAGCGCCAGGCGGTGCTCGCCGGGATCGACCGCGAAGCGCGTGCCGACGCGGACAAGGCGGCGGACACTGCTCCCCCCCATTATTTCACGCTGATGAAGCAGTTGACCTTGCTCGGCTTCTTCACGTCCGAGCCCGGCGCGACGCAGGTCGCCCGCTACAGCGAGGTGCCGGGCGCCTATCACGGCGATGTCCCCTATGATGGAAAGGGCTTCTGGTCGTGGGCTTGAACCTGCACCGCATGCTTTCCGCCGCCTGCGCGCTGGGGCTTTTCGCCACCCCGGCATTTTGTGAGGGCCCCTCTCCGTTCCTCGGACGATGGGACGTGACGCTTCATACGCCCGGTCGCGACTGGTCCTCCTGGATCGAAGTCGTCGAACAGAACGGCACGCCACGCGTCCGGATGGTCGGGCGTTGGGGCCATGCGCGCTGGCTCCGGGACGCCGCGTTCGTTGACGGGACGCTGCGTTTCGTTTCGCCCGCTGCCGAAGAGGCGTTGCCGCAGGATCTCGTGTTCGAGGCCGAAGTGCGGGATGGGCATCTGGCGGGCACGGCGGGGAAATGGACATTCGATGCCGTCCGGGCGCCGGCGCTCGTTCGCGCGTCGAACCCGCAATGGACGGAACCCGAGAGGCTGTTCGACGGGGCCAGTCTCGCCGGCTGGCACCCGCGCGACGCCGCCGCGAAGCACTGGCAGGTCCAAAACGGGGTGCTGGTGACGCCGGGCAGCGGCGGCAGCGATCTGATCAGCGACGCCCGCTTCACCGATTTCAGGCTGCATGCCGAATTTCGGGTGGCGAAGGGCGCGAACAGCGGGATCTATCTGCGCGGCCGATACGAGGTGCAGATCGAAAACGATCTCGCGCCCGAAGCCCCCGACATGCGGACCGGGGGCGTCTATGGCTATCTGGCACCCGAGCCGCCCGCATCGCGCGCGCCCGGTGTCTGGCACGCCTACGATATCACGCTTGTCGGCCGGCGCGTAACGGTCGTGCTGGATGGCGAGACCGTCATCCTGAACGAGGAGATCCCCGGCCTTACCGGAGGTGCATTGAGCGCGGATGAAGCGGCGCCGGGGCCGATCATGCTGCAGGGAAGCGAGAGCGGCAGGGTGGAATACCGCAACATCGTGGTCACGCCGGCCAAGCGGTTCTGATGAGGAGAGCGATACAGATGACCAGGATCGGGCGAGCAGCGCGGGTGATGGCGGCAGGCGCGGCGGCAGCGCTGTCGATGGCGGCGGCGCCCGCGCCCGCGTCCCAGACCGTGCTGTTCGTCGGCAACAGCTTCACTTTCGGCTCGCACTCGCCGGTGCTGCGCTATCGCGCCGATACGGTGGCCGATCTCAACGGCGACGGCATCGGAGGGGTGCCGGGGTTGTTCGAGCTGTTCACCGAGGAAGCGGGGCTCGACTACAAGGTCAGCCTCGAAACCTCGCCGGGCAAGACCCTCAAATGGCATTGGGAGAACAAGGCGGAGCTGCTGAACCGCACCTGGGACCATGTCGTGCTCCAGGATCTGAGCATCCTCCAGAGCGAGCGGCCCGGCGATCCGACCTGGCTGATCGATTATGCCGGGCGGTTCGCGCGGCAGTTCGAGGCGAAGAACCCCGATGTCGACGTCAGCCTGACCGCCACCTGGACGCGGCCGGATCAGACCTACCTTCCCACGGGCCATTGGTACGGCAAGCCGGTGACGCAGATGGCGCTGGACCTGAGGCGCGGCTACGACGCGGCGAACGCGGCGAGCGATGCGATCGACCGCGTCAACCCGGTGGGGCAGGCGTTCAACTGCGCGATCGCGGCGGGGTTCGCCGATCCCAATCCCTATGACGGGGTCGCGTTCGACCAGCTCGATCTGTGGGCCTACGACCATTATCATGCGAGCACGGCGGGCTATTATCTGGAGGCGCTCGTCGTCTTCGCCGGGATCACGGGCAAGGACCCGCGCACGCTGGGCGCGAACGAGAAGGCCGCCGACGATCTCGGCCTCTCCCGCACCCAGGCCGCGCGGCTCCAGAAGGCTGCCTGGGCCACCGTAAACGGGCAGAGCTGTAGCGCGCTGTGATGAAGACATCCGCTGCAATTAAAAACCCCGCCGACCCATTGGATCGACGGGGTTTTTATGGTGGGCGTGGCAAGGATTGAACTTGCGACCCCTGCGATGTCAACACAGTGCTCTACCACTGAGCTACACGCCCACGAGGAGGCGCGCTGTAGCCGGGGATGCGCCGGCATGCAAGCCGTCTAATTGCCCCCGGACATTCGCTCGATCTCGAACATCCGATCGACCTCGAGCACGAGATCGCGCAGGTGGAAGGGCTTGGAGAGGACGCGCGCCTCGGGCATCGTGCGCCCGGCCTTGAGCGTCACCGCCGCGAAGCCGGTGATGAACATCACGCGCGTGTCGGGCGCCATGTCGGCGCAGCGCTGGGCGAGCTCGATCCCGTCCATTTCGGGCATCACGATATCGGTCAGCAGCAGGTCGAAATGCTCCGCTTCCAGCAGCGGAATCGCCGCCGTGCCGCGATCGACCGCGCTTACCGCATAGCCCGTGCGCTCGAGCGCACGAGTCAGATATTCGCGCATCACCTGATCGTCTTCGGCGAGCAAGATTCGGATCATCGGAATTCCCACGCTGCAAGCGCCAGACTATGCGCAAAGCGTTACCATTTTTCCAGTCTCTGGCGCTGTCCCGCATTGCGACGATTGCCGTCGCGCGGCGGCAGGCATAGATTGCACCGGCGATGGACGATGCGCCGCCGTTCGACCGCCACGGACCGCCCGAGCCCACCGGCCCGGTGGTGCTGTCGGTGCCCCACGCCGGGCGCGACTATCCGCTGGCGCTGCGTGCCGCGCTGCGCGTGCCCGCGGTCCAGCTCGTCGTGCTCGAGGACCGCCACGTGGATCGGGTCGCGCTTGCCGCACGAATCGGCGAGACGGTGTTCGTCCAGCAGCGCGCGCGCGCCTGGATCGATCTCAACCGCGCCGAGCACGAGCGCGATCCGCGCGTCGACGATGGCGCCGCGGCCGGCGGCCAGCCGCTCCAGTCGGCGAAATTGCGCAGCGGATTGGGGCTGGTTCCGCGCCGCGCGGCCCGGTCGGGCGATCTGTGGTGCCGCCGCTTCGCCGCCGACGAGATCGCCGCGCGCATCCGGTGCGATCATCGCCCCTATCATGCGGCGCTGGCGCAGGCGCTCGCGGCGGCGCGTGCGCGCTTCGGAATCGCGGTGCTGCTCGATCTGCATTCGATGCCGCCGTTGGGGGAGGGGAACGATGCGACGCGGCTGGTGTTCGGCGATCGCTTCGGGCGCAGCGCCGGCGCGCGCTTCGTGGCGCGACTCGAAGGGGAAGCCGAGGCTGCCGGGCTGCGGCACGCGCTCAACAGCCCCTATGCGGGCGGGCACGTCCTCGAACGCCACGGGGCGCCCGGTGCGGGCATCCATGCGGTTCAGATCGAGATCTGCCGTTCGCTCTACCTCGACGGTGCGCTGGACCAGCCGGGTCCAGGCCTCGCGCGCACGGCGGCGCTGCTCCGGCGGATGATCGACGCGATCGAGGACGAGGCGCTGGCGCAGCCGGGAGCACTCGCTGCGGAATAGGGCGGATTCGGCATTGCCGAAGCGGTTCGGCGCCAGCCCGCTCCTGCACGTCAAAAAAACCACCCCGTGCATGAAGCACGAGGTGGCCAAGGTTCAGGGAGGAGACACGCCCGAAGGCGCGCCATACGACCCCGCGAAAGGGGGGACACGAGGCCGTACAAGACGAATATAGGGCGACGGTCAGAGCGCTTCAAGACCCGACCGTGCCGCCGTAAGTCGCTATTTTTGCACGCTTTGTCAGGCTCTGGATGCAAGCCCCGGGATCATGCGGCCGAGCACCGAATTACGCAGGACAAAATGGTGCCTCAGCGCGCCCGCGATGTGGAGCAGGACGAGCCCGACGAAAAGCCACCCGAGCAGCTCGTGCGCCTCGTGCGCGACGGAATGCGTCGCCTCGCCGACCGGAAGCAGGGGCACGTCGAATAGGCCGAACCATGACAGCGGGTGAGGCGGATTGCCGTGCGACACCATCGCCCAGCCGGTGAGCGGCATGGCGAGCATCAGCGCATAGAAGCCCCAGCGCGCCGCCCTGGCGAGCGCGCGATCCCATCCCGGAAGTGCGGTCGGGAGCGGCGGCGGCACGTGGCCGAGCCGCCACCCGATGCGCCCGAGCGTCAGCACGAGCACGGTGATGCCCACCGCCTTGTGTGCGCCCATCAGCGCACGCAGCGCCGGCACGCCTTCGTGGAAGAGCCCCACGACGAGGTTGAACACCACCAGCGCGGCAATGATCCAGTGGAACCAGATCGCGCCTGTCGAATAGCGATCAGCCGCTGCCCGCGCCCCCGACATGCGCCTCAGGCGACCGGATCGAGCTGCGGCTGCGGCATCTTGCCGAGCTGCATCTGGCGCCCGAAAATCTCGCGCATCAGTTGCAGCGAGAAAAGGTGCGCGTAGATAAGCGGCAGCATGCCGTTCTGGTTGGCCTTGCGAAGCTGGTCGCCGCGCAGCTCCTGGAGCTTCTTCTCGTCGATCATCTGGAAGCCGCGATAGGTGAAGGGGCGCTCGGCGCCCTCGGGCTGGATGCTGATTTCGCCGTCCATCAGCAGGCCGAGCTCCTTGAGCTCGCCCATGAACGCCTGGGTGCGGTTGCCCGCCTGCTCGAACGCCTCGTTGAACGAGAGAATACCCTTGGTGAGCTCGCTCGGCTGGTCACCGTCGAACAGCTTGTCGCCTTCCTCGAAATCGCCGACCGCGTCCGAGGTCGGATCGAAGCACAGCGACATCTCCTGCGCATCCGGCCGCAGCCGCGCGAGCATGTACGGATAGCGGCGGACATAGGCGGGGATGTAGAGGTTCTTTTCGGTGATCGCGCCCTCGTCATCGACGAACACGTTGACGCCCTCGTTCAGGCCCATCAGCGCGATCGGGATCGCGTCGTCGCCGATGGTGAAGACGATCGGCATGAAACGCTGGACGAGCGGGAACTCGTCGACGGTGAGCGGCACCGCATGGTGCTTCGCCAGGAAGGGCGCCTTGTCGCGGCTGCGCGCGCGGAAATTGGCGTGCGCCTGGCTCGAAAGCGGCTCAAGGGCATTGTAGAAAAGCGGAAGCTGGTTCTGCGGCGCGCTGGCCATTCTTACTCTCCGGGGTTGAAAGGGCGCGCGTCGCGCCGTGGCATCGATTCAGCGCCCGGCTCTATGGCCGCGGCGGCGCGGGCGCAAGCCTGACGAGCTTGCCCGGATTGAGCAACCCCGCCGGATCGAGCGCGTCCTTGATCGCGCGCAGCGCGTGGAGCCGGGCGGGGGAGGCGAGGCGCTCGAGCTCGCCGAGCTTCATCTGGCCGATGCCGTGCTCGGCCGAAATCGAGCCGCCGGCGGCGGCCACGAGATCGTCGACGAAGCGCGTGATCGTCGGCGCCTCGGCTTCGTACCAGCGCTGCCCCTCGGCCCCGGCGGGCGCGCGGACATGGAAATGGACGTTGCCGTCGCCGAGATGGCCGAAGGCGGTCGCGTGGATGCCGGGAAAGCGCGCCTCGCTCGCCGCCGCGGCATCGAGCATGAAGCGCGGCATCGCGGACACGGGCACCGAGAGGTCGAACTGCACCGCGGGCCCGCTCGCGCGCTCGGCTTCCGACAGCGAATGCCGGAGCCGCCAGAAAGCCTCGGCCTGCGCCTCGCTCGCAGCCACCAGGGCGTCGGTGACCAGTCCATCGGCAAGTGCCGATGCGAGCAGCCGCTCGACAAGCGCCGTGGGCAACTCGGCGTCGGCATCGCTCGTCGCCGCCTCGATCAGCACGTGCCACGGATGCGCGCCCGCAAGCGGCGAACGCGTGCCCGGAATGTGTTCCAGCACCAGCGCCAGCGAATCGCCCGGGATGATCTCGAAACTCTCGATTTCATCGGTTGCCGTCTGCATCCGCCGCAACAGCGCGAGCGCCTCGATCGGGCTCGCCACGCCCGCCCAGGCGACTGCCCGCGCGGCGATCGCCGGCGCCAGCCGCAGCGTTGCCGCGGTCACCACGCCCAACGTCCCCTCGGCGCCGATCAGGAGCTGGGTGAGGTCGTAGCCGCGATTGTCTTTCTTGAGCGCGGCAAGCCCGTCGTGGATCGATCCGTCGGGCAGCACCGCCTCGAGCCCCGCGACCAGCCCCCGCATCGTCCCCCACCGCAGCACCTGCGTTCCGCCGGCATTGGTCGAGACGAGCCCGCCGATCGTCGCGCTTCCGCGCGCGCCGAGGGTCAGCGGAAAGCGCCGGCCGTGCCCGGCGATCGCTTCATGGAGCGTTTGCAGGATCACCCCCGCCTCGGCGATCGCGATCCCGGCCTCGGCGTCGATCGAGCGGATGCGATTGAGGCGGCGGAGCGACAGGATCAGCGCCGACCCATCCGCGGGCGGGGTCGCGCCGCCGACCATCGAGGTGTTGCCCCCCTGCGGCACCAGCGCCACGCCCAGCTTGCGCGCCGCGGATACGATCGTCGCCACCTCCGCGGTCGAGCCGGGGCTCAGCATCGCCGGCGCATGGCCATGCCAGCGCCCGCGCCAGTCGGTCTCCCACGCCGCAATCGTCTCGCGCTCGGTGGTGATCGCCTTGGAGTCGATCCGGCCGCGCAAGCGATCGAGCAGCGCTTTCTGGAGGGGTGTCATCGACGGACGCGCCTAGCATAACCGTGCGAGGCGGCCAATTCATGGACTGTTCAACCCACATCGCTATGAGGGCCGCCCTGCATGACGAGCCCTGCCATCCCTGCTGCGCTGATGCTGCTGCTTGCCGCGCCCGCTGTGCCGGCGGGGTCGCCGGTGATCGCCTGGGGACAGGTCGCCATCCACCAGCGGATCGTCATCCGCGTGCCGCGCATGCCGATTCCTCCCGGACGACAGCCGATCGGCAATGTCCGCCCGATGCAATGGGTGGAAAAGAATGCGCCCAAATGCGTGCCCGTCGACACGCTCGCCGCGGCGACGATCAGCGAGGCCGACAGTGTCGATCTGGTGGTGCGCGGCGGCGGCCGTTTGCGCGCCAAGCTGGGCGACGATTGCCCCGCGCTCGATTTCTATTCGGGCTTCTACCTGAAGCGCACCGACGACGGGATGCTCTGTGCGAAACGCGATTCGATCCGCTCGCGTTCGGGCGACAATTGCCCGATCGTGGCGTTCAAGCATCTCGTGCCCGCGCGCTGACGGGCGGGAAACCTTGACATTCGTCGGCAAATCCGCGAGCGCGGGTGCCGCCCGACGGCACCGGTTCGTGCCCATCTCTTTTCCGGATTCCATATGAGCTTCGCCGATCTCGGCCTTTCGGATGAATTGCTACGCGCGGTCTCGGAATCGGGGTACGCGGAACCGACGCCGATCCAGGCGAGCGCAATCCCGTCGGTGCTGATGATGCGCGACATCATCGGGGTGGCGCAGACGGGCACCGGCAAGACGGCCAGCTTCGTGCTGCCGATGATCGACATCCTCGCGCATGGCCGCAGCCGCGCGCGGATGCCGCGCAGCCTGATCCTTGAGCCGACACGTGAGCTTGCCGCGCAGGTTTCGGAAAATTTCGAGAAATACGGCAAATATCACAAGCTTTCGATGGCGCTGCTGATCGGCGGCGTCTCGATGGGCGATCAGATGGCCGCGCTCGAAAAGGGCGTCGACGTGCTGATCGCCACGCCGGGCCGGCTGATGGACCTGTTCGGCCGCGGCAAGATCCTGCTCACCGGCTGCTCGCTGCTCGTCATCGACGAGGCCGATCGCATGCTCGACATGGGGTTCATCCCCGATATCGAGGAAATCTGCACCAAGCTGCCGCGCCAGCGCCAGACGCTGCTCTTCTCGGCGACGATGCCCGCGCCGATCAAGAAGCTCGCCGACAAGTTCCTCGACAATCCCAAGACGATCGAGGTCGCCCGTCCCGCGACCACCGCGACCAACATCAAGCAGTGGCTGGTGCCGGTCGCGCAGGCGAACAAGCGCGCCAAGCTGCGCGATCTGCTGCGCCAGGACGAGGTGCGCACCGCGATCATCTTCTGCAACCGCAAGACGACCGTGCGCGAGCTCAACAAGAGCCTCAAGCGATCGGGCTTTCGCACCGGAGAGATACACGGCGACATGGACCAGCCGGCGCGGATTGCCGAGCTCGACCTGTTCAAGCAGGGCGAGGTCGACATCCTCGTCGCCTCCGACGTTGCGGCGCGCGGACTCGACGTGAAGGGCGTGAGCACGGTCTTCAACTTCGACGCGCCGTGGCACCCCGACGATTACGTCCACCGCATCGGCCGCACCGGGCGCGCCGGAGCGACGGGCGTTGCCTACACCTTCGTCACGCCCGAAGACGCCGAGAACATCGCCAATATCGAGAAGCTGACCGGCCAGAAGATCGATCGGCTCGACGAACAGAGCACGCCCGCGGCCGAGCGCACCGAGTCCGAGCCCGCCGAAGAACGCCCGCGCCGTGGCCGGGGCGGACGCAAGCCCAAGGAGCAGCCGGCCGAGCGAGAGGCTCCGCGCGCCGAACCACGCCGGGATGCGCCGTCCACCGAACCGCGCGACGAAGCCCCGCGCGCCGAGCCGCGCAAGGAAGCAGCGCGTCCGGACCGTCGCGAGCGCGGGCGCCGGCCTCGCGACCAGGACGCGCCCGACGACGGCGGTTGGAACGGCCCCGTCCCCGATTTCCTGTCGGCGCGGATCCCCTGATTCCCTAGAGGTCCGGCAGCACCTGGTCGGCCGCGCCCCAGCTCTGGAGCGCGCGGCTGTTGGCGCGCTCGATCAGCGTCTCGACATCCTCGACCGAATACATCGCCGGGGTCTCGACGTCCTTGAGCTCGGTCCATGAAACCGGTGCCGCCACCGGCGCGCCGGCCCGCGCGCGCGCCGCATAGGGCATGATCGCGGTCGCACCGCGCTGGTTGCGCAGCCAGTCGATGAAGATTTTGCCTCTACGCTTGGCCTTGGACATGGTCGCGACGAAGCGGTCGGGCTCGGCTTCCGACAGCGCCCGCGCGAACCGGTCGGCGAAGCTCTTGACCGCCGGCCATTCGGCCTCGGGCTTGAGCGGCACGACGACGTGGACGCCTTTGCCGCCCGAAAGCATCGGAAAGCTGGTCAGCCCCATGTCGGCGAGGTGCTGCTTGAGATCGACCGCAGCCTTCTTCACGTCGCCGAAGTCGAGCCCCTCGTCGGGATCGAGGTCGAACACCAGCCGGTCGGGCTTCTCGATGTCGGGCACCGACGATCCCCAGCCGTGGAACTCGATCGTCCCCATCTGGACGCAGGCGACCAGCCCGTCGACATCATCGATATAGAGGTATTTCTCGATATTGCCGCGTTTCTCGCGAACGTCGACATGGTGGACGTGCTCGCCGAACGATCCCGCGTCGTGCTTCTGGAAGAAGCATTTCTTGGCGCGCCCCTGCGGGCAGCGCACCAGGCTCACCGGGCGATTGGCGGTCCAGGGCAGCATGATCGCGGCGACCGCGGCATAATAGTCCGCAAGCTGGCCCTTGGTCACCTTGCTCTCGGGAAAGATCACCCGATCGCGGCTCGATACCTTGACATGGACCTCCGCGGGCGCCGCCTCCGCCGTCTTTTCGGGTGTCTCGGGTACCACCTCTTGCGCCGGCTTGTCCTCACGCAAACCCAGGAAGCTCGGGTGCCGCAGCCGCCCGTCGGGGGTGAATTCGGTGAACGCGATCTCGGCGACCAGCTTGGGGGTGATCCAGTGCGCCCCCCGCACGTCCGCCCGCGGCGCCTCGACCGTCGCGGTCTTGCGCGAAAGCTTGTCCATCCGGTCACGCAGATCGTCGATCGTGTCGCGGTTGAAGCCGGTGCCGACCTTGCCCGAATAGACAAGCGTGCCATCCCTGTGCTGCCCCAGCAGAAGCGCGCGGAAACCGCGCCCCTTGGCCGAGCTCTCGGTCCAGCCGACGATCACGAATTCCTGCCGGCGGGTGCATTTGATCTTGAGCCAGCTTTTCGTCCGGCGCCCGCGATACGGCGCGTCGGCGCGCTTGGAGACGATCCCCTCATAGCCCTCGCGGCACATCGTCTCGAACAGCTTCTCGCCCTCGCCGACGATGTGCTCGGCATAGTGGAGCCGCGGGTCGGCGCGCTCGATCAGCGGCCGGAGACGCTCCTTGCGCTGGACGTTGGGAAGTTTCGTCAGATTCTCCCCGTCGAGCGACAGCAGGTCGAAGGCGAAGAAGGTCATCTCGCCAGCCGACGAGATCGCGTCCTTCAGCGTCGAGAAATCGGGCCGCCCGTCCTTGAATGCGACGATCTCCCCGTCGATCAGCGCGCTCCCGACATCGAGCCCCGCCGCCGCGTCGGCGATCCTTGCGAACTTGTCGGTCCAGTCGAGGCCCTTGCGGGTGAACACCTTGGCCTTGCCCCCGCCGATCGCGATCAGCGCGCGATAGCCGTCATATTTCACCTCGTGCAGCCAGCCGGTCCCGCTCGGCACCTCGTCCACCAGCGTACAGAGCTGGACATCGGTGAAGGCGGGCATCTTGCCCGAGCCTTTGGTGGCAGTGCTCCTGCGTGCCGATGCCTTGGGCGCGCGCACGGGAATCGTCTCGGCCTTCGTTCCCTCGGCGATCTCCTGCATCGTGCGGCCGGTCTTGACGCTGGTCAGGCACGTCTCGACCAAAGTATCGGTGCCCCCCGCCTCGGCATCGTCGAGCTTGCGCAGCAGCCAGTTCTCGGCCTTCTCGCGCCCGCGCGGTTTCAGCCGGATGAGCAGCCAATCCCCCTTCATCCGCTCGCCGTGGAGCACGAAATGGAGGTGCCCCTTCTCCAGCGTCTTCTTCGGGTCCTTGCCCTTGGAGGGTTCCCAGGTGCCGCGGTCCCACAGCATCACCGTGCCGCCGCCATATTCCTCCTGCGGGATAATGCCCTCGAAGGTGGCGTAGGAGATCGGATGATCCTCGGTGCGCACCGCCAGCCTCTTCTGGTCGGGGTCGAGGCTCGGCCCGCGCGTCACCGCCCAGCTCTTGAGCACGCCGTCGAGCTCGAGCCGCAAATCCCAATGCAGGCGCGAGGCATCGTGCTTCTGCACCATGAAGCTGCACCCGTTCCCCGGCGCGAACTCGCCTGGCGGCTCGGCCGTTTTCGTAAAATCGCGCTTCGCGTTGTATTTGGCGAGGGGGTCGGGTTTGGTCATTACGTGTTCTCCCGCGAAGGCGGGAGTCTAGTCTGGGTCAGTACCGGGTTGAGCATGCCCCGCATGCTCAAGGATCGTCCGGGGGACGATCCGACCCGGTGCTCCTTCGCGGGGACACAATGAGCAACCTCAAGCACGCTTCTTCGCCTTCGCCGGCGCCTTCTTGGCGGCGGTCTTCTTGGTCGTCGTCGTGCTGCGTTTTTGCGCAGGTTTGGCGGCGGGCTTCTCGATCGACTTCTTGAGCGCCGCCATCAGGTCGACGACGTTGGAGGCGGCGCGGCCCGTCGGCTCCTCTTCCTCTTCGATCACCTTGCCGCCCTTGGCCTTGCGCTTGCGCTCGACGAGGTCCTTGAGCGCATCGACATAGCGGTCGTGGAATTCGCCTGCGTCGAACGGACCCGTTTTCTTCTCGATCAGCGTCTCGGCGAGATCGAGCAGCTCGGGGTCGGGCTTGGCGTCGGGGATGTCGCGGAAATAGCTCTGCGCCTTGTTGACCTCGTCGGCGTAGCGCAATGTCTCGAGCACCAGCCCGCGCCCGCACGGCTTCAGGCTCACGACATACTCGCGGCCCCGCAGCGCAAGCTGGCCGAGCCCGACCTTCTTGGTCCGCCGCAGCGCCTCGCGCAGCACGATGAACGCCTCCTCGGCGAGATCGTCGGCGGGGACCACGTAATAAGGCCGCTCGAAATAGAGCACGTCGATATCGCTCGCATCGACGAACTGGGTGAGCTCGAGCGTCTTCTTCGATTCGAGCTTGACCGCGTCGATCTCGTCCTGGTCGAGCAGCACGTAGCTGCCCTTTTCGTATTCGAATCCCTTGACGATCTCGTCGGTATCGACCGGCCCGATCCCGGGCACCACCTTCTCGTATTTGATCCGCTTGCCCGATGGCTCGTGGATCTGGTGGAAGCTGATCTGTGCCCCCGATTTGGTCGCGGTGTAGATCTCGACCGGGATCGAGACCAGCGCGAGCCTGATCTGTCCCTGCCAATAGGCGCGCGCGGCCATGATCGGTTCCTTCGTTGCGAAACCGATTCAATGCGCGCTGGGCGGAGTCGTTCCACCGGCGGGCCCGCGGCTGCCTTCGTCGATGGGCCGATCGCGTCGTGCCGGCCGTTGCGCGCGCGCGGCTTCCACGGCAAGAGCGCGCGCGATGCCCCGCTTCGCCTTCACCATCGCCGCCATCGACGGCGCCGCGCGCACCGGCGAAATCGCCATGGAGCGCGGCGTGATCCGCACGCCTGCGTTCATGCCGGTCGGCACCGCCGCGACGGTCAAGGCGATGAAGCCCGCCGACGTGCGCGCTTCGGGCGCCGACATCATTCTCGGCAACACCTATCACCTGATGCTTCGCCCCGGCGCCGAGCGCGTTGCCCGGCTCGGGGGGCTGCACGATTTCATGGGCTGGGAGCGGCCGATCCTCACCGATTCTGGCGGCTATCAGGTGATGAGCCTCGCCGATCTCACCAGGCGATCCGAAGAGGGCGTCGCGTTCAAATCGCACCTCGACGGCAGCCGCCACCTGCTCAGTCCCGAACGCTCGATCGAAATTCAGCGGCTGCTGGGATCGAACATCGTGATGGCGTTCGACGAGCTGGTGCCGACCACGGCGACGCGCGACGTGCAGGCGGCCGCGATGGAGCGGTCGATGCGCTGGGCGAAGCGCAGCCGCGATGCGTTCGATACCGGGCGCGATCATGCCGCGCACAACGCCATCTTCGGCATCCAGCAGGGTGCGCTCGACGAGGGGCTGCGCAAGCAATCGGCCGAGGCGCTGATCGACATCGGCTTCGACGGCTATGCGGTCGGCGGGCTCGCGGTGGGAGAGGGGCAGGAGGCGATGTTCGCGTGCCTCGACTACGCGCCGCAGCAGCTTCCCGCCGATCGGCCGCGCTACCTGATGGGGGTCGGCAAGCCCGACGATATCGTCGGCGCGGTGGCGCGCGGAATCGACATGTTCGATTGCGTGCTCCCCACCCGGTCGGGGCGCACCGGCCAGGCGTTCACGCGCGAGGGGCCGATCAACATCCGCAACGCGCGCTTCGGCGAAGATAAAGGCCCGCTCGATCCGGCCTGCGCCTGCCCCGTCTGCGCCACCTGGAGCCGCGCCTATCTCCACCATCTCGTCCGCGCGGGCGAAATCCTGGGCGCGATGCTGATGACCGAGCACAACATCTTTTTCTACCAGGCGCTCATGGCCGATCTGCGCGCGGCGATCGCCGAATCGCGCCTGACCGCCTTCGCCGACGACTTCCGCGCACGCTATTCGGGCAGGCGAGTCGCCGCCGATTGACTGCGTGCGGGACAGCGCCAATATGCGGCGGTCCATCCGCGAACGCGGGCGGCCGATCGGAAACAATCGCGAAAAGCCGCGCGTTGGCACGTGATCGCTTCTTCAACGGGACAGCCAGCCTTGTTCGACCAAAACGACGATTGCCCCAACGAGATCACCGCCGCCGCGCGTGATGCCCGCGCCCATGATGCCGCCGCCGCGCCCGCCAAGGATGCGCACCGCAAGCGCAGCCGCTGGCCGATGGCGTCGATCGGCTTCGGCATCGGCTCGGCAGCGCTCGGCGCGGCGATGCTCTATGCGGATCGGAACCGGTCGAAGAAGAAGTAGAGGTGGGTTTTCTGACGCGTCCGCTCGCGACGATCCTGTGGCTCGCGTGCGCCGTCGCGATCGCTGCTCCCGCACAGGCGCGCTGCACGCTCGGCGTGCCCGGCGCGACGCAGGAGGTGCGGATCGGCGATACCGGGCGACCGATGCTGCTTCACCTGCCGGCAGGCTATGACGGCTCCGCCGCTGCCCCGCTCGTCTTCCTGCTCCACGGCAGCACGGGCACCGGCGCGGCGATGCTCGCCGATTCGGGGCTGGAGGCGACGTCGGACGAGCACGGCTTCATCCTCGCCGCGCCCGATGCCGGTATTCCGGCGGGCACGGGCTATGTGTGGAACATTCCCGGCGTGCCGACTGTCACCGGCGCCATTCCCGGGCCGGACGATCCCGATGACGTCGCCTATCTGAAGGCAGCGATCGATTGGCTGGCGGCGCAAGGCTGCACCGATCGCACCCGCGTCTATGCGACGGGGCTGTCGGGCGGCGGGCGCATGACCTCTTGGCTCGGCTGCGTTGCGGCCGATCGGTTCGCGGCGATCGCCCCGGTGGTGGGGCTGCGCGCAGGCAATCCGCTGGCGTCCGATCCCGACCGGCCCGATCCCGCAACGTGCAAGCCCGCGCGCCCGGTTCCGGTGATCGCCTTCGCGGGCGACGCCGACACGGTCAATCCGATCCAGGGCGGCGGCGCCGGCTATTGGCACTATACGATGCACGCCGCCGAGCAGCGCTGGGCCGCGCTCGACGGCTGCACCGCCGCGCCGACCACGCGCTGGGTGGCAAGCGGCGTCTATGAGGAGCGCTATTCCGGATGCCGGGGCGGCGCGGACGTGGTCGCCCGCATCACCGTCGGCGGCAAGCACGCCTGGGTGGTGGACAATGACGCGCTATGGGCATTCCTTTCGGCGCATCGGCGCGATATCTCACCCGATTGACATGGGGCCGCCCGGCGCGGCACCACCTCCGGCATCGATAAGTCTCGAACGGGGGGATATTGTGATGCTTCTTCGTGCTGCCCTGCTGCTCGGTGCCGCCGTTGTTCCGGCCGCCGCGATCGCCCAGACGCCGCCGCCCGCCGCCACGGCGCCGGCCGCCGCGTCGGTCAAGCCGATCGCCTTCACCGAACGCACGCTCGCCAACGGCCTGCGCGTCTATGCGATCCATGATCCGTCGACCGCCAACGTCTCGGTCAACGTCTGGTACGATGTCGGCTCGAAGGACGATCCGCAGGGCCGCTCGGGCTTCGCGCACATGTTCGAGCATCTGATGTTCAAGGCGACCCGCAATCTCGTCCCCGAGCAGATGGACCGGCTCACCGAGGATGTCGGCGGCTACAACAACGCCTCGACCGCCGACGACTACACCAACTATTTCGAGGTCGTCCCCGCCAACCACCTCCAGCGGCTGCTCTTCGCCGAGGCCGACCGCATGGCGAGCCTCGTCGTCGAGCCCAAGACCTTCGCCTCGGAGCGCGACGTCGTGAAGGAGGAGCTGCGCCTGCGCGTGCTCGCGCAGCCCTATGGCAAGCTCTTTTATCTCTATTTCCCCGAAATCTCGTACAGCAAGCACCCTTACGCCCGCCCCGGCATCGGCAGCATCGAGGATCTCGAATCGGCGTCGATCGAGGACGTGCGCGCCTTCCACGCGACCTATTACCGGCCCGACAACGCGATTCTCGTGGTCGCGGGCAATTTCGATCCGGCCGAGCTCACCAAGTGGGTCGACCAGTATTTCGCGCCGATCGCCGAGCCCGATCGCCCGATCCCGCGGGTCGACGTGAAGGAGCCGCTGCGCACCGCGGCGACTCACCACGTCGTTTACGAGCCCAACACGCCGCTTCCCGCGGTCCTCATCTCCTATCCGCTGCCGCCCGACAACAGCCCCGATACCCCCGCGCTGACGGTGCTCAACGCGATCCTCTCGATGGGCGAGAGCTCGCGGCTCTATCACGACCTCGTCTATCGCGATCAGCTCGCGCAATCGGCCGACACCTTCCTCGACACCAAGCAGCAGGGCGGCGCGCTCGCGCTCTACGCGATCATGGCGGGCGGCAAGAGCGCGGCCGACGGCGAGGCGGCGCTGCGCAAGGAAATCGCGCGGCTGCGCGACGAACCCGTTACTGCGGCCGAGCTTGCCGAGGCCAAGAACCAGATCGTCACCGCCGCGATCCAGTCGCGCGAGACCGCGGCGGGCAAGGCGAACACGATCGCCTCGTCGGTCATCATCGATGGCGATCCGCGCGCCGCCGACAAGCAGCTCGCCGCGATCGCGCGCGTCACGCCGGCGGACATCCAGCGCGTCGCCCAAAAATATCTCGCCGAGGCGCATTCGGCGGCGCTCCGCTATCTCCCGGCGGAGGCGAAGCCCGCCGGCGTCACCGGCGACACCATCGCCGTGCCCGACACGGTGGTCACCGCGCCGCTCACCGCGCCGGCCGAGATCGAGATCGTCACGCCCGCGCCGGCAGGCGAACGGGTGCTGCCGCCAGCGCCGGGCGCCCCCGTCGAGGTGGCGATCCCGACGCCGGTGGCGGTAACGCTCGCCAATGGCATGCACCTTATCACGGTCGAGAAGCACGATCTGCCGCTCGTCACCGCCGCGGTGGTGAGCGAGGGCGGCGGCGCGCTCGATCCTGCGAAGCGCGCCGGGCTCGCCAGCCTCACCGCCGAGCTTCTGACCAAGGGCACGAAGACGCGCTCGGCGACCGAGATCGCCAACCAGATCGAATCGCTCGGCGGCTCGATCGGCAGCGGCGCCGATTGGGACGGGTCGTCGGTCGCGATCACGGTCACCTCGGATCAGCTCGCGCCCGCGCTCGGCATCCTCGCCGACGTGACGCAGCACCCGGCCTTCGCCGCCGAGGAGCTCGAACGCGCGCGCGCGCAGGCGATCGACGCCGCCACCGTGCAGATGAAGGATCCGATGGCGCTCGCCGGGATGGTCGCGAGCAACGCGGTGTTCGGCGCCGCGCCCTATGGGCACGTCCTCAGCGGCACCCCGACCTCGCTCGCGGCGATCACGCGGGGGGAGATCACCGCTGCCTATGCCGACACGTGGCGGCCCGACGACACGACCCTGCTGATGGTCGGCGACATCACGCCGGCTGCCGCCAAGGCGCTCGCGGAGCAGCGCTTCGGCGCATGGGCGTCGGCCGCGCCTGCCGCCGCAGCGAAGGCCGAGCGCGCCGCCTATCCCAAGCCGCGCGTCGTCGTCGTCGACTTCCCCGGCGCGGGGCAGGCGGGGGTGGTCGTCGGCCGGCCGGCGCTGGCGCGCGACGATCCGCGCTATTACGCCGCGCAGGTCGCCAATGCGGTGCTCGGCGTCGGCTTCTCGTCGCGGCTCAACCAGGAGATCCGCATCAAGCGCGGGCTCTCCTACGGCGCGGGAAGCGGGATGCCGGGGCGCCGCCTGGTCGGCCCGCTGGTGGCGCAGACGCAGACCAAGAACCCGTCCGCGGCCGAGGTCGTGTCGCTGATCGTTGGCGAGATGGAGAAGCTCGATGCCGCCCCCGTGCCCGAAGCGGAGCTCACGTCGCGCAAGGCGGTGCTCGTCGGCGCGTTCGGCCGCGCGGTCGAGACCACCGGCGGGCTCGCCGACATTCTCGGCGACTATGTCGTCGAAGGCGTGCCGCTGGCCGAGCTCGGTCGCTTTTCGGGCGACATCAACACCGTCTCGGCCGAGGCGGTGCAGACCGCGGCCGCGCAGCTCTTCGACCCGCACGCGGCGAGCATCGTCGTGGTGGGCGATTCCAGGCTCTTCATCGACGATCTGCGCAAGGCCTATCCCGATCTCGAGCTGATCCCCGCGAGCGATCTCGAGCTCGGGTCGCCGACGCTCAAATAGCGACCATCCGCCACCCCGCACGCGGCGGGGTGGCGGGGCCGCCAAACGCTACCGTAGCCCAACACCGTCCCACCCCGGGACGTGCCGAAAACGGCCCTCATCGGCGCGCGCGATCTGCGCTATGCGCGGGCCTGTGATCGCCCGCCCTGCACCCCATCGACACGTCCGCGAGCTGGCCTTCGCCTGCCTCGCCTTCCTGGTGTGCGCGGGCTTTTCGGCGCATGCGGCGCTGCGCGCGATCGCGGCGCATCCGGCTGCGGACGTCCAGCACGTCGAGCAGCGCAACGTTCGGATCGTCGAGGCCGACGCCGCGCCCTCGCAAGGAACCACCGGCACCACGACGCTCCCCGATCTGCCGATCCCGGCCAATGCCGATCTCGGCGACGGCTCGGTGATTGCCGCGCGGCCCTTTTCGATGGCGGCGGCGAGCCCGACCGATCGTGCGCGCGCGCTCACCTGTCTCGCCGACGCGATCTACTACGAGGCGGCGTCGGAGAGTGACGCGGGCCAGCGCGCGGTGGCGCAGGTGGTGCTCAACCGCGTCCGCCATCCGGCCTTTCCGGGCACGGTGTGCGGGGTCGTGTTCCAGGGCTCCGAACGCGCGACCGGGTGCCAGTTCAGCTTCGCGTGCGACGGTGCGATGGCGCGTGCCCCCGCGCGCGCGGCGTGGGACAAGGCGCTGCGCATCGCCGGCGCCGCGCTCGGCGGATACGTCTTCGCGCCGGTCGGGCTTGCGACCCACTACCATACCTATGAAGTGACCCCGGCGTGGAACCGCGAGCTCGTGATGACCGACGCGATCGGCGCGCATTTCTTCCACCGCTGGGCCGGCTGGTGGGGCACGCCGGCGGCCTTCAGCCAGGCCTATGCAGGCGGCGAGCCGATGCCGGGACCGCACACGCGCCCGATCGCGCCGACATCGTTCGTCCCGCCGGTGACGCTCGCCGCGGTCGCGGAGCAGGCGACCGCCAGCCCCGTCGCGCCGCCTGTCGCGAAGGCGGAGCCGACGCCGCTCGCGATGGTCCAGCCTGCCTACGCCGCGAGCGGTGCGCTGCGCACCGACGCGCTCCCCGAGAGCCAGGTGCTCGACAAGTGGAAGGATTCGGGCAAGCCGCTTCGGTAGTGTCAATCCTCCCCTGAAAGGGGAGGTGGCAGCCCAAAGGGCTGACGGAGGGGTGTCGCACTATATTGGCGCGGGCACCCCTCCACCATCGGCTGCGCCGATGGTCCCCCTCCCCTTACAGGGGAGGATTGCCTATTTCGCCGCCAGATATTTGTCGAACCACGCGATCGTGCGGTCGTGAACGTCCTGCGAATGCTCGCGCTGGCGGATGCCGTGGCCCTCGTCGGGGTAGATGACGAGGCTTACCGGCACGCCCATGTCCTTCAGCGCGTGCCACCATTCGATCGACTGGGTTGGCGGCACCTCGATGTCGCGCTCGCCGACATAGATGAAGGTCGGCGTGTGGGCCTGCTTGGCGAAATTGACCGCCGAGACGCGGCGATAGGCGTCGTAATCCTCGTAGAGCGTCTTGCCGAAAAAGGGCAGCATCCACGTGTCGATACCGTTGGTGCCGTAATAGCTCACCCAGTTCGAAAGCCCCGCGCCCGCGACGATCGCCTTGAACCGGTCGGTCTGCGTGTTGGCCCACATCGCCATGAAGCCGCCATAGCTGCCGCCCATCAGCCCGAGCCGCGCGTCGTCGATCGGCGCCGCTCTCTCCGCTGCGTCGATCCCGGCGAGAATGTCGCGCAGGTCGCCGCCGCCGAAATCGCGCCGGTTGGCCTGGACGAACGCCTCACCCTGGCCGTAGCTGCCGCGCGGGTTGGGCAGGAACAGCGCATAGCCCTTGTCGATCAGATCGACATAGGTGCCCGTGCTCGCGAACCGCGGCATGCTCGCCGCCGCCGGGCCGCCATGGACGATCGTGATCATCGGCGCCTTGACGTTCGGATCGGCGCCGATCGGCGAGAGCAGCCAGCCCTGCACGTCATAGCCTTCGTTGGACCAGCGAATGCTTTTCGCGGCGACGACGGGCTTCGCGTCGTCGTTATCGTGCGTGATCTGCACCGGCGCGCGCGCCGCGCCTGCGAAGATCGCGGGCGCGTGCGTCCAGTCCTGCACGACGGTCGCGATCGTGCGCCCGTCGGCGCTGTAGGCGACGCGGCCGTCGGCGGCCGAGAAATTGGCGACGCGCGTCCAGCCGGTGGTCGGCTTGCCCGAAGCGTTCAACGTGGCGAGCTCGAGCGTGTCGCCCGCGAGCGCGACGGTGCGGATGCCGCCGGGAAGCCAGTCCATCGATAGATTGGTGGTCTTCGAACCCGCGGTGATGTTGGCCGGCGTGCCGCCGCCGATCGGAACGGTGAAGACGTCGCCGCCCACCGATCCGAAATCGCTCATCAGCCCGCCGATGAAGGCGACGCGCTTCCCGTCGGGCGAGACGCGCGGCATGTTGATCTGCGTCGTCGGCTTGGCGATGTTGCGCACCGCGCCCGTCGTCGCGTCGACCGCGTCGAGCGTCGCGACCCACCAGTTCGCGTCGCCGTTGCCGATCGCGCTGGTGACGACGAACCCGCGGCCGTCGGGGGTCCAGTCATATTCGTAGATATAGCGGTTCGCGGGCGAGAGCGGCGTGACGGCATCGGCCGCGACGCTGCCGCCGACATCGAACACCGCGAGGCGGCGCTCGTCGGGATGCTCGCCGATCTCGCCGATCTGCCGCACGCCCGCCTGGGTGGCGCCCGCTTCCTTCTGCGCGCCGAGCGTGACGAGTAGGGCGATCCGGTTGCCGTCCGGCGAAAAACGCGGGGTGGCGGCGATGCCGTGGATCGTCGCCAGCGTCGCCGCCTGGTTGCCGCGCGCGGTCTCCAGCTTGGTCACGTCGCCGTCGCGCATCAAAAAGGCGATGGTGCCGTCGGGCGCGAAAATCGGGTCCGAATAGCGGCATGTCTCGCACGGGTCGATCGTGCGGACGATATGGCCGTCGCGCGCGTCGCGAACGATGATCGCGGCGCCGTTGGCCTCGGTCGATTCGATCGTCGCGATCGAGCGGCCGTCGGAGGAGAGCGTGAGGTCGCCATAGCCGTGCGCCGCCAGCGCAGGCGTCGCGATCGAGGCGAGAAGCAGGGCGAACGGCAGGCGCATGGGCAGGGTCTCCGCGGTGATGCGGATCGATAGCATAGCGGCGCGCGGCCGCAATCGCCCGCGCGCAAAAAGAAGGCCCGGCACGAAGGCCGGGCCCGTTGCTAGTCGGCGTGGCGCGACCGGCGCGGCCGGTCGTGGTTTCGCGCCGCGCGGCGTGCGGTCACCTTGCGCGCTTCCGGCGCGCGGCGGGCGTGCTGCGATGCCCGGCTCCGCGCCTGCGCACGCGCCTGAGCGCGATGCTGCGCGGGGGCGTGCGTTTGGCGTGGCGCCGGCTTGTGCGCGGCCCGGCTCCGCGCCTGCTTCTGGCGCGCGGCGTGCGCCTGCTCGCGGCGTTCCGTCCGGGCACGTGCCCGCTCGGCGACGCGCGGGTGCGATCTCGCCCTCGCCTTCGCCTGCGCTCTCGTCCGGTTCCTGGCCTCGGCCGTCCGCGTCCGTGTGGCCTTGGCGGCGCGCGCCTTCGATCGCGCGGTGCGGGTGCGCGCAGCCTCGGTCGCCCGCGCCTTGGCGTGGGCCGATGCACGCGCCTTCACTCGCTCGCGCCGCGCCCGCGCCTGATGCGCGGCCCGCGCCTTGCGCTCGGTCGAAACCTCGATGCGGTGGGCCCGCTGCGTCGCCTTCGCGTGCGCCTGCTGCGTCTGCGCTCGGTCGGCCGTCCGCCGGCGGTGCTGCGTCCGATCGTGCCGCTGCTCGGCCGCCCGGTCGCGGCGGCGGTCGATCGCCCGATGCTGGCGACGTGCCGCGATCATGCGCGCGCGCCGCTCGGTCTGCTTTTGCTGCGCATGCGCGCGCTGCTGCCGAACCTCGGCGCGCTGGTGCCGCTGCGCCGCCACCTGTCGGGCATGCTGCCGCCGATCGGCGCGCTGTTCGCGCTGCGCCCGCCGCGCGGCGCGCTGCTGCGCGTTGCGCCGTTCGGCAGCGACGATCCGCGTCGCACGCCGCTTGGCGTCGGAGCGGGCCTGCCGGCGCGCCACCGCATCGTAGAATTTGGGCGCGGGATCGCGGAAATCGTGCCGCTGCCAGCGAGCGAAATGCACCGCGGCGTCGCTCCGGCGGTCGCGCTCCTCACGCCAGCGCCGCGCCTGCGACGCCGCCGAGCGCGCGCGGCGGGCGTTGGCCCGGGCGATCCGCTCGCGCGACCGCTCGACCGCATCGCGCCGCGCCGCCCATTGTCGTGCGGAGACGCCGCGATGGTGCCGGTGCCGCGCCGCGCGGCGCAGATGCCGCGCGCGCGCATAATAGCGTGTCGCCCGCCCGCGCTGATCGCGCCAGCGCGCCCGATCGAGCGCCCGCCCGTCGGGGCCGTAGATCATCACGATCGTGTCGCCCGAATAGCCGTAGCCGTAATAGGGATCGCGCACGAAATAGGGCTCGGCTGCGTCGGGCGCGTAATAATAGGTGCGATAGCCGTCGTCGATCGGCTCGACATAGGTCGTGTAGCCGTCGCCGGTCTGCCACGCCCACGGCTCGACGCCATCCTCGTAGTCGAAATAATAATCGGGCGGCGCGGCGCCGAACACATCGTCGATCGCGCCCGCGCGGTCGATCCAGGCATAGCGGTCGTCGGCGGCGATCGGTTGCGCGAACGCCAGCGGCTCGGCCGCGGGAAGCGCGCGCGCCGGCGGCGCAAGGCCGATCGGCGCGGCGGCGGCGAGCGTCATCGGCTGCGCCTGGGGCAGCGGGGGAAGCCCCGCGAGCCCGCTCCGGCCGAGCGCGGTCGCCCACAGCGCCTGTTCGTCGATCGGCCCGGCTGCGGTGGCGTCCTGCCCGGCAGGCGGATTGCACCCCGCGAGCGCCAGCGCGAGCCCGAGCGCGCCGGCAATCTGCGCCTGCACTCCTCGATTGCGGGTCATCGCGGCTCTCCTGATTGCTGAATCATGCAGCAACCATGCCACAGCCCGCCTGAACCGGCCGTGGCGCCGCCGTTCATGCGGGGTGAAGCCGCGGGAACGCGTCGGCGCGTCAGGAGAAAGCGCGGGCGGCTAGTGTGCGGTGGTCCCCACCGGTGGCTCGGGCGGCACCGGGGGCTCGGGCGGGCAGGGCGGTTCGGCCGCCTCGGCGGCGCGCGACGCACGCTTGGCCTTGAACCACCGGTCGAGCGCCGCCGCCGCCACGCCCGCGGCGACGCTGGCGAACTCGGCGCCGGCCTTGTGCGCATCGCGCGCCGGCTCGTCGGCGGCCGGAGGGTCGATATCGGGCGCGACAGCTTCCGCGGGCGCCTGGCGCGCTTCGGGGGCCGGCTTCCGGCGTCGCGCGATCGCCGCCGCGGCCGCCATCATCCCCGCCGCCGCGAGCTCGCGGCCGACCGGCGTGTCGAGCGCGGCGAGCAGCTTGCCGCCCTTCTTGCGCAGCTTCTTGGGGATCTTCACCCCTGCAATCTCCTTCGGCAGCTTCTTGCTCTTCTTGCCCATCACGCGCTCCTGCCGATCATTAGCGTATTACATATATACTACACCTGCGATCGCGTAAAGACCGTCTGCTACGCCGCCTTGCGCAGTCGATGCGCCCCGCCGTCGGCGGCGACATAGCCGAGCCGCGACAGCGCCGCGAGCGTCTGTGCCACGCGCGGCTCGATCCGGCGGCCCTGGGCGAAGCGGCGCGCGACATCGCCGGCGGTCAGCGCGCCGCCGTGCCGCAGCGTCTCGAGCACCGCCGCCGTCTGCCCGATCGCATCGCGCGGGAAGGCCGGCTTCTTCGCCGCCGCCTCGTGCAGCACCGCTTCGATCTGCGCCTCCGTGTGCTGCGAAAGCTGCGCGAGCCCGGCCTTGGCGATCTGGTATTCCGGCCGCAGCCAGCGCACCGTGCCCGCCTGCTCCTCGGCCGCGCGCTCGGCGTTGAGCGCGGCGAGCCGCGCGACCCTCTCCGCGTCGCCGAGCCCCGCGGGCCAACCATAGCTCTGCGCCACCGCGGCATCGATCCGCGCGTGCAGCTCGGCGATGATGTCGACCCGCCCGCGCACGCGCCGATCCTGCTCGGCCTCGGTCAGCGCCTCGCCGTTCGCGAGCTTCTCGCGCAGGTTGTAGAGCCCGGTCAGCGTCAGGTCCGGATGGTCGGCGAGCACCTCCTTGCGCGCGGCGTCGAGCTCCTCGGCGAGCGCGCCGATCGCCGCGCGCTGCCCGGGTGAGGCGTCGGGGAAGGGGAAGGGGTCGAACACGCGGCTCTTCGAATAGCGCGGATCGTTGCCGATGCCGAGCCAGCCGCCCGCCGCGAGCGCCCAGGCGACGCTGCCCCGCGACGACAGAACCCCGAGCACGACCGGATCGTCGGCGGCGATGCAGACGAGCATGTTGTCGGGCAGCACGCTCGCGTCGAGGAACTGGAAGACGCGGTGCCGCGCGGTCTCGACCGTCGCGATGTAGCGCGGCAGGCCGTCGAGCGCCGGGCGAAGCTCGCGCCGCGGCTCGCCGAAGAGCCACCATTTGTCGCGATAGCTCGCGCGGTTGTTGCGGTCGCGCTCGGGCTTCACGGCGGTCAGCAGATGCTGGTAGAGTTCGGGAAAGCGCCGGCGCACCTCGGCCTCGCCCAGCCCGAACAGGTCGATCGCCAGCACGCCGCGCGCATGGGCCATGAGGTCGCGGCCGTTGCGATACGGGCGCAGATGCGCATCGAGCCCCTCGCGCCGGCCGAGCCCCAGCGCCTCGGCCTGCGCGGGCGTGACGATGAACCCCGCCCCGTGCAGCTTGACGCCCGGCGAGCACAGCGCCTCGTTCGCCCGCAGCGGCCGCGCGGCCGTCACGTCGACGCCCACGCTCAGGTCCGCATTGATCGGCCCTGCGTGCGCAACCATCGCGATCGCGGGCGCGTCGGTGTCGAGGCCGCTTTCCTCGGTCACCTCCCAGAGCACCCCCTCACGCGTGCCCGCCTCGGCGACCGTCATCGCGATGCGCACCGCCGCCGCGTCGCGCGTGGCCTTGGTCCACGGATGGTCGGCGACCGCCATCACGAGGCCGATCGGCGGCCGCGCTTCGATCCGCGCGGCGATCACGCGGCGGCTGAAGTCCTGCGTGATCGAATTGGTGGTGACGAAACCGAACCGCTTCAGCCGGCTTCCCCTGATCGTCAGGAGCTCGGCCGCGCGATCCCACCAGTACATCACGAAATCGGCCGATCGGTTGATCTTCGGGTGCGCCTTCCACAAGGCGGTCGCATAGGCATCGCCCAGCCGCGCGCGAATGTCCTTGCCGCCGATGAAGGGCGGATTGCCGACGATATAGTCCGCCGCCGGCCATTCGGGTCGGCGCGGGTCGGGCAGCTCGGTGCCGCTGCGGTCCGCGTTCGGCCGCTCGGGCCCGTGCGCCAGCACCGCATCCATTGCGGTGATGGTGTCGAGCTTTTCGAGCACCGGGTCGGCGATGCTCATCCGGTTGCGCATCTGCCATTGCAGATAGCCCAGCCACAGCACCAGCTCGGCGATCGCCGCCGCGCGCGGGTTGAGCTCCAGCCCCAGGAAGTTGCGCGGATGGACGGTGGCGGTCTCGAGCGCGAGCGCCTCCTGCCCGCCCAGCTCGGCGAGCACCTCGAGCACGTCGCCTTCGAGCCGCTTCATCAGCTCGAGCGCGACATAGAGGAAATTGCCCGTCCCGCACGCCGGATCGAGCACGCGCGTGGTCGCGAGCTTTTCGTGAAAATCGTGAACCGCGCGGATCGCCGCGTTGATATCGCCCGCGCGCTCGCGCTCGACGGTGCCGAGCACCGCGCCCTCCCACTCGGCCTGGAGTGGATCGATCACGGTGGCGTTGACGAGCCGCTCGACATAGGCGCGCGGCGTATAATGCGCGCCCAGCCGCCGGCGGTCGCCAGGGTCGAGCGCCTGTTCGAGCAGCGTGCCGAAGATCGCGGGCTCGACCTCGGTCCAGACGTGCCTCGCCGCCTCGTAGAGCTCGCCGATCTCCTCCTTGTGCAGCGGTATCGCGGTGCGATCCTTGAACAGCCCGCCGTTGAACCGCCGCACCGCGAGCCGCAGCGTCGTCGAAAAGCCGCCGCGGTCCATCTTCTCCCACAATTCCTCGAGCATCGGCGCGAACCCTTCCGGGTGGTCGCGCGCCTCGCCGAGCAGCTCGGTGAAGCGCCCGCGGTCGAGCAGCCCGCTGTCCTCGGCGAACATCGTGAACAGCACGCGCATCAGGAAATGCGCGACGCGCTCGGCCGGGTGCCCGCGCCCCTCGAGCAGCCGGCTCACGCTCGCCAGCCGGCGCGCGATGTCGGCGGTGACGGCGGCGGCGCGCTTGGCGGGATCGAGCGCGTGCGGATCGAGCCAGACCGCGCGCAGCCGCTCGCGCACGCCTGCATTGCGCAGGTCGTCGAGATAGATGCGAAACCCCCCGCGATCGGGAAACTGGCGATAATTGCGGCCCTGGCCGGAAAAGTCCGCGAACACCTCGATCGCATGGCCGACGTCGCACACCAGGATGAAGGGCGGCCAGACGTGATCGGCCGGCAGCGCGCGCGCATATTGCTCGGCCTGCTCGCGCGCGTTGCGCATCAGCACGTCCCAGCCGCGATGCGCGCTGCGCCGCCCGCGCGGCGCCGCGCCCTCGATCCCCGGCAGCGCCTGCTGCGCAGGAGCCAGCGCGACCTCCTTGGCGCACCCGCGCTCGCGGCTCTGCTTCGCCTCGAGCACGAAACAGCCGCGCTTGTAGAGATCGATCCGCCCGTGTCCCGTCGCGCCGCCCGCGTCGCGAAACGTCACCGCGCGCTCGAACACATAATCGTTGTGCGCGTGCGTCGCGTCGGCGGGGTCCGGCCGCGGCAGATCGAGCAGTGCGCACAATTCGGTGAGGAACAGCGGAAAGTTCGCTCGCTCGGCCCCGCCCTCATTGCCGCGCCAGCGCGCGATGAACCCCTCGAGCGCCGCCGCGTCGACCATGATTGTCCCCTTTTGGGGAACAGGCTGGCGCGCTCACGCCGACGCGGCCACGCGAACCGCATCCGTTTTGGAGGGATCGGGCGCTGAAGGCGGGCGGTTGCGGTCCTCGGGCGGGCTCCTGCCGGGGCTGCGGCAGGTCCATCGGTCGCTCAGTCCTTCTTTTCCCGCGGCCCCGGCGAAGGATCCCACGTGCGATCGAGGATACCGAGTCGGCGCGACGTGCCGGCCGATCGTCGTCGCGGCTCGATCTTGAACGCGCCTTCCTTCTTCCAGCGCTGGCGTTGGTGGCGCAGATCGAAAACCCGCCGCTCGTCGACCACGAGGATTTTCGAATTGGGGCGCACTTGTCGCCAGTCGAGCGTTCCGTCACCCATCAGCTTGCGCACACCAGCCGCGCTCGTTCCGAGCAGCCTCGCGGCGTAGCCAACGATCAGCCAGCCCGTGCCGTCGATTTCGTAGCGCTGCCTAGCCTTGGGCATCGTTGTCCCATCCGCTCCGGTCGAGCGCCTTCATCGCCTCGGTGATCGCCACCGTCTCGACGCTCACCCGCACCACACGGGCAAGCAACGCGATCATGCTCTCCTTGTGCTCGGCGAAGCGATAGGTGTTGAACGTCTCGCGGATGGTGGGGTCGCGCGGGGTCTTTTCCTTGTGTTGGTCGAGCACCCAGTCGATCGCGCTGCGGTTGCCCAGCCGATAGTCCCACGCCGCGCGCGGGACGCCGGCGATCTGCGTGTCGGCATCGACCACGACGAGTCCCTTTTCGGGGTGCGACTTGAGCACCGGCTTGGGGTGCGTCCCCTCGGCGCGCCTCGGATCGGGCGCGTCGATTCGCTCGATCGGCCACGGCTCGACCTCCTCATAGCCGATGTGCATGCGGCTGAGCGCCTCGCCCCACACCGCCCAGCGATCGAAATCGGGATAGAAGGGAATCCGCGGGAACTCGCGCTTGAGGTTCAGCGCGTATGTCTCGCGGTACACCGGATCGTGGAGCACGGCATAAACGTACGCGAAGATCGCATCCTTCGTAATCTGGCCCGAAATTTGCGGGGGGGGGGTAATGAGTCTTGAATCGCTTGACTGCCCAATCGGTGATGTTGTCCACCCGCTCGCCGGATTTGGTGTAGCGGTAGCGGGGGAGAGATTCGGTATCTTCCAGCGTGTGATATGAATGAGGCGTATCGGTCGCGAGTGCCTGAAACGGCTTTTTGTTCGGGTGCCCCGACAACAGTATTGCTCTGTTGTCAGCGCCACGTGGGAAGGTGTCTTGCAGCCGATACAGCATTTCGTTCAGGCGCGGCCAAAAGTGTAGCCGCTTTTCGGTGAACGGGCGGTACAGGGATCGACGGTTGCGAGCGGCGTCATATTCATAGCGAAGGTTGGCCGCTAGGTCGTTCTTCAATGCACGCGTGAGTTTGATCTGGTCTTCCGTGATCGCATCACGGCGCAGCCGTTTGTCCAATGCCGCCAGCCGTGTTCGCTCCGCCTCGTATCGGTCGATGAACCAGGGTAGCCGATCGTCGAGTTCCGCGTCGGACCACGCATAAACCCAGTCATCGCGGGCTGTGACCACGCCGAGCGAGTACAGCTTGAAGATCGCCCGCTCACGCTTTGGCTCGGTTGCCGCCTTCGTCTTGGCGTCGGCGATCGGGATGAACGACTGCCAGTCGCTTTCCTCGATTTGATTGAGCCAATCGCCATTCTCGGCGGGTTTGATTGTCGCGTATTCGGATGATTCGAGGCGGTTCGACGATAGCCACGCCAACTTGTCCTCGGCGGCTTCTTCCTCGGGTCGCCGCGCATAACGGATCGTCGCTCCGCGCTTGGTCCGTTCCCGGATCAGAAAGGCGATCGCGACACCTGTTTGAATCGCGAACACATTATGTTTCGGTCCCGACAGCCGGGGGTTCGCTCGTACGTCTCCACCGAGATCGGCAATCCAGATTTCCGAAAAGTCGTTCGCTACCAGCTTCCGAAACCCATCGAAGGTGCGACTGTCGATGAAGCTGCGGTTGGTGACGAACGCCAGAACGCCCTCATCCCCCAACCGGTCGCTCGCCCACCGATAGAACCGCGCATACATGTCATAGAGCTTGGTCTTCTGCGCCGTGCTCGCCTTGATGTACGTGT
>CAMLGC010000020.1 GCA_946479505.1 uncultured Sphingomonadaceae bacterium
CTGTCGCGACGAAGCAGCGCCGCGCGACCTGCCGCCCGCGCACCGTCAGCCGCAGCTTGGGATGGAAATGCCCCGAAAGCTCGGGCCGCCGTTCGCCCGCCACTGCCTCGTGCCGCAGCACCAGACCGTCCACCTCGGCTTCCTCGACGATCTCGCCGCCGCAATGGTCGATCATCGCCGCGTCGTGGTTGCCGGTGATCCACATCCAGCGGTGCCGCGCCGTGAGCGCCGTCAGCATTGCCCGCGCGCGCGCGGGCAGCCGCGCGCAGCCATCCGAATCGTGAAAGCTGTCCCCCAGGCACCAGATCTCGGCGGGCGCGAGTCGCCCGGCGAGCTCGGCAAGGGCGGCGAGCGTCGCGATCGAATCGTAGGGCGGCAGCATCTGCCCGGTGCCCGCGAACCAGCTTGCCTTCTCGAAGTGGAGATCGGCGACGAGCAGCGCGCGCCGCGCGGGCCAATAGAGCGCGCCCTCGCGCAGCGCGGCGAGCTCGGCACCAGCGAACGAAAAGCGAACCATGAAAGCCGCTATGCCGCGATGGCGCGCGCCGATCAACGGCGATGCGGCAGGGCGCTGACAGCGACGCGCCGACGGCCTAGAAGGGCGCCAAGAAACAGGGGACACGCCATTCCGACCGCCGCCGCCCGCACCGATCCGCCGCCGCTGAGCCGGCAGGGCCTCGCGCTGACGCTCGGCGCGTTCGGCGTCGTGTTCAGCGACATCGGCACCAGCCCGATCTTCGCGTTTCGCGACGTGCTGGGGCAGATGGGCGATCGGATCGGCGGCGACGAGATCATGGGCGTGCTCAGCCTCGCGATGTGGTCGCTCATCATCGTCGTCTCGATCAAGTACGTCATCGTGCTGATGCGGGCCAACAACCAGGGCGAAGGTGGCGTGCTCGCGCTCGCCGCGGTCGCGCGGCGGGTGACGGGCAACCGCGCCAGGGCTGCGCTCGTGCTCGGTGCGATCGGCGCCGCCATGTTCTACGGCGACGCCATCATCACGCCTGCGCTGTCGGTGCTCGCCGCATCCGAGGGGATGCGCACGATTCCGGGCGCGGGGATCGGTCAAGGCTTTGCGCTGCTGCTGACGATCGTGATTCTCGTCGCGCTGTTCGCCACCCAGGCGCGCGGACGGATGCGGCTTTCGGAGCTGGCGGGTCCGATCTGCCTCGCCTGGTTCGCCGTGATCGCCGCGCTGGGGCTGTGGCATATCGTCGGCCATCCCTTCGTGCTGCGCGCGTTCGCGCCGTGGTACGCGATCGGGTTCCTCGCCAATCACGGTATCATCGGCTTGTTCGTGCTCGGCGCGATGATCCTGACGGTCGCGGGTGCCGAGGCGGTGACCGCCTATATGGGCCGCTTCGGACGGGGGCCGATCCGGCTCGGCTGGTTCGCGGTGGTGCTGCCCGCGCTCGCGCTCAACTATCTGGGCCAGGGTGCGCTCGCGCTCGATTCGCTCGAAGAGGCCGTGGCCGCGGGCGTCCCCTTCACCAACGAGAACTGGTTCTTCCTGCTCGCGCCGCCGATCGCGCGAATCCCGCTTGTCCTGCTCGCGCTGGTGACGACGGTGATCGCGAGCCAGGCGGCGATCAACGGCGCCTATTCGCTGACACAGCAGGCGAGCCAATTGGGCTTGCTGCCGCGGCTGCGCGTGGTGCGCACCGTCGCCGACGGCACCACCCGGCTCTACATCCCGTCGATCAACTGGCTGATGATGGTGGGCGTGCTCGTGCTGCTCGTCCAGTTCGGCAGCTCGACCGCGATGGCCGCCGCCTACGGCATCGCCGTTACCGGCACGATGACGGTGACCACCGCGCTCGCCTATATCGTCGTGCGCCAGCGCTGGCGCTGGGGCTATCGCCGCGCGCTCCTCATGCTCGCGCCCTTCTTCGTGCTCGATCTCATCTTCCTCGCCGCCAATCTGCTGCGCGTGGTCGAGGGCGGTTGGGCGCCGCTGCTGGTCGCCTGCTTCGTCGGGCTGCTGATCGTGACCTGGGTACGCGGACGCGGCATCGTCCACGTCTTCGAGCGCCGCAACTCGATCCCGATGACCGAGCTTGCCGCCGCGCTCGCGCGCCGCCCACCCGAGCGCGTCGAAGGCACCGCGGTGTTCCTCACCGCCAATCCCGAGAGCGCACCGGGCGCGCTGCTGCACAACCTCAAGCACAACAAGGTGCTGCACGAGCAGAATCTGATCGTCGCGGTGCGCACCGCCGATCACCCGTTCGTACCGATCGACGAGCGCATCAAGGCAAAGCGCCTCGACGACAATTTCTCGACCGTGACGCTGACCTACGGCTTCATGGAATCACCCGACGTTCCGCGCGACCTTGGGTTGGAAGCCGAGCGCAAGCAGGTTGTGGTCGATGCGACCAAGGTCTCGTTCTTCATCGGCCGCAACACGTTGAAGCCGTCGAAGGACGAAGGCATGCCGTTGTGGCAGGATCGCATCTTCATGTTCATGCAGCGCAACGCGTCGGATCCGACCGAATTCCTCAACATCCCGCCGGGCAAGGTGCTCGAACTCGGCGAGCAGGTGACGGTGTAGATCGGATCGAGCGGCCCCGGCTTCAGCCGGGCTGAATCCGGCTCGAACGCCGCCCTACCAGTTGCCGAAGGTGCGCGGCCGCGGCAGGTCGAAATGGATCACGCGATGCTTGAAATCGATCTTGATCCTGCGGAACAGGCGAAGCGTGTCCATCCCGAGCAGCAGCGCCGGGGTATCCGCAAGCCCGAATCGCGCGAACGGCGCCGCATCGGCGAACGCGACGCCGACATTCCTGAATTGAGCTCCCCCGATCTCGATCTGGTCGACAGCGGTATATTCGGCGTCGAGGTGGCCTCCGGTCGCCGACACCAGCGTGACGTGGCCCAGCGCGCGCGGCTGCCGCGTCATGATCGCACGCAGCGCCGAATTGCCGATGGTGATCGGTGATCCGGTGTCGATCACGACCGCGATGCGCACGTGATGATAGCGGGCGTTGGTGACGATGAGCTGCCCGTAGATGCTCTTGGCGACGACGACGATATCGTCGATGCCGCCGGCGAACCCGCCCTTGCGCGATTTCGTCACCGCCATGCGGTTTTTGTCGAAATCGATCACGACGCTGCGGTCCTGGAGCGCGTCGAGCCCGAGCATCCCCGGTGCGCCGATGTTGAACCCCTCGAGCGCCGGGGCCGTCACATCGGTCCGCTGTAGCGTGTCGACGTTGAGCGAGGGGACGATGACCGTATCCGCGATGCTCTGCCCGGTCATCGCCGTGACGCGCACGTCGGGGCCGGGCTCGAGGTCGAGCACCGCCGCAAGCTGGCGCGAGATCACCGTCCGCTCGGCGCCGGTGTCGATGATGAAATCATAGGGGCCGCTGTCGCCGATCGAAACGGGGACGGTCATGCGATCCTGCGCGTTGCCGAGCGCGACCAGCATCGCGAGCTGTTCCGCCGGAGTCGCTGTGGATTGCGGCGGCGCTTCCTGCGCCCGGGCCGGTGCGGTGCCGGCGAGCAGCAGCAGGATCGAGGTGAAAAGCCTGCGCACCGGGGAAGGATACGCGCTTTGCGGCCATTCAACAATGGCGGGTCAATCCCGCCGCATCGCCTCGGCCGCGAGCCCCTCCGCCTCCGCGAGCAGCGCGTCGTCGGCGAGGCCGGTGGCGACGCGCTCGCGCCCGATCAGCGTCAGGACAGGCACCGCGAGCGGCGTCACGCGATCGGCATCGACATGCACCATCGTCGCCGCGGCGCGATCGAGCAGGTCGGCGAGGCGGCCGACATCGGTCATCTTGGCGCGCGCGTCGGCCCAGGCGGCGCGCAGCAGCAGGTGATCGGGCTCGTATTTGCTGAGCACGTCGTAGATGAGGTCGGTCGAGAAGGTCACCTGGCGGCCGGTCTTCCGTTTCCCCGGATGCTGGCGCTCGACCAGCCCGCCGATCACCGCCACCTCGCGGAAGGCGCGCTTCAGAAGGTGCGATTGCTGGACCCACTCGACGAATTCGTGCTCGAGGATGTCGGGCGAGAAGAACGCCGCGGGATCGCGCACGGGTTCGAGCGAATAGGTGCCGATCGCATAATCGCTCGCGACGAAGCCGAGCGGCCTCAGCCCTTGCGCCTCCATCCGCCGCGTCACCAGCATGCCCAATGACTGGTGCGCGTTCCACCCCTCGAAGCTGTAGGCGACCATGTAATGCCGCCCCTCGCGCGGGAAGGTCTCGACGAGGAGTTGGTCGGGCTTGGGCAGCACCGAGCGATAGGCCTGCATCTCCAGCCACTCGCGCACGTCGGCTGGAAAGCGATGCCATTCGTTTGAGGCCGCGAGAAACGCGCGCACCCGGCTCGCGAGGTTGGTCGAGATCGGCATCCGCGCGCCGCCATAGGTGGGGATGCGCGCCGGGCGCGTCGTCGCGCGCACGATCAGGTCCTCGGTGTCGATCTTCTCGACCTCGAGGCTCAATCCGGCGAAGAAGAAGGTGTCGCCGTGGCTGAGCGTCGCGGCGAAGGCCTCCTCGACCTTGCCGAGCCTGCGGCCGTTCCTGAACCGCACCGTGAGCATCGTCGCCTCGACGATGATCCCCGCATTGAGGCGGTGCTGGGCCACGAACCGCGGATGGCTGACGCGCCATCGGCCATCCGCATCCTGCGTCAGCCGCTTGAACCGGTCGTACGCGCGCAGCGCATAGCCGCCGTCGCGGATGAAGCCGAGCACGCGGGCGAACACCTCGTCGGTCAGCGCCGAATAAGGAAGCGCGCCGCGCACCTCGTCGAGCAATGCCTCCTCGCGGAAGGGCGCGGCGCAGGCGCACGCCATCACATGTTGCGCGAGCACGTCGAGCGCCCCGGGGCGGAACGGCTCGTTGTCGAGCTCGCCCGCCTCGACCGCGTCGAGTGCCGCGCGCGCCTCGAGATATTCGAAGCGATTGCCCGGCACGAGCACCGCCTCGCTCGGCTCATCGAGCCGGTGGTTGGCGCGCCCGATCCGCTGGAGCAGCCGCGAGGCGCCCTTGGGCGCGCCCATCTGGATGACGCAATCGACATCGCCCCAATCGACCCCCAGATCGAGGCTCGACGTCGCGACCAGCGCGCGCAGCCGCCCGGCCGCCATCGCGCCCTCCACCTTGCGCCGCGCCTCGCGCGCGAGACTGCCGTGGTGGACGCCGATCGGCAGGTTCATCGCGTTGACCTTCCACAGATCCTGGAAGATCAGCTCGGCGAGGCTGCGCGTGTTGCAGAAAACGATCGTCGTCTTGTGCGTCTCGATCTCGGCCATCACCTGTTCGGCGGCATAGCGCCCCGAATGCCCCGACCACGGCACGCGCCCCTCGGGCAGCAGGATGTCGACGACGGGCTCGGCGCCCGGGTCTCCTTCGACCAACGCGACCGCATCGATATCGCCGTCGGGGGCGAGCCAGGCGCGATAGCCGTCGGGATCGGCGACCGTCGCCGACAGCGCGACCCGCCGCATCGCCGGAGCGATCCGCTGGAGCCGCGCCATCGACAGCGCAAGCAGGTCGCCGCGCTTTCCGCTCGCGAACGCATGGATCTCGTCCACCACGATCGCCTTGAGCCCGGCGAACATCGTGAAGCTGTCCGGATAGCTCAGCAGCAGCGACAGCGATTCGGGCGTCGTCAGCAGCATCTGCGGCGGCCGCGCGCGCTGCCGCGCCTTGCGGTCGCTGGGGGTGTCACCGGTGCGCGTCTCGACGCGGATGCCGAGCCCCATCTCGTCGATCGGGGTGATGAGATTGCGCTGCACGTCCACCGCAAGCGCCTTCAATGGCGAGACATAAAGCGTGTGCAGCCCATCGGTGGGCGCTTCGACCAAGTCGACGAGGCTCGGCAGGAACCCCGCCAGGGTCTTGCCCGCGCCGGTCGCCGCCACCAGCAGCGCGTGCCGCCCCGCGCGCGCCTCGGCGAGCATGTCGAGCTGGTGCCGCCGGGGCGCCCAGCCGCGCGCGGCGAACCAGCCGGCGAGGGGCTCGGGAAGCGTGCTCAAAGGAGGAATTGGGAACCACCGTGCATTCCGACCATATAGGCACCATGCCCAAGCTCGGCGACTGGATCGAACCGCACCCGCACGGCCTTTACGTCGCCCCCGCCGACGCGTGGATCGACCCCTCGCTTCCCAGCCCCCGCGCACTGGTCACCCACGGCCACGCCGATCACGCGCGCGGCGGGCACGATGCGGTATGGGCGACGCCCGAAACGCTTGCGATCATGGACGCGCGCTATGGCCCGCAGACGGGCAACGCGGCGCATTACGGCGAACCGCTGACGATCGGCGAGGTCGAGGTCCGCTTCGTCCCCGCCGGCCATGTCCTCGGCTCGGCGCAGATCGTGCTCGATTTCCGCGGCGAGCGCGTCGTCGTCTCGGGCGACTACAAGCGCCGCCCCGACCCGACCTGCGCCGCCTTCGAGCCGGTGCCGTGCGACGTCTTCGTCACCGAGGCGACCTTCGGTCTTCCGGTTTTCCGCCATCCCCCCATCCACGACGAGATCGACACGCTGCTGACGGCGCTGCACGCCAACCCCGATCGCTGCGTGCTCGTCGGTGCCTACGCGCTCGGCAAGGCGCAGCGCCTCCTCCGCGAGCTGCGCGTGATGGGGTTCGATGATCCCATCTATGTCCACGGCGGGCTCCAGCGGCTGTGCGATCTCTACGTCGCCCACGGCATCGATCTCGGCGACCTCCGCCCGGCCACCGGGGCGTCCAAAGACGAGCTCAAGGGCCGGATCGTGCTCGCGCCCCCGTCCGCGCTCAACGACCGCTGGTCGCGCCGCCTCCCCGATCCGATCACTGCCATGGCGAGCGGGTGGATGCGCGTTCGCCAGCGCGCCCGCCAGCGCAACGTCGAGCTGCCGCTGATCGTCTCCGACCATGCCGATTGGGACGAGCTCACCGACACGATTCGGCAGCTAGCCCCGCGCGAGGTCTGGGTCACCCACGGCCGCGACGACGCGCTCGTCCACTGGTGCGGCACCCACCAGATCAAGGCGCGCGCGCTGGCGCTGGTCGGCTTCGAGGACGAGGACGAGTAGCCGCGGCACGGCGACGGCTCACATTTGGTCGGCGAGCGCCTTCTTCAGCCGCCCGTGCGCGGCGCTCTTGATCTGGCAGACGCGCGCGGCGCCGACGCCGAGCACCTGGCCGATCTCCTCGAGGTTCAGTTCCTCGACATAATAAAGCTGCACCACCTGCGCCTCGCGCTCGGGAAGCGCCGCGATCGCCGAGGCGAGCACGGTTCGCAGGTCCGAATCGGCGAGCTGCGCGAACGCATCGGGCTCGTCGCTCGCGAACCAGGGCGCCTCGTCCGAATAGATCTGATCGATCGGCTCGAAGCGCAGCGGTTCGGCGGTGGCGTATTCGGCGCGAAGCTTCTCGACCGAGACGCCGATGCGATCGGCGACCGCGGTCTCGTCGGGCTTCTTGCCGGCGTCGTCGGTGAGCGCGGCGACCGCCTCGGCATAGGCGCGCCGGCGCTTCATCGCTCCGCGTGTCAGCGTCGCCTGGCGGCGGAGCTCGTCGATCATCGCCCCGCGCACCCGCGTCGCGAGATACTGCTCGAACGTCACCTGCCCGCGTTCCTCGAACGCGCCTGCCGCCTCGACCAGCGCGACCAGGCCGATCTGGATCAGGTCCTCGACCTCGACCAGGCTGCTCATCGTGCCGTGGATGTGCCACGCGATTCGGCGGACGAGCGGCATGTGCGCGCGCGCGAGCGCCTCCATCGGGCGCTTGGCCGCGCCATCGCGGGCATAGGTGAGCGGCACGCCGGCGGGCGCCGCGGCGACGAAATCGCGCATCAGCGGAACCGCGTTCATGCGGGAATCGCCTCAGGCGCACCGATCACGGCGACCACCTCTACCGTTTTGTCCTCGGGCACCTCGAAGAAGCTCAGCACCGGCGTATCGGGAAGGCACGTCCTGACGAGCTTCCTGATCGCGACGCGGATCGCGGGCTGGACGACGAGCACGAAGGGCTTGGCCTCGGCGACCAGCGGCTGCGCGGCGCGCTGGAGCGCATCGGCGATGCGGCGGCCGAGATCGGGCTCGATCGTGTGGCGCTGCGACGGATCGCCGCGCACCGCCTGCCCGAGCAGCCCCTCGAGCTGGCCTTCGAGCGTCATCACCCGCAGGGGCTCGTTCACCCCGCACAATTTCTGAATGATGAGCGCCCCCAGTTCGGGCCGGATCAGCTCGATGATCTCATCGGCATCCGCGGTCTTCTGCGCGGCGACCGAGATCGCGCCCGCAATGCGCCGGAATTCCCTGAGCGGGATGTTCTCGGCAAGCAGCCCGCGCAGCACCTGCGTCAGCGTCGTCAGCGGCAGCGGCTGCGGCGACAATGCGGCGACGAGCTGCGCGGCACGCTCCTTCAACCCGTCGAGCAGGCTCTGCACCTCGTCGGGGCCGAGCAATTCGGAGGCCTGCTGGCCAAGCTTGTGGTTGAGATGCGTCGCGATCACCGTGCCCGGATCGACCACGAGATAGCCCGCGCCCGTCGCGGCATCGGCATCGCCCGGCGCGATCCACACCGCATCGAGCCCGAAGGTCGGATCCTTGGCCTTCTTGCCGGCGAGCGGGCCCACCGCCTGCCCGGTGTCGAGCGCGAGCATCTCGTCGGGCGAGACGCTGTCCTCGCCGACGACGACGCCGCCGACCAGGATGCGATAGGCATAAGGCTGCATGTTGATGTCGTCGCGCACGCGCACCTGCGGCACGACGAAGCCCAGTTCCTTGGAAAGCTGGCGCCGCACGCCGGTGATCCGCCCCATCAATGGCGCCCCGCGGCGCTCGTCGACAAGGGGGACCAAGCCGTAACCGATATCGAGATTGACCTGCATCGTGTCGGTCACCTCGTCCCAGGCGATCCGCGAAAGATCGACGGGTGCCTCTTCCTGCGGCTCGATCAACGGCGGGCGTTTGGCGCGCTCGTTGATCTTCCACGCGGCGAAGCCCGTAGCGGCGGCGGCGGGAAGGATCAGGAAATGCGGCATGCCGGGCATCACGCCCAGCAGCGCGAGGATCACCGCGACCGGGGTCCAGGTCCGGGCCGAGCCGAACTGGCTGCCGATCTGGCCGGCAAGATCGTGGCTCGAGGTGACGCGCGTGACGATCGCGGCGGCCGCAATCGACAGCATCAGCGACGGGAGCTGCGCGACCAGAGCGTCGCCGATCGCGAGCAGGATGTAATTGTGCGCGGCGTCGCCCACGGTCATGCCGTGGCTGACCATGCCGAGAATCAGACCGCCGATAATGTTGATGCCGAGGATCAGCAGCCCGGCGATCGCGTCGCCCTTCACGAACTTGGACGAGCCGTCCATCGATCCGTAGAAATCGGCTTCGGTCGAGACCTCGATGCGCCGTGCCTTGGCCTCCTCTGGCGTCAGCAGCCCGGCGTTGAGATCGGCATCGATCGCCATCTGCTTGCCCGGCAGGGCGTCGAGCGTGAAGCGCGCCGAGACTTCGGAAACGCGGCCCGCGCCCTTGGTAACGACGATCATGTTGATGATGACGAGGATCGCGAACACGAACAGGCCGACGACATAGTCACCGCCGATCATGAACGTTCCGAACGCCTCGATCACATGGCCGGCCGCCGCCTCGCCCTCGTGCCCGTGGACGAGAACGACGCGCGTCGAGGCGACGTTGAGCCCCAGCCGGAACAGCGTGGCGAACAGCAGGACGGTCGGGAACGCCGAGAAGTCGAGCGGCTTCTGGGCGTTGAGGGCCACCATCAGCACCGCCAGGCTGATCGTGATGTTCATGATGAAGAACACGTCGAGCATCGCCGCCGGGATCGGCACGACCATCAGCAGCACGAGCAGCAGGATGGCGACCGGCAAGGCGGCGTTGCGGGCGAGCGGACCTACATTGCTCCGCGACAGGGCAAGCGCCACCGCGTCAGCCCCCCATGCTCGCGAGCATCATATAGGCGAGCCGCGCATTCTCCGGCGTCGGCCGCATCACGTCGACACGCGCGAGCTGGCGGTGGCCGTCGAGCCGCGCGAGCGTCGCCTGCGCCCATTCGGCCGCGTCGCCCGCGCTCACGCCGTTGCCGGTGATGACCGTCGCGCCGTCGCCGGCGGCGAACATCTGGACGGGATCGATCGGCCTGCGATCGAGTGCGTCGGAGGCAAGACCGGTGCCACCCGCGGCATCGGCGCCGCGATCGAGCTTGGCGGCGAAGCGCTGGTAGATGTCTTCGAGCGTGCGCTGTTGGCCGCCTGCGGTGTAGAAGACGTTGCGGTTGGCGCGCGCGGCGGCCGGGAACAGGCTCGCGCCGCCCCGACCGGGATCGGTTTTCATCGTGCCGAGAAAGCTCCGCGCGCCGCCCAGCCCGAGGAAGTGCGCCATGTAGAGATCGGTGCCGGTCGCCGGCCGACCGAGCGAGCCTTCGAGCGCGTCCTTGTTGTCCGACGCATGCTCCGCCGCCATCAGCGAGGCGACGGCGGGGTCGTTGCGCAGCTTGAGGATCGCCTGCCGCGTCGCGCCATCGGCGACGCTCATTCGTCCGCCGCGATCGGCGATGCTGTCCGCCGCCCATGAAAGCCCATGTTCGGCGCCGTGACGCTTCACCACGGCGAGCCAACTTTGTTCGATGAACTGGTAGAGCCCGCGCGCGCTCGATGTGCCCGCGCGCGCATCGGCGCGCAGCCCGCTTTCGACCTGCGCCTGGCCGAGCAGATAGTTGAAGTCGATGCCGGTCTTGCGGCTCGCCAGCGCGATTGCCGATTGGATGCTGCCCGTGGCTCGTATCGGTTGGACGTTCATCGATCCTGACTGCGTTGTCCGTGTCGTGGACAATTTCAGCAAGGATCATGCCAACGGCCCGCGCTCCCGCGAAAGTGGGGGCACAGGGTTTCAGGTGCTGGTGTTCGTGACTCTGGAGTCCCGCTTTCGCAGGAATACGCGCGCTTGCCGGCTACGCGCAGGCGTAGCCGCCCGGACCGGGCGCGTAGGCATTGCCGGTCGCACCGGCCAATTGTTGCAGGCGGCGGCGAACATTTGCCGTCATCAGGTTGACGTAGATCCGGCAGGTCTCGTTGAGCCGGTTCGCCTCCTCGGCGAGTTCGCGCACGTCCGCACTCGGCGGCGCATGGTCGTCGTTGGCGGCGATCGTCTCGATCCCGGTCAGCTTGGCGCGGGTCGCGCGCTCGAGCGCGGCGATGTCGTTCGCCTTCAGTGCCGCGATCTCGGCATGGAGGCACTCGATCACGCGGATCAGGGCGTCGCGCCGCGTCATTTGCCGTTCCAGCCGTTGCTGAGCGCGATCAACCGATCGGCGACCGCGTCGGGCTGGACCGAGAAGCTGCCGTCCGCGATCGCACCGCGGAAGCGGGCGATGCGCTCGGCATCGACCGGTGCGCTCGCCGCCATCTCGCGGGCAAGGCTCGCGATGGCGGAGCTCGCCGTCTCGTCGGCCCCGCCGACGCTGGCGCCCGCCGGCCGCACGGATGCCGCCTTCGTCAGCGGCGCGATGCCGCGGACGGGCGAAACCGGCTTGGAACCGACGGGATCAACCATGGTCTGCAATCTCCTGTCATGCCGACATTGCGTTGAACGACCGGCGCACGGGGAGCTTTAATACTTTTTTCTTCTACTCCGCCCAGCCCGGCAGCGTCGCGCGGCCGGGCTCGACGGCGACCGCCTGGAAGGGCGTCTTCGCGCCGTCGGCCTTGACCATGAAGCGCTCGCCGGGCGCGGCGTCGGCCATCGCGATCGCCTCGCGCGAGATCGAAAAGCCATGCGAGCCCGCCTCGACGACGATCGGGTCGCCGCGCTTGATGACGGGCTGGGGCTTGGCCGGCGGTGCCACCGCCGCGGGCACGCTCGCCGCGACCATCACCGGCGTCGAATGCTGGACGGGCACGAAGATGCGCCAGTCGGGCCCCGAGCACGCCACCACCACCGCGTCGTGGCGCGCGGTGCGCCACGACAAAGCGACGGTGGGGCAGTGCGCGAGCTTGAGCCGGGCGTCGACGGGCGCGCGCGCGCCGCCATCGGCGCCGATGCCGTGCCCGGTGAACGAGGCGACCGCGCGGTCGAGCGCGACGGTGTCCTGGAAATCGGCGGCGGCGGCGGGCGCAGCCACGAGCAGAACGGGCACGAGGAGGCGAAACATTCTGGTCTCCCTGGAGATGAGGCGGATCATTTGCGGGCTCCCGAAAAACCGAGCGTGACGACGACCTGGCGATGCCCGCGGCCGGGCCGATCCGGTGCGTTGACGATGGTCATCCGGCCTGGAGCAACGTGCGCGGCAGCGAGCGCCGCGGCGACCGCGCGCGCGCGATCGGCGGCGAGCACCGCACCGTTGCCGGTCGCGGCATCGACATCGCCGACGCTGCCGTCGACGCTCCCTGCAATTTTTAGAGTCACGCGCGGATCTCGGGCCGCGGCGCGCGCCCAGGCGACGAGGCCGTCGGGCGCGCTCGGCAAGGCGGCCGATCCAATCGCGAAATTGAGCATCGCGGCGGCCGCGACCGGCATCGGATCGGGCGCGGCGGGCATCGGCTTCACGCCGAAGCCCTGGCGGAACGCGCTCGCGATCGCGCGCCTGTCCGAATGCTGCGTCGCCTGCACGAAGACGAAGAAGCCGACCAGCAGCAGGCCGAGGTCGGCGAGCGTGGTCAGCCAGATCGGACGGGCGGCGCGCTCGCGAGGCAAGAGCACGGTCATGCCGCGGCCTGACCGCTGGGCACCGCGCGCAGCCGCGGCCGCTCGCGTTCGGCGAGCGCGAGCAGCGGCGGCTCGATCCGGCTGCGCGCGAAGGCTTCATCGTGCGCGGCACGGCGCAGGCGCGCGGCGATCGGCATCGCGACGAGGCTTGCAAGCATCGCGCCATAGAGCGTGGTGAGGAGAGCGACGGCCATCGCGCCGCCGATCGCCTGCGGGTCGTTCATCGCCGTGAACATGCCGACCAGCCCGATCAGCGTGCCGATCATCCCCATCGCCGGCGCGAGCTCCCCGGCCGCCGCCCATGTGTCCGCGGCGGCGGCGTGGCGCTCGTCGCGCCCGACGCGCTGCTCGGCGAGCAGCGCCGCGACCTGATCGGCGCCGGCGCCGTCGACGATCGCGGCCACCGCCGCGGCAACGTCGGGATCGCGGATCACGGAACGATCGAGCGCGAGCACGCCGTGCCGCTGCGCGATCCGGCCCAACGCGGCGACCTGTTGCACCAGCGGTTCGGCGTCGACGCGCCGCCGCATCAGCACGCGAAGCGCCGATACGGCACGCGCGAGGTCGCGGCGCGGCGTTCGCAGGATCGTCCCGATCACGGTGCCGCCGACGACGATCGCGATCGCATTGAGGTCGAGATAGGCGCCGAGCATCGGCGCGAAGGTCAGGGTGGTGCTCATCACTGCTCCTTGCATCGCCCCCAAGCGTTGCAAGCGGCGCGCCAAATCCGGCGCGTGCGCGCGAGGGCGCCGCTGACAGCGCCTGCCCGGCAGGATCGCGGCGCCGGCTTGCCGCCGACCGGCAACAATTTGCCGCCCGCGCCGCCGCCATACCGGTCTCAGCGGCAACAAGGCCGATCCTGCGCATTTGGCACGCCCCTTGCTGGAAAGGGCGCGAATACGTTTGCGTGGAGGACCACCACATGGCCAACGACACTCTTTTCGGCGTGCATGCAGCAGCGCTCGAGGTGCGTTCCCGGCGTATGGGGCTGCTCGCCTCGAACATCGCCAATGCGTCGACGCCCGGCTTCAAGGCCAAGGACCTGGATTTCGACGCCGCGCTGGCCGCGGCGACGCGCACCGGCAGCTTCGATGCGCGCGCGCTCGACGATGCCACGCGCTTCCGCGTGCCGCTCCAGCCCTCGCTCGACGGCAACACGGTCGATCTTACCACCGAACAGACCGCGTTTGCCGAGAATGCCGTCGCCTATCAGACGACGCTGTCGTTTCTCAACGGCCGGATCAGCACGATCACGCGCGCGCTGAGGGGAGAATAAGCCATGCCCGACCAGCCGATGACGATCTTCGATGTCGCAGGGCGCGCCATGTCGGCGCAGCTCGTGCGGATGAACACCACCGCGTCGAACCTGGCGAATGCCGGCGGCATCGCGTCGAGCGCGGCCGAGGCGTACAAGACGATCAAGCCCGTCTTCCGCACCGAATACGATCACGCGACCGGCCTCGCGACGGTGAACGTCGAGCGGATCGTCACCGCGGGCGCAGAGCCCACCAAGCGCTACGACCCCAACAACCCGCTCGCCGATGCGAATGGAAACATCTGGGAGAGCGCGGTCGATGAGACGCGCGAGCTGGTCGACATGATGGAGACCGCGCGCAGCTACCAGAACAATGTCGAGGTGATGCAGACCGCCAAGTCGCTGATCCTAGACACCCTCAAGCTCGGACGCTGATGATGACCACCGCATTCGATTCGACGCTCGCCAGCCTCGGCATCGGCCGCACCTATTCGGCCGATTCGCCGGCGGTGCAGTCCGCCGCCAAGCAGCAGACGCTCGACCAGTCCGATTTTCTCGAGCTGATGACGGCGCAGCTCAAGAACCAGGACCCGTTCAGCCCCGTCGACAACACGCAGATGGTCGCCCAGATGGCGCAATTCTCGAGCGTCGCGGGCATCGCCGAGATGAACTCGACGCTGCGCGCGATCGCCGACAAATTCACCAGCACCTCGACCAGCGACGCGCTTTCCTATGTCGGCCGCACCGTGCTGACGCCGGGCAACGTTGCCTACGGGCGCACCGATGGCGGCATCGCCGGCGCGGTCGAGCTCGCCGACGACGCCACCGATGTCAGGGTGACGATCGCCAATGCCGACGGCGAGGTGCTCAAGAGCTTCTCGCTCGGCGCGCAGACCGCGGGCACCGCCGCCTTCGATTGGGACGGCACCACCGCGACCGGCGAGGATGCCGGCGACGGGCCGTTCCTCGTCACCACGATGGCGATCAACGGCAGCGCCGAGGTCGACAGTCAGCCGCTCGTCTGGGCGCCGGTCGCGGCGGTGTCGCTGCCCGCGACGGGCGAGCCGCAGCTCACATTGCCGGGCATCGGCTCGGTCCCCGTTTCCGCAATCCGCCAGGTCGGCTGATCTCTTCGTCAAGGAGCAACACCCATGTCCTTCTACACATCATTGAGCGGCCTCAAGGCGTCGCAGACCCAGATGTCGACGATTTCGCACAATCTCGCCAACGTCTCGACCAACGGTTTCAAGCGCAGCGACACCGAGTTCGCCGACGTGATCGCGTCGAGCGTGTCGGCGGACCCGAACAAGATGGTCGGATCGGGCACGGTCGTGAAGACGATCCGCCAGCAGTTCAGCCAGGGCAACCTCGTCCAGTCCGAATCTTCGCTCGATCTCGCGATCACCGGCGACGGCTTCTTCGCGGTTCGGCCCAGCCTCGGCGGCGAGCAGATCAACTACACGCGCAACGGCAGCTTCCTCGTCGATGCCGATCGCTACGTGGTCGACGGGCAGGGCGCGCATGTGCAGATCTATCCCGTGGACGGCTCGGGCAACGTCATCGCGACCAGCGCGAGCGCGCTCACCAGCCTCCGGCTTCCCGCGTCGAGCGGCACGCCGACGCCGACGCAGAACGTCGCGCTTGCGCTCAATCTCGGCGCGACTGCCGACGTTCCGGCGACGGCGACCTTCGATCGCTTCGACGCATCCAGCTACAACAAGGCCGTCACGACGACCGTGTACGATTCGAACGGCGGTCCGATGACGATGACGACCTATTATCGGCGCGACACCGCTCCGGTTCCGACCACGCCGCCGGCTGCGCCCGATCTCTCGAGCGACTGGTCGGTCTTTACCTTCGTCGGCGACCAGCAGATGCAGGCCGCGGGCGGAGGCTCGGTCCAGCTCTCGTTCGATGCCGCCGGGCAGATGAGTGCGCCGGCGGCACCGGTGCAGTTCGGAGTGTTCACGCCGTCCGACGGCGCATCGAACCAGCAGATCACGCTCGATTTCACCGGGACCACCCAGCTCACCGCCGAATCGGGGATCGCGGTCCAGACGCAGGACGGCGTCTCGGTCGGCGAGCTCCAGGGGGTCACGATCGACGAGGAGGGCTACGTCCAGGCGAGCTTCTCCAACGGCGACAACCAGGTCATCGGCAAGATCGCGCTCGCGAACTTCTCGAACCCGTCGGGGCTGCGCCAGCTCGGCAACTCGACCTGGGCCTCGAGTGGCCTTTCGGGCGAGCCCGGTTATGGCGAGGCCAATTCGGACGGTCTGGGCGCGCTGATGTCGGGTGCGGTCGAGAGCTCGAATGTCGACATCACCGAGGAGCTCGTCAGCCTGATCGCGGCGCAGCGCAACTTCCAGGCGAACGCCAAGGCGCTCGATACGTCGAGCCAGATTTCCGAAACGATCTTCAACATCCGCTGATCGATCGCGAGGGCAACGGGGCAGGATAGATGGACAAGCTGGTTTACACCGCGGCGTCGGGCCTGCGCAGCCACATGGCGGCGCAGGCGGCGATCGCGAACAACATGGCGAACGTCTCGACGATCGGCTTCAAGGCCGACCGCGTGGTGTTCGACCAGCTCGCCGTCACCGGCCCCGGTTTCGACACCCGCCTCCCCACGTCCGAGGAAGTGATCGACGCCGATCGCGATGCAGGGCCGATCCGGCCCACCGGGCGCCCGCTCGATATCGCGATGGGCGGCGACGCCTGGCTTGCCGTGCAGGCGACCGACGGCAGCGAAGCCTATACCCGGCGCGGCGATCTTTCGATCGCGGCCTCGGGCGTCTTGGAAACCGGCGACGGTTTCCCGGTGATGGGCTCGGGGGGGCCCATCACCGTGCCGCCCGCCGACAAGGTCCAGATCGCCGCCGACGGCACGGTCTCGATCCTGCCGCTGGGCGCCGAGCCCGGCGCGGCGATGCAGCCGATCGGCAAGCTCAAGCTGGTGAGCCCGCAAGGCTCCGACACGCTCAAGGGGCTCGACAATCTGCTCCATGTCACCGGCGGCGGGGCGCTGCCCGAGAATCTGGACGCCAAGGTCCAGGTCGGCGCACTCGAAGGCTCGAACGTCGACATGACGCAGGCGCTGGTCGACATGATCGAGAACCAGCGCAGCTACGAGGTGCAGGCCAACCTTCTGAAAGAGGCCAAGAAGATGGACGAGAGCGGCGCATCCCTGATGCGCATGCCCAGTTGAGGAATTAGGATATGAGCAGCGCAGCCATGCACATCGCGCGGACCGGGCTCGACGCCCAGGACACGCGCATGCGGGTGATCTCGAACAACCTCGCCAACGTCAACACGACCGGCTTCAAAAAGGCGCGCGCGGCCTTCTCGACGCTCGCCTACCAGACGATCACCGCGCCCGGCTCTGCGAGCACGTCCGAGAGCAAGTACGCGACCGGGCTCAATCTCGGCACCGGCGTCAAGATCCAGGGCACCGCCCGGATCGACACCCAGGGCGACATGCAGACGACCGGCCACAGCCTCGACCTTGCGCTCGACGGCGACGGCTATTTCCAGGTGCAAATGCCGGGCGGACGGCTCGGCTACACGCGCGCCGGCAATTTCTCGCGCTCGGCCGAGGGGCTGCTGATTACCTCCGAAGGCTATCAGGTGATGCCCGGGATCACGATTCCCGAGGGCACCACCTCGATCACGATCGGCACCGACGGCACCGTCTCGGCGACGATCCCAGGTCAGACCGAGCCGAGCGAGCTCGGCCAGATCCAGGTCGCGAGCTTCCCCAATACCGGTGGGCTACAGGAGATCGGCGACAATTATCTCGTCGAGACCGCCGCCTCGGGCCCGGTCAGCCTGGGCGTCGCCGGCGCGGAAGGGCGCGGCAACATCCGCCAGGGAATGCTCGAGGGATCGAACGTCAACGTCGTCGAGGAGCTCGTCGACATGATCGAGACGCAGCGCGCCTACGAGGTCAATTCGAAGATGATCTCGGCGACCGACGACATGCTCAAATATGTGAACCAGAACATCTGATGCCCATCATCCGCACCCTCGCCATCGGCACAGCCGCCTTCGCGCTGCTCGGCTCGGTCGCTGCGCCCGCGCGCGCCGACGACAAGCATCAGGAGGATTACAGCCTCACGGTGCCGCCGCCGCCGCCGCCGCCGTCCGCCGACGGCGCGATCTTCCAGGCCGATTACGGCTATGCGCCGCTCTACGAAGGCTGGAAGGCGCACCGCGTCGGCGATCCGCTGACGATCGTGCTCGTCGAGCGCACCGTCGCGTCCAAGTCGGCGACCTCGAACCTCGATTCGGACGGCTCATTCGGCCTGATCCCGCCCACGACCGGCGCGCTTTCGCTGTTCGGCCAGTCGGATGCGACCTTCGGGGGCAATCGCGGCTTCCAGGGCAAGGGCACGGCGGGGCAGGAAAACGTGCTCTCGGGCGAGATCACGGTCACCGTTGCCCAGGTCTATCCCAACGGCACGATGCTGGTGCAGGGCCGCAAGCGCGTGACCCTCAATCGCGGCGACGAATATATCGAGATCAAGGGCATCGTCCGTATCGCCGATATCGACGCGAACAACCGCGTCGCCTCGACCCGCGTCGCCGATGCCCGCATCGCCTATACCGGCAAGGGCGACGTCGCCCGCGCCAGCCGCCAGGGCTGGCTCAGCCGCTTCTTCCAGATCATCAGCCCCTTCTGACGGAGCGCTAGGCACATGGCCCGCTTTCTTTTCGCCCTGCTTGCAGCGCTCCTCGTCGCCCAGCCCGCTTATGCGGACCGGATCAAGGATCTGGGCGCGTTTCAGGGCATTCGCACCAACCAGCTCACCGGCTACGGCGTCGTCGTCGGGCTGCCGGGCACAGGCGACGACAATCTGGAATACACGATCCAGTCGATGAAGTCGGTCACCTCGCGCTTCGGCCTCCAACTCCCGCCGGGCGCCAATCCGGGGCTCAAGAATGCGGCGGTGGTGATGGTGACGGCGGAGCTTCCGGCTTTCGCCAAGCCGGGGCAGAAGCTCGACATCACCGTCTCGTCGATGGGCAAGGCCAAATCGCTGCGCGGCGGCGCTCTGATCCTGACGCCGCTCTACGGCGCCGATGGGCAGATCTACGCGATGGCGCAGGGCAGCCTCGCGGTCGGCGGGCTCGGCGCCGAGGGTGCCGACGGCTCGAAGATCGTCGTCAACGTGCCCTCCAGCGGCCGCATTCCGGAAGGCGCGACCGTCGAGCGGGCGGTCAGCACCGGTTTCGCCACCGCCCCCCGGCTCACCTTCAATCTCGCGCGGGCGGACTTCACCACCGCGCAGCGCGTCGAAGACGCGATCAACGCTCGGCTCGGCCCCGGCCGCGCAGAGGCCGTCGACGCGGTGTCGATCGCGGTCACGGCGCCGCAGGGCGCCGACGTGCGCGCGATGCTGATGAGCGAGATCGAGAATCTCGACGTGGTCTCGGCCGAGCCGCCCGCGCGCGTGATCGTCAACGCACGCACCGGCACCGTCGTCATCAATTCGGCGGTGCGCGTCGGCCCCGCCGCGGTCAGCCACGGCAAGCTCACCGTGCGGATCGACGAATCGCAGCGCGTCAGCCAGCCGTTGCCGTTCAGCAAGGGCCAGACCGCACTCGAGCAGAACAGCGCCGTCGCGATCGACGAGGAGAACAAACCGATGTTCCTGCTCGATCCCGGACCGCAGCTCGCCGACATCGTCAAGGCGGTCAACGCGATCGGCGCCTCCCCGGCGGACCTCGTCGCGATCCTGGAAGCCCTGAAGGAAGCCGGTGCGCTCAAAGCCGACTTGATCGTGCTGTGATGGCAGAGAACGCCGCCTTCCAGATTGCGGGGCTCACCCCGACCGTCTCGACCGACACGCGCCGGGTGGCGACGCGCGACAATCTCGAGGCGGCGGGCGACAAGTTCGAGGCGATCTTCACCGGCATGATGCTCAAGTCGATGCGCCAGGCCAAGCTCGCCGACGATCTGTTCGATTCGAAGGCGCTCGACACCTTCCGCGACATGCAGGACCGGACCATCGCCCAGACGATGGCCGCGAACGCGCCGATCGGAATCGGCAAGGCGATGGTCGACTTCCTGGCGAAGGCCGACGCCGCGCTTCAGGCCGAGTCCGCCAAAAGCCCCTCCAACGCGAGTGACGGCACATGACCGACCTTCTCGGGATCGGCGCCTCGGGCGTGCGCGCGTATCAGACCGCGCTCAGCACGACGTCGGAGAACATCGCCAATGCCGGTGTCGACGGCTATGTCCGCCGCACCACCGACATGAAGGAGGTCGGCGCTGCGTCGACGAGCCTCAACGGCACCGCGCCGATCGTCGGATCGGGCGTGGTCGTCTCGGGCATCGCGCGCGAAAGCGACGAGCTGAGGCAGAACGCGGTGCGCAGCGCGGGTGCCGATCTCGCGCGCAGCGAAACCACGGTTACCTGGCTCCAACAGATCGAGCAGGCGCTGACCCGCAATGGTCTCTCGTCCGCGCTCACCGGTTTTTTCAACACCGGCAAAGCGATCGCTGCCGATCCGAGCGCGAGCGCGCCCCGCGTCGCGATGCTCGATGCGGCCTCCGGACTGGTCGATTCCTTCACCGGCACCGCGAGCCAGCTTGCGCAGCTTGCAAGCGACCTCGACTCGACGGCCGACAACGCGATCACCACGCTCAACGACCTCGGCTTCGGGCTTGCACGCGTCAATGACGGGCTCAGCCGCGCGATGCCGGGCTCGACGGGCGCGGCGCAACTGCTCGACCAGCGCGATCAGATCCTCGAGCAGATGAGCGCGCTCACCGACATCTCGGTCGCGCTCGACGGGGCCGGCCGCGCGACCGTGCGGCTCGGCAACGCCAGCGGTCCCGTCTTCGTCGCTCCCGGCGTCGCGCCCGGCACGGTCACCTACAGCCGCAACGCCGGGGGCGCCGTCGCCTACGGCCTGCGCCGCAACGGAGCCTCGCAGGCGGTATCACCCTCCGGCGGGGCGCTGGCGGGCATCGTCGATTCGGCGCAGCGCCTCGCCACCGCGACCCAGCAGGTCGATCAGCTCGCGACGTCGTTCGTCGCCAGCGTCAACGCCGTGCAGGCACAGGGCGAGGATCTCGACGGCAATGCGGGCGCGGCGCTCTTCGCGATCGGCACGGACGCGGCGAGCATGGCGATGGCCCTCACCGATCGGCGCGGCATCGCCGCCGCGACGCCCGGCGCGGGTCCGCGCGACAATTCCAACCTCGCGGCACTCGATGATGTGCGGGTCTCGGGCGGCGCCGAGGAGGCGGTGACGAGCCTCGTTGCAGAGAACGGCGCGGCGCTCAGCTCGCGCAAGACGGTCGTCGCAGCGCAGAACTCGATCCATGAAGGCGCCGTCGCCGCGCGCGACCGCATGTCGGGCATCAATCTCGACGCCGAGGCGGTCGATCTGATGCGCTACCAGCAGGCCTATCAGGCCTCGAGCCGCGTCATCCAGGTCGCGCGCGAGATTTTCCAGTCGATCCTCAACGTGAGCTAAGCCCATGCAGATCAGCACGAGCCTGTTCTACGACCGCGCGACCTCGCAGATGGCCACGCTCACCGCGCGTGCCGATCAGCTCCAGGTGCAGATCGCGACGACGAAGAAGTACGACGCGCCGTCGGACGACATCATCGCCTATCAGCGGCTCCAGGGCATCGCGCGGCTCAACGCCGATGCCGACGCCTATTCGCCCAACGTCACGCTCGCGCACACCTTGCTTCAGCAATCGGATTCGGCCCTCACGAGCGTGCAGGAAGCGGTCCAGCGCGCGCAGGAGCTCGCCGTTCAGGCGAACAGCGACACCTTTTCCGATTCGGATCGCGCCGGCATCGCCGTCCAGCTCCGCGCGATCGTCGACGATCTCGTCAACCTCGCCAACGGTTCGGGCGTGCGCGGCCAGCCGCTGTTCGGCGGCGCCTCGGAAGCCGGAGGCGTGACGCGCGCGGCCGACGGCAGCGTGAGCTTCGTCGGCACCGGCGATCCCGCCGCCATCCCCGTGTCGGACACGGTCAACATCCAGCCGACCGACAGCGCCGAGCGCGTGTTCGGGGGCATCGAGACGCCGACCGGCACCAAGGACATCTTCGCGATCATCTCCGCGCTCGCCGACGCGCTCGCCACCGGCGGCGACGTTCAGGGCGCGACCGCCGTCGCGCTCGACGATTTCGAAGCGTCGGTCGACCATCTCTCCGGAGTGCGTGCGTCCGTCGGCGCACGCGCGGCGCGGCTCGACCTCGAGCGAAGCCGCCAGACCGAGGCCGCGACGAACCGCGAGATCGATCGTTCCGCGATCGAGGACACCGATATCACCGAGGCGATCACCGAGCTCCAGAAGACGATGACGATCCTGCAGGCGACGCAGGCGAGCTTCACCCAGCTCAGCCAGCTCTCGCTGTTCAACTACATCAAGTGATTGCCGCGCCGGTAACCAAATAGCGACGAAATGGGGTCAAACCTCGGGCGTCGCGGTCGTTACCTGATGTGAACGTGCGCGTGAGCCAAGGGGGAAGAACCGGCACATGTTTCCTGCAATCGGTCTCGTCGTCCTTCTCGTCATGGTGTTCGGCGGCTTCGTCTTTACGGGCGGCGCGCTCGGCCCCGTCATGGAGGCCATTCCGCACGAGCTCATCATCATCGGCGGCGCCGCGGCCGGCGCGCTCATCATCGGCAATTCGGGCAAGGAGCTGAAGGCGCTGGCCGGCGGCATCGGCAAGGTGGTGAAGGGCCCGAAATACAAGAAGCAGGATTATCTCGACACGATCTTCCTCGTCTCCAAGCTGATGAAGATGCTGCGGATGGAAGGGCCGATCGCGCTCGAGCCGCATGTCGAGGAGCCGAAATCCTCGGCCATCTTCGCCGAATATCCGCGCCTGCTCGCCGATCATACGCTCGTCAATCTCATCGCCGACACGCTGCGCCTCGTCGTCGTGTCGTCGGGCACGCTCGATGTGCATGCGGTCGAGGAGGTGATGGACAACGCGATCAAGACGCACCATCACGAGGTCCAGGGTCCGCAATCGACGCTACAGGGGCTCGCGGACGCACTGCCAGCGCTCGGCATCGTCGCCGCGGTGCTCGGCGTGGTGAAGACGATGGGCTCGATCGACAAGCCGCCCGCGATTCTGGGCGCGATGATCGGCTCGGCGCTGGTCGGCACCTTCCTCGGCGTGCTGCTCGCTTATGGCCTGGTCGGGCCGCTCGCGACCCGGCTTCAGCAGGTGATCGACGCCGACGCGGCGATCTACCACACGATCAAGCAGATCATCGTCGCGTCGCTCCACGGCCACCCGCAGCCGCTGGTGATCGAGGCCGCGCGCTCGGGAATCGCGCATTCGAACCAGCCCGGCTTCGCCGAGGTGTTCGACGGGCTTCGGGGGCGTTGATGCGACGGCTGCGCGGTAGCGGCACCAGCCCGCTCCCCCACCCGACCACCCAGCCAGGCTACTCTCGTGGGTGGTCGGGTGGGGGAGCGGGCTGGTGCCGCCGTCCCGCAGGGACCCAATAATGGCCGCGCGCGCGCCCCACGGATCGAACCAGCCACCAAAGGTCATCGTCAAGAAGATCTTCGTCGAGGGTCACGGCGGCCATCACGGCGGCGCGTGGAAGGTCGCGTATGCCGATTTCGTGACCGCGATGATGGCGTTCTTCCTGCTGCTGTGGATTCTCGGCGCCACCACCGAGAAGCAGCGCAAGTCGATCGCCGATTACTTCGCGCCCACGCTGGTCGAGTTCAAGGAGAACAGCGCGGGCTCGAACGGCCTGTTCGGCGGTGAATCGATCATCGATCGCGACAATTACGCGCACAAATCGACGCAGACGGGCACGCGCGCGCTGGCGATCCCGTTCAGCGCCGTCGGCGGCCCGCAGTCGGGAAGCGGCGACGACGGCTCGCTCAAGAACCCGACGCGCGCCGCGCTCGCGGCCGAAGACCGCAAGAATTTCGAGCACATGCGCCGTCAGGTGATGAGCGAGATCAAGAGCAACGCAAAGCTGTCGAAGCTCGCCAAGCACATCCATTTCGTCCGCACGCGCGACGGGATGCGGATCGACCTGATCGACGATGCCGATTATTCGATGTTCGCGCTGGGCACCACGGCGCTCGAATCGGAAGCCGACAAACTGATCGCTCTCGTCGCCGACGCGATCAAGCCGAGCCAGAACCCGATCATGATCCGCGGCCACACCGACAGCCTCGCCTACGGCAACCCCACCGACATGAACAACTGGATGCTCTCCTCGGGCCGCGCCGAGGCCGTCCGCCGCCGGCTCGCAGCGGGGGGAATCGCCGAGGACCGTTTCGAGCGCATCGAAGGCGTCGCCGATCGCGAGCCGATGATCGCCAAGAACCCCGCCGACCCGCGCAACCGCCGCGTAGCGATCACCTTGCTCTATCGGCGCGGGCTGTTCGGGGAATAGCGCGTCGCGCCAACGAAAGCTGGCACCCCCAAGGTTGAGCGATATCCGCTTCCGCTGGGGTGACGGCTCGAGTCACCGCACCAGATCGAGCCCCATCTGCTCGGCGCAGCGAAGCGCGTCCTCGTAGCCCGCATCGGCGTGGCGCATCACGCCTGTCGCAGGGTCGTTCCACAGCACGCGCTTCAAGCGCTCGGCGGCCTCGGGCGTGCCGTCGGCGACGATCACCATCCCGGCATGCTGCGAATAGCCCATCCCGACCCCGCCGCCATGGTGGAGCGACACCCAGGTCGCGCCCGATGCGGTGTTGAGCAGCGCGTTGAGCAGCGGCCAGTCCGACACCGCATCGCTGCCGTCCTTCATCGCCTCGGTCTCGCGATTGGGGCTCGCGACCGAGCCCGAATCGAGATGATCGCGCCCGATCACCACCGGCGCCTTGAGCTCACCCTTGGCGACCATCTCGTTGAACGCGACGCCCAGCCGGTCGCGGTCGCCCAGCCCTACCCAGCAGATGCGCGCGGGCAGGCCCTGGAACCTGATCCGCTCGCGCGCCATGTCGAGCCAGCGGTGGAGATGCGGATCGTCGGGGATCAACTCCTTCACCTTGGCATCGGTTCGGTAGATGTCCTCGGGATCGCCCGAGAGCGCCACCCAGCGGAACGGTCCGACGCCGCGGCAGAAAAGCGGGCGGATGTAGGCGGGGACGAAGCCGGGAAAGTCGAACGCGTCGACGACGCCCTCGTCCTTCGCCATCTGGCGGATGTTGTTGCCGTAATCGAGCGTCGGCACCCCCGCATGCCAGAAATCGAGCATTGCGCGGACCTGCGCCGCCATCGACGCCTTGGCCGCTTCGGCTACGGCGGCGGGGTCGCTTTCGCGTTCCGAGAACCAGCGATCGAGGCTCCAGCCCTGCGGCAGATAGCCGTTGGCCGGATCGTGCGCCGACGTCTGGTCGGTCACGACGTCGGGATGCACGCCGCGGCGGACCAGTTCGGGATATATGTCGGCGGCGTTGCCGAGCAGCCCGACCGACACCGGCTCCGTCGCGCTACTCACGATGTCGAGCGCCTCGTCGAGATCGCGCGCCTGCCGATCCAGATAGCCGGTCTTCAGCCGCATCTCGATCCGGCTCGGCTGGCATTCGACGGCGATGCACGAAAAGCCCGCCATCGTCGCCGCGAGCGGCTGCGCGCCGCCCATCCCGCCGAGCCCGGCGGTGAGGATCCACCTGCCCGAAGCGTCGCCGCCGAAGTGACGCCGCGCAACTTCGGCGAAGGTCTCGTAGGTGCCCTGAACGATGCCTTGGCTGCCGATGTAGATCCACGAGCCCGCGGTCATCTGGCCGTACATCATCAGCCCGGCGCGATCGAGTTCCTGGAAATGCTCCCACGTCGCCCAGTGCGGCACGAGATTGGAGTTCGCGATCAACACCCGCGGTGCGTTCTCATGCGTGCGGAAGATGCCAACGGGCTTGCCCGACTGGACGAGGAGCGTCTGGTCTTTGTCGAGCCGGCGGAGCGCGGCAACGATCCGGTCGAAACTCTCCCAATCGCGCGCGGCGCGCCCGATCCCGCCATAGACGACGAGCTCGTGCGGATTCTCGGCGACCTCCGCGTCGAGATTGTTCATCAGCATCCTGAGCGGCGCTTCGGTGAGCCAGCTCTTTGCCGAAAGTTTGGTTCCGTGCGGCGCGCGGATCGAGCGGCTGTTGTCGAGGCGGGTCATGCGCGTCCTTTCGCGAAATCGAGGCAGGCCCGGAGCACCGCGCGCAAGGTGGCCTGCATCGGTGCGGCGCGGGCGGCGTCCCAGCGATCGGGCGCCGCCTCGTCGGCATAGCCGCGGATCGCGAGCTCCATCTGGATCGCGTGGACGCCGTCTTCGGGCGTGCCGTAGTGGCGGGTAATCCACCCGCCCTTGAAGCGCCCGTTCACGACCACGCTGTTTTGGATGTGCTCCCGCGAAGGCGGGAGCCCAGAGCCTTCGTTTTGGGCTGGGCTCCCGCCTTGGCGGGAGCACTGCACCGCTCTCTGAACAGCCGCCGCCAGCGCCGGATCGCACGACGCGCCGTCATTGGTACCGATATTGAACTGCGGCAGCGTGCCCTCGAACAGCCGCGGCACCTCGCCCACGATCGAATGCGCGTCATAGAGCACCACGCAAGGGTGATCGTGCCGCATCCGCGCGATCTCGGCGGCAATCGCAGCGTGATAGGGATAGAAATACACCGCCCGCCGCTCGGCGATGCTCGCGTCGTCCGGCTCCGCGCCATTCTCGTAGAGTGGCTCACCCATGAAGGTGGTCGTCGGACACAGCCCCGTCGTCGCCTGCCCCGGATAGAGCGACGCGCCCGAAGGATCGCGGTTGACGTCGATCACGCTGCGAGAGATCGCGGTTCGAATGACGGTCGCGTCCAGCTCACGCGCGAAGGCGTAAAGCCTGTCGACATTCCAGTCGGCATCTCGCCGCGACAGCGCGAGCGAGCGCATCCCAACATCGTGCGGTGCAGGGATGTCGGTGCCGGCATGCGGCACGCTCACGATCAGCGGCGCATGCCCACGCTCGACGGTCAGCCAGTCGGTCATGCCACCCCCGGAAGCTCGGCGACGCCAGCGACCGACCCATTGCGCACCAGCGCGGTCGCCTTGGCGATGTCGGGCGCGAAATGGTGGTCGTCGTGCATCATCGGCACCTCTGCGCGAATAAGCGCACGCGCCTGTTCCAGCGGACCGCTCGACGTGAGCGGCGCATGGAAGTCGCAGCCCTGCGCGGCCGCAAGCAGCTCGATTCCGAGCACGTGCGCGAGGTTGTCCGCCATAGGCAGCAGCCGGCGGGCACCATGCGCCGCCATCGAGACGTGATCCTCCTGGTTGGCCGAGGTCGGGATCGAATCGACCGACGCGGGATAGGCGCGCTGCTTGTTTTCCGAAACCAGCGCAGCCGCCGTCACCTGCGGGATCATGAACCCCGAATTGAGCCCCGGTTTGGGGGTGAGGAACGCCGGCAGGCCGGAGAGCGCCGGATCGACGAGCATCGCCACACGCCGCTCGGCGATGCTCCCGATTTCGCACAGCGCGAGCGCGATCGTGTCGGCGGCGAAGGCGACCGGCTCGGCGTGGAAGTTGCCGCCCGACAGCGCCTCGTCGGTATCGGCGAAGATCAGCGGGTTGTCGGTGACGCCGTTGGCCTCGACCTCCAGCGTCGCCCCCGCCTGCCGCAGCAACGTGAGGCACGCCCCCATCACCTGCGGCTGGCAACGCAGGCAATAGGGGTCCTGCACCCGCGGATCGCCGCTGACATGGCTTGCGCGGATCGCGGAGCCCGCCATCAGTTGCCGCAGCGCGCCGGCCGCCTCGATCTGCCCCTCATGCCCGCGCAGCTCGTGGATGCGCGGATCGAAGGGCGTGTCGGAGCCCTTCGCCGCCTCGGTCGAGAGCGCACCCGTCACCAGCGCCGCCTGGAACAGCCCTTCGGCCTCGAACAGCCCGGCGAGCGCATAGGCGGTCGAAAACTGCGTCCCATTGAGCAGCGCGAGCCCTTCCTTGGGACCGAGCGTCAGCGGCGTCAGCCCCGCTTCGGCGAGCGCCCGGGCAGCGGGCTGCACCGCGCCGCCCGCCATCATCTCGCCGACGCCGATCATCGCCGCCGCCATGTGCGCGAGTGGCGCAAGGTCGCCCGACGCCCCAACCGAACCCTGCGCCGGGATCACCGGCAGCAGGTCGCGCGCAAGCATCGCTTCGAGCATCGCGATCGTCGCCGGCCGTACCCCCGACGCGCCTTGCGCGAGGCTCGCCAGCTTGAGCGCGAGCATCAGGCGAACGATCGCCGCGGGCATCGGCTCGCCGACGCCCGCGGCGTGGCTCAGCACGATATTGCGCTGGAGCATTTCGAGCTCGTCGTCGCCGATCTTGACGCTTGCGAGCTTCCCGAAGCCGGTGTTGATCCCATAGACCGGCTCGTGACGCGCAAGGATGCGTTCGACCGCCGCGGCGCTCGCCGCAATGGCGTCATCGGCCGCACGGTCGAGCGACACCGCCGCCCCGCGCCAGACCGCGCGCCAGTCGGCAAGCCGCATCGCGCCCGGCCGGATCGTTACCGTCATTTGCCCCTCCAGATGCGTCGGTGGAGCGGATTGAAGCCGATCCGATAGACCAATTCCGCCGGCTCCTCGATGTCCCAGATCGCGAGGTCGCACGCCTTGCCCGCCTCCAGTGTGCCGATCTCGTGCGCCATGCCCAGCGCCCGTGCGCCTTCTCGCGTCACTCCTGCCAGGCATTCGGCCACCGTGAGCCGAAACAACGTCGCCCCCATGTTCATCACGAGCAACAAGGAGGTGAGCGGGGAGGTGCCCGGGTTGCAATCGGTCGCGAGCGCGATGGGCACACCCGCATCGCGCAGGGCCTGCACCGGCGGCACCTTGGTATCGCGCATGAAATAGAAGGCACCGGGAAGCAGCACCGCCGCGGTGTCCGCCTTCGCCATCGCGGCGATTCCCTCGCTGTCGAGATGCTCGAGATGGTCGGCCGACAGCGCGCCATAACGTGCGGCGAGCGCAGCGCCGTGTTGGTTCGAAAGCTGCTCGGCATGGAGCTTGACCGGCAGCCCGCGTGTCGCGGCGGCTTCGAACACCCGCTCGGTCTGCGCCGGCGTGAAGCCGATCGTTTCGCAGAACGCATCGACCGAATCGGCGAGCCCGGCACCGGCGATCGCCGGAATCATCGCGACCACCTCGTCGATATAGGCATCAGGGTCACGCCCGGGCGGCACCGCGTGCGCGCCGAGAAAGGTCGTCGCGATCCGCACCCGCCGCCGCTCGCCCAGCGCCCTCGCCGCGCGCAGCATCTTGAGTTCGGCATCGAGCGACAGCCCATAGCCCGATTTGATCTCGACCGTGGTCGCGCCTTCCGCAATCAGCGCATCGAGCCGCGGCAGGCTCTCGGCGATCAGCGCGTCCTCGTCGGCAGCACGCACCGCCTGCATCGTCGAGACGATCCCGCCGCCGGCGCGTGCGATCTCCTCGTACGACGCACCCTCGAGCCGCAGCTCGAACTCCTTCGCGCGGTTGCCGGCATAGACGAGGTGCGTGTGACAATCGATCAGCCCGGGCGTGATCCAGCGCCCGGCGCAGTCGATCACCTCGGCGGCATCGCTCGGGGCGCCGTCGGCCGGTCCGGCATAGACGATCCGCCCGTCCTTCGCCGCGATCGCGCCGTCCTCGACCACGCCCAACCCGTCGCCCGCCATCGTCGCGAGCCGTGCGTTGCGCCAGAGTCGGTTCGGTACCATCTCGCCATCCTCGCGCCGCCCTGCTAATATGTCTAGACATAATCGCGAGGACGACATGCACCTGTGGTTCGAGACGGCCCTGCTTCCCGACGGCTGGGCGACCGGCGTACGGATCGGCGTGGCAGACGGCCGCATCGCCTGTGTTGGCCGTAGCCAGCCGCAGCCCGGCGACGAGCGCCACGCGATCGGCCTCCCCGGCCTCGCCAACGTCCACAGCCACGGCTTCCAGCGCGGCATGGCGGGGCTGTCGGAACGGCGCGGCCGCACCGACGACGATTTCTGGAGCTGGCGCGAGGTGATGTACGCCTTCCTCGACCGGCTCACCCCCGCGGACATCGCCGCGATCACGTCCCAAGCCTATGTCGAGATGCTCGAGACCGGATACACCCGTGTCGGCGAGTTCCATTATCTCCACAATGACGTCGACGGCCGCCGCTACACCGACCCCGCCGAGACCGCGGCCAGCATCGCCGCCGCGGCGGAGCAATCGGGCATCGGCCTCACTCTCCTCCCGGTCTTCTACGCGCATGCCGATTTCGGCGGAGCCCCGCCCACGCCTGGTCAGCGCCGCTTCGTCTCGGATGTCGATGGCTTCGCCGGGCTGGTAGAGGCGAGCCGCGCGCATCTGCCGCATGACGCCAATCTGGGAATCGCCCCGCATTCGCTGCGCGCGGTGACGGCGGACGAGCTGGCGGCGATCCTGCCGCTCGCGGAGGGCGGCCCGATCCACATCCACGCCGCCGAGCAGGTCAAGGAGGTCGCGGCCTGCGTCGCCGCGACCGGCGCGAGGCCCGTCGAATGGCTGCTCGCCAACACCGACGTCGATCCGCGCTGGTGCCTCGTCCACGCAACGCATCTCACCGACGCCGAGTGCGATGCACTCGCGCGCAGCGGCGCGGTCGCGGGTCTCTGCCCCGTCACCGAAGCCAATCTCGGCGACGGCATCTTCCCGGCACCGCGGTATCTGGCGGCGGGCGGCGCGTTCGCCACCGGCACCGATTCGAACATCCGCATCGACGCCGCCGACGAGCTGCGCACGATCGAATATGCGCAGCGACTTGCCCGCCGCCAGCGCAACGTGCTTGCCGATGCGGCGCACCCGTCGGTCGGCGCGCGGCTCTTCACGGGTGCGCTCGCGGGCGGTGCGCAGGCGCTCGGGGTCGAGGCGGGACTCGCGATCGGCGCGCCCGCCGACATCATATCGCTCGACGCCAACGAGCCCGCGCTCGTCGGCCGCGCAGGCGATGCGCTGCTCGACGGCTGGATCGTCGCCTCGCGCAATGCCGTCGACCGCGTCTGGCGAGGTGGTCGCTGCGTTGTCGAGGGCGGTCGCCACGTCCATCGCGACGCCATCGCCGCGCGCTATCGTGCCACGCTCGCAGCGCTGCTCGCATGAGCCTCGACGCGCGAATCCGCGCCGATATCGAGGCGCGCATCCGCTCGGGCACCTGGAAGCCGGGGCACCGCATTCCCTTCGAGCACGAGCTGACCCAGACCTACGCCTGCTCGCGCGCGACCGTCAGCAAGGCATTGGGCGCGCTCGCCCGCGCCGGCTTCATCGAGCGCCGCCGCCGCGCGGGGACCTTCGTCGCGCACCCCCCGATCCACGCCGCGATGCTCGACGTTCCCGATCTCGAAGCCGTGGTGGCGGGGCGCGGCGAAGCCTATGCATGGGCACTCACCGATCATCGCCGCTGCCAGACCGCGGCGTTGCCGGACATCGAGCAGACCGGTCCCCTCCTCGCGCTCACCGGCCTTCATCGTGCAGATGGTGATCCCTTTGCCGTGGAGCGACGCTGGATATCGCTCGCCACCGTTCCGCAGGCGGCGGAGCAGGATTTCGCGGCCGTCGCGCCCGGCTCGTGGCTGCTCGCGCACGTCCCGTGGAGCGACGCGCGCCACCGCATCGCCGCAACCGGCGCCGATGCGCATCAGGCCGCCGCGCTCGACATCGCACCGGGCGAGCCGTGCCTGCGCCTCGAACGCTGGACATGGCGCGCGGGCGCGCTCGTCACCTATGTCCGCCAGGTCTTCCCCGGCACGCGCTACGATCTGGTCGCGGAATTCAAGCCGACGAGCTGACGGCTGCTTGGCGTCATTCGCCGCGGCGAGTTTGTAATTGCAGGTGAAATCGTTCAAGTCCCCGGGCGGGTCGCTCCCGATCGGAGATGCAAGTGCTGAGTTCACTCCTGCTGCTGGGTGCCGCCGCGCAGGCACCGGCCGAGGCGCCGCTGATTCCCGCCTTCTTCACCGCCGAGACGCTGTACGACATCTGCACGCGGCCCAATCACGGCCAATGTTCGATGTATGTTGCGGGGGTGATCGACGGCGTTTTTCTGATCGAATCGCGCGCCGACGAGCCGACGATCTGCCGCGCCCCGATCACCAATCAGAAGGCGGCCGAACTCGTCACCGCCTATCTCGCCGCGCATCCCGAACGCCGCGCCGAATCGGCCGCGAGCGCGGTCAAGCGTGCCGTCGCCGATGCGCTCCCCTGCGGCGCGACGTAACGCTGCACACCCTCGCGCACGATCGTTCCGGCGGCCTATGACGCATCTGCTTCGCATGCCCATTTCTCGACATCGTCGGAACAACGGCGATGGGACGCGGCTGAACCATCTCCAAAACGCGTTCGGAACGCGCGGCGGCGAGCTACTGAACGGACACGTTCCTTCCCGTCCTGTCGGCCGATCAATGGGCCCACACCGCACCCTCGGAGCCGACACACGCAGGACCACGCGCGCAAAATCGCTTTCCTACAGCGGCGCGTTCCGCTTATGTACCCGTAATGGCGATCCAACGACCCTTGCTGTGCCCGTCGATGCGCCGTTGCTGGGGAAGGCGGACTCGGGGGGAACCTAGTGTCACCTTTGTAGCCTTCCAGCCGTCGATGGTGGCCATACGGCGATGATCGCGCATCTCACCGGCACGCTGGCGAGCGCCGGAATCGATCACGCGGTGATCGACGTCGGCGGCGTCGGTTATCTGGTGGGCGCCTCGGCAAAGACGCTGTCGGCACTCCCGCCGACGGGGGGCACGGTGACGATCCACACCGAGATGCTCGTTGCGGAAGAGTCGATCCGGCTGATGGGGTTTGCCACCGCCGACGAGCGCGACTGGTTCCGACTGCTCACGAGCGTCCAGGGCGTCGGCGCGCGCGTCGCGCTCGCGATCCTCTCCGCGCTCGGGCCGGAGGAGCTCCACGCCGCGATCGCCAAGGGCGACAAGGCGATGGTCGCGCGCGCCAACGGCGTCGGCCCCAAGCTCGCCCAGCGCATCGTCAACGAACTGAAGGACAAGGTCGGCGGTATCGCCTTCGGCGCCGCCCCCGGTGCCCCGCCGCCCACCGGCGCCGCCGCGGACGCCGCGTCCGCGCTCCTCAATCTCGGCTTCAGGCCCGCCGAAGCCAGCACCGCGGTGGCTGCCGCCGAGGAGGATCTGGGCGCAGGCGCGAGCCTCGACGCGCTGGTCCGGCTGGCGCTCAGGAAGGCTGCGAAGTGAACGCCCGTGCATTGCCGAACGTCGGAGCGGCGTTTAAGATCGCGGGGATGATGCGTCTCATCGCCATGATCCTGCTCGGAATTTGCTCGGTTTCGGCGACCGCACAGGCCGGTCAGGGCGCCGATCACGCGCAAGGCGCACAGAGCGCCCCGGCGCCCTCGCACGACATCATTGTCCAGGCGCTTCGCGAGGAGCGGCACAACATCGCCGAGATACTCGTGCCGGTGCCGTCGATCGTCGGATTCGAGCGATTGGCGGAGCATTCGGGCTTTTTCGCGCATTGCGTCGCGCATCCCGATCTCGATCAGCTTCGGACGGTGATCGACGGTCGGCCCAATTCTCCGGAGAGCAAGCTGGCGCTCGATCATATCATTCGGTCGCATGCCGCCTGCTATCCGCAATATTCCCGGCCGCCGCCGCTCCCGCCCGCCCTCGGCGATTGCCATCCGCGCCGCGTCGAGGACACGTTCGACGACGCCTTCCCCCCGCTGCTCACCTGCGCCGCGCTCTACGATCGGGGGGCGCTGCTCGGCGCCGCGATCGAACGATATGCGCCCGATTTCTCGCTCGACCGAAGCGATGTCACCGATGCCGCGGTGCAGGCCCGCCTCGATGCGCGCGAAATTCCGCGCAATCGTCTGCGCCTCGATTCCGACGGATTTTATTTCCGGGTCGCGATCTGCATGGTGCGACTCCAACCGGGTCTCGCGACGGCGCTGGTGCGCAATTACGGCGATCCGCAGTTTCAGGCCGAGATCGGCCAGTTGATCCTCGTTCGCGCCAAGGCATGCCTGGGCAACCCGAAGCGGATCAAGGTCGAGCCGCGTCAGTTTGCGATCTACATCACCGATGCCGCCTATCGCTGGGAAGTCGCGGCGCGAGGGGCCGAGTCGCTGCTTCCGGCGACCGGATGAACGCCATCGGTCTCGCCCGAGCTATGCAATCAAGCGACCGGCGCGCGCGGATCCTCGTGATGATCGTCGCCGCGCTGCTGGCGGTGCCGGCCACGGCGGGCCGTCCTCGCGCCGCGGCGCAGGCGCAACCGGCATCACAGGAGCGATCGGCGCCCCAGGAAGCGCCCTCGCGGGACATCATCGTCCAGGCGCTCCGCCGCGAACACCGGAACATCGACGAGATGATCGCGCCGCTGCCGTCGGTCGTCGCCTTCAAGAAGGTGAGTGAATATTCGCAATTCTTCGCGCATTGCGTGAAGCATCCCCGCCTCGATCGGCTGCACGCGATCATCGACGGCGAGCCCAACACCCCCTCGTACAAGCTCGCACTCGACAAGATCGTCCGCGCACATGCCGGCTGCTATCCGCAATTGCCGTGGCCGATACCGAATCCGCCCTTTTTTGGCGACTGCAATCCGCGCATCGTCGATCACGATTGGGGGCGCACGACCTGCATGGCGGGCTACAATCGCGGCGCGCTGCTTCAGGCCGCGATCGATCGCTACGCGTCCGATTTTTCGCTGACCCGTGCGGAGGTGAACGATCCCGCCGTCCAGGCGCGCCTCGACGCACGCGAAATTCCGCGCAACCGCCACCGGCTCGATGCCGACCACTTCTATTTCGAGGTCGCGATCTGCATGGTCCGGCTCGAACCCGGGCTCGCGACGGAGCTCGTCCGCAGCTACGGCGATTCGCAATTCCAGTCGCAGATCGGCCAGCTCATTCTGCTGCGCGCCAGGAAATGCGTCGGCAACGCCGATCACATCAAGGTCGAGCCGCGCCAGTTCGCGATCTACATCACCGACGCCGCCTATCGCTGGGAAGTCGCCGCGCGCGGCGTCGACAGCCTGATCCCGGCGGCGGGGTGAGCGGCTCCCCGTCCGCCGTCACCCTGAACTTGTTTCAGGGTCCAATTCGGCTCTCGCGATGCGCTTCGCAGCAAAGGGCGACGCCTGTTCACCTTTGGATGCTGAAACGAGTTGAGCATGACGGTAAGGGGCGGGCGTGACCGACACCGATCGCCTCCTCACCGCGCAGCGCAAGCCCGATGACGTCGACGCCGCGCTCCGCCCCAAGAGCCTCGACGAGTTCGTCGGGCAGAAGGCCGCGCGCGAGAATCTGCGGGTGTTCCTCCAAGCCGCGAAGGCGCGCGGCGAGGCGCTCGATCACGTGCTCTTCTTCGGCCCGCCGGGGCTCGGCAAGACGACGCTCGCGCAGATCATCGCGCGCGAGATGGGGGTGGGCTTCCGCGCCACCTCGGGGCCGGTCATCGCCAAGTCGGGCGATCTCGCGGCGTTGCTCACCAATCTCGAGGACGGCGACGTCCTCTTCATCGACGAGATCCACCGCCTCGCGCCCGCGGTCGAGGAGGTGCTCTACCCCGCGATGGAGGACCGCGCGCTCGATCTGATGATCGGCGAGGGTCCCTCGGCGCGCTCGGTGCGGATCGACCTGCCGCGCTTCACGCTCGTCGGCGCCACCACGCGCCAGGGCTTGCTGACGACGCCCTTGCGCGACCGCTTCGGCATCCCGGTGCGCCTCACCTTCTACACCGTCGACGAGCTCGAACGCGTCGTCACCCGCGCCGCCGCGCTCCTCGATCTTCACGTCGCCCCCGACGGCGCACGGGAGATCGCCCGCCGCGCGCGCGGCACCCCGCGCATTTCGGGCCGCCTGCTTCGCCGCGTGCGCGATTTCGCCAATGTCGCGGGCGTCGAGAGCGTCGATGCGAAGACCGCCGACGCCGCGCTCACCCGTCTCGAAGTCGACTCCCTCGGCCTCGACGCGATGGACCGCCGCTATCTCACGATGATCGCCGACATCTATCGCGGCGGTCCGGTCGGCGTCGAGACGCTCGCCGCCGGCCTCTCCGAGCCGCGCGACACGATCGAGGAGGTGATCGAGCCCTATCTGATCCAGCTCGGCCTCGTCGCCCGCACCGCGCGCGGCCGCTGCCTCAACCCCGCCGGGTGGAAGCACCTCGGCCTCAATCCGCCCGCGGGCAGCCAGAACGGCCTGTTCGATCAGCCGATGAAGTAAACGGCGAGTCCGGCGAGTCCGCCGAACACGATCGTGATCGCGAAGGTGAGCAGCCCGACGACGATCGAGCCCGACCGCCGCCGCGCGAAGGTCTTGCGCGGCATCGGCTTGCCGAGCTTGAGCTCGAGCAGCCCAGCCAATGCTCCGCCCAGCGCGGTGAGGGCGAGTGTCACGATCGCGCCGAGCGGGCTTTCGGTCGCGATCGCGATCGGCAGCAGGACGGCGAGCGGAGCCGCCATGCCAAGCGCGGTCAGCAGCTTGATCCGGTCGACCGCCGCTTTTTCGACCGGCGCGACCTTGATGAGGTCGGGGGCGTCCTCGGCGGCGATCGTCAACCACGCGAAGCTGCCGACGAGCTGCCCCGCAATCACGACGCTGAGGACCGCCAGCGACGGCGCGATCGGCAGCTTATGGTCGCCCTGGAGCGCCACGAGCATGAGCGGCGCGAGATAGACGAGCCGCAGCACGATCTGGAACGCGATCGCGGGGTCGCGCGCAAGCAGCAGCCATTCCTTGCGGAACAGGGCGGCAAAGAGCCCGCTGCGGAAATGCCGCCCGATCGCCTTGCCCGAGGCCGTGATGCGCGACAGGTGCTTGCCCGCGTCCTGGAACCCGCTCAGGAACAGCCGCCGGAAGACGATCCCCGTCACGACGAACAGCACGATTGCCCCGCCGAGCACCACCGTCAGCGCCACCGGATCCCCGAACGCCGCGCGCCCCGGCCACGAGCCGAGCCCATGCGTCGCGAAGCCGCCCCGCTGCATTCGCTCGAACAGCAGCATCAGCCCCGATTGGCGCCGCGCCTCGTCGTGCGAAAGCACCTGCGACAACAGGAACATCGCGCCGCCCAGGATCGCCGCGGCGATCTGCCCCACGGTGCGCGCCGTCCGCGGCCCCGCGATCCGGGCGAGCACCAGCGTGATCGCAAGGCCGATGCACGCCGCCACCAGCGCGAGCGCGATCAGCACCACCGGCACACCGAACAGCCCCGGGTGGTTGACCGCCGCGATCGGGATCACGAACGGCAGCAGCAGGAAGGCGTAGGACAGCACGATCGTGCCTGCGATCCCGCACAATTTGGCGAGCAGCACCACCGTCGGATCGATCGGCGCGGTGAAGAGCAGGTCGAGATCGGCGCGCTCGTATAGCGTGCGCTGGCTCCCGATCATCGCCTGCGTCGTCATGAACGAGAGCAGCCCGATCGCGGCCGTCAGCACGATCGCCAGCGCCAGCGGGCTCGTCGCGATCGGCACGTCGCGAAGCCCCTCCGCCGCGAGACACCCGGCCGCCACGAGCGCCGCAAGCACGATCAGCCCGATGATCCTGGTCCGAAGCGGCTTCTTGCCGGTCCGCACGCCGACCCGCAGTTCGTGGAAGAACAGCCAGCCGAACGATCCCGCCGGGAAGCGCCGCATCGCCCAGTTCATGCGGGCACATGCTCCTGCCGCTGCGTCAGCCGGATGAACGTGTCCTCCAGCGTCATGTCCTCGGAGCCCGCGAGCGCGCGCAATTCGTCGAGCGTCCCCTCGGCATGGACGCGCCCGCCCGCGATGATGCCGATTCGATCGGCGATCCGCTCGGCCACCTCCAGGATATGCGTGGTAACGATCACCGTCGCGCCCGCATCGGCCTGCGCCCGCAGCACATCCTTCACCGCGCGCGCCATGCCGGCGTCGAGCCCCGTCAGTGGCTCGTCGAGGATGAGGAGCCGCGGCTTGTGGATCAGCGCGCCTGCCAGCGCCACCTTCTGCTTCATGCCGCGCGAAAAGCCCTCGCATCTTGTGTCGCGCACGTCCCACAATTCGAGCCAGCGCAGCAGCCGCTCGGCCTCGGTCGCCGCCTCGGCCGGGTCGATCCGCCACAGCCCCGCGACGAAGGCTAGATATTCGGAAGGAGAAAGCTTGTCGTAGAGCATCGGCTCATCGGGAAGCCAGGCGGTGATCGCCTTGGTGCGAAGCGGCTCGGCACGCGTGTCGATGCCGTAGATCGCGATGCTTCCCGCATCGGGCTCGGCGAGCCCGACCACCATCCGCAAGGTCGTCGTCTTGCCCGCGCCGTTGGGGCCGAGCAGCGCGTAAAGCTGCCCCGGCGCGATAGTGAGGTCGAGCCCGGTGATGACGGGCTTGTCGAACGCCTTGGCAAGTCCCCGGATATGAAGCGCGGAATCGGTCATGGGTGGTTTGTCGGGGTAAGACGCTCCGGCGTCAATCGGGATCGCGGTTGGAGCGCTTTCCTTGCCTCCGCGGGGGCCGGGCCGCTAGAGCCGGGCGCGATGGCTTCGTCTCCCGCCGACCTCCCGCCCCAAGGCCGCTTCGTCGACCGCGCGCACCATTTCGGGTGCCGCGTCTATTTCGAGGACACCGATCTTTCCGGCGTCGTCTATCACGCTAACTATCTGCGCTTCATGGAGCGCGCGCGCAGCGACATGCTACGGATCGCCGGGATCGACCAGCGCGCGGCGTGGGAAGCCGGACAAGGCACATATGCGATCAGCGATTGCGCGATCCGTTTCCGCGCTCCCGCCCGGCTCGATGATGCGCTCGTCGTGGTCACTCGGCTGGTCTCGCTAAGAGCGGCTTCCTGCCGCATTCATCAGCGAGTAATGCGCGATACCCTGATACTGACCGACGCATCGGTGGTTGCGGCGTTCGTCGCGCCCTCGGGTCGGCCCGCCCGGCAACCCAAAGCATGGCTCGACGTTTTCGAGGGCCTGATCGCACCAGAGGAAGACCATTGAACCCGTTCTTCAACACCGACGCCACCTCGCTATCGCCGATCGCGCTCTTCATCCAGGCCGACTGGGTGGTAAAGATCGTCATGTTCGGCCTGCTCCTCGCCAGCATCTGGGTGTGGGCGATCATCTTCGGCTTCGGCCGCCGCATCGGCCGGCTGCGCCGTGCCAGCGAGAAGTTCGAGAGTGATTTCTGGAAGGCCGACGACGTCGACGCCTTCCACCGGCTGCACAAGGACAACGACCTGCCGATCGCCCGCGTCTTCGCCGCAGGCGTCGCCGAGTGGCGCCGCTCGACCGCGGGCAAGACGGTCGATCGCGCCGGCACCCGCGAACGGCTGGCAACCGCGATGGGCGCGGCGATCGCGACCGAAATCGATCGGCTCTCCGATCGGCTCAACGTGCTCGCCACCGTCGGCTCGGTCGCGCCGTTCGTTGGGCTGTTCGGCACCGTGTGGGGGATCATGCGCAGCTTCACCGGCATCGCCGAGCAGCAATCGTCGAGCCTGGCGGTGGTCGCCCCCGGCATTGCCGAGGCGCTGTTCGCAACCGCGATCGGGCTGTTTGCCGCGATCCCCGCGGTGATCGCCTACAACCGCTTCAGCCACGGTATCAACCGCATCGAAGCCCGCCTCAACCGCTTCGCCGACGGCTTCCACACCACGCTCAGCCGGCAATTGGAGGGGCAGGCGTGAGGGGAATGCCACAAAACCGCCCCCGTAGGGGGAGGGGGACCGCGCCGCGTCAGCGGCGTGGTGGAGGGGTGTCCCCGCTGATGATTACACCCCTCCGTCAGCACGTCGCGCTGCCACAGCATCGTGTTGGGCACGCCTCGCGCGCCCAAGGATCGTCCGGGGGACGATCGGACCCGATGCTCCTTACAGGGGAGGAGTGCTGACATGGCCATGAACCTCCCTTCCCAACGCGGCCACGGGCGGCGCGCGCCGATGGCGGAAATCAACGTCACCCCTCTGGTCGACGTGATGCTCGTGCTGCTCATCATCTTCATGGTGACGGCGCCGTTGCTTACCGCGGGTGTGCCGGTCAACCTGCCCGACAGCCGCGCCAACCCGCTCGATCAGGACCAGAAACCGGTCCAGATTTCGATCGACAAGAGCGGCCGCATCTTCATCGACGATGCCGAGATCGCGCCTCAGACGCTGCCAGACCGGCTTGCGCAGATCGCCGCGCCCGCCGCGCTCGGCGAGCCACGGCAGGTCTTCCTGCGCGCCGATCGTGCGCTCGATTACGGCCGCGTGATGCGCGTGATGGGCGAATTGAACCATGCGGGGCTCAACCGCGTCGCGCTCGTCACCACCGGCGACGAAGGCCAGTAATGCCCATGGATCGGGCCGAAAAGACCGGACTCGGCATCGCGGTTGCGGGCCATGTCGTCCTATTCGGCCTGCTCTCGGTGGGCTTTCTCGCCACGCCCAATCCAATGAAACTCGCCTCCTCGCCGATGGAGGTAGCGATCACCGACGATGTCGGCCTCGTCTCGACGGCGCCGTCGATCACCCCGCCCGCACAATCGGTTGCCCCTGATCTCGGTCCGCCCGAGGATGCCGCCCCGCCCGCGCTCGCCGATGCCGCACCGCTGCCGCTCCCGCCGACGCCGCAGCCCGACGCGGCCCCGCCGCCGCGTCCGTCCGAGGTCGCCAAGCCCCAGCCGCGCAAGCCCACGCCGCAAAAGCCCGACCGCGCGGAGCGCACCCCGCCCAAGCGCGAGGCGTCGCCCAAGCCCAAGGCCGAACCCGAAAAGGCGAAATCGACGGGCAGCGACCGCAGCTCCGAACGCGAGCGCCCACGTGGCTCGCGCCTGGGCGACGATTTCCTCAAAGGAATCACCGACCAGGTCTCCGAGAGCAAATCGCAGACCCCCAGCGCCGCCAAGATCAGCCCGCAGGTGCTCGCAGGATTGGAAGCCGCGATCCGCCGCCAAATCCAGCCCTGCGCCGACCGCCAGGTCAATCCCGGCCCCGGCGCCAACGAGATCGTCACCGTGCTCAACCTGCGCCTCAACCGCGACGGCACGCTGTCGCGCCCGCCGCACGTCGTGCGGCAGGAGGGCGTGAACGACGGCAACAGCCGCTACAGTCGCCGTGTGATCGATCTGGGGATTGCCGCGTTCAAGGGCTGCGCGCCACTCAAGCTTCCGCAGGAATATTACCAGACGTCGAACGGCGGCTGGAGCAACATCAATTATCACTGGCAGCTCCGCTGAGGAGGGGAGAAATGATGGTTCGGTTCCGTATCCCGCGCCTGCTGGGCGCCGCGTTCGCCGCGTTGGTCGCAATTCCTGCGGCCGCACAGGACGTTACACCACCGCCGATCGAGGCGCCTCAGCAGCAGCAGGGCGGCGCTCCGCTGGAAGTGAGCGTCACCGGCGGCATCTCCGCCCCCATGCCGATCGCGATTCCCGCCATGCCGACTCCGCAGGTCACCGGCACCGCTGCGGGCAGCACCGACGTGCTCGGGCAGAAACTTTCCGACGTCATCTCGAACGACCTCAAGAATTCCGGCCTGTTTTCGCCAGTTGGCCGCAATGCGCTGCGCCCGATCACCTTCCCCGAAGTGACCGCGCCCGAGTTCAACTATTGGGGCGGCACGGGCGCGCAGGCGCTGGTGCAGGGCTATATCCGCGCCAATGGCGACGGCACGCTCACCGTCGGCTGCTATCTCTACGACGTCTTCGCGCGCACCGAATTGACGCGCCAGGGCTTCGTCGTCTCGCCCGCCGACTGGCGCCGCGCCGCGCACAAATGCGCCGACATGGTCTATACGCGGCTCACCGGCGAAGGCCCCTATTTCGACAGTCGCGTCGTCTATGTGTCGGAGACCGGCCCCAAGGCGAACCGTATCAAGCGGCTCGCGATCATGGACCAGGACGGCGCCAACCACCGCTTCCTCACCAACGGCCAGTCGATCGTGCTGACGCCGCGCTTCGCGCCCAACCAGCAGTCGATCGTCTATATGAGCTTCGCGGACAAAAGGCAGTCGATCTACGTCTATGACATCGGATCGGGTCGGCAGCGGCTCGTGGTGTCGAGCCCCAACCTCACCTTCGCGCCGCGCTTCTCGCCCGATGGCCGCTACATCCTCTTCTCGATGGCGGTCGCGGGGAACACCGACATCTACCGCGTCTCCGCCTCTGGCGGCAGCCCGCAGCGGCTGACGACCTCGCCCGGCATCGACACCGGCGGCAGCTATTCGCCCGACGGCAGCCGGATCGTCTTCGAAAGCGATCGTTCGGGCGGGCAGCAGCTCTATGTGATGGCCGCGGGCGGCGGCAACGAGCACCGGATCAGCTTCGGCGGCGGCCGCTATGCGACCCCGGTGTGGAGCCCGCGGGGCGACCTGATCGCCTTCACCAAATTGGGCGGCACGTTCCGGATCGGCGTCATGTCGCCCTCTGGCGGCGGCGAGAAGATCCTGACCGACGGCTGGCAGGACGAAGGCCCCACCTGGGCGCCCAACGGCCGCGTGCTGATGTTCTTCCGCACCAGCCAGGGCGGTCGCGGTACTTCCGACCTCTGGTCGGTCGACCTGACCGGCGTCAATGAGCGCAAGGTCCCGACCCCGCTCGACGGTTCGGATCCCGCTTGGGGACCCTTACGCCCCTGATGCGTTGACACGACGCTGCTGAAAGACGAAGCCCCTGAGAGCGGAGCAGGGGCGTAACGACCACGATCGAGGAGAATCGACATGGCCAGACTGACGACCACGCTCATTTGCGGCGCCGCGCTTATCGCGGTTGCCGGTTGTTCCAAGAAGCGCCCCGAAACGCTGCCTCCCGCGCCCAGCGAGACGCCGCCGCCGGTGACGCAGCCGACCACGCCCACCGGCAATGTCGGCAATCAGGTCGTACCGGGCTCGGCCGCCGACTTCCAGCAGTCGGTCACGGCCGATACGGTTCATTTCGACACCGACCAGTACAATATCGACCCGCAGGCGCAGGCGATCCTCGACAGCCAGGCAGCCTGGCTCAACAAATATCCCAATGTGCGCGTCACGATCGAGGGCCATTGCGACGAGCGCGGCACGCGCGAGTACAACCTCGCGCTCGGCGAGCGTCGCGCCAACGCGACCAAGAACTATCTCGCCTCGCGCGGCGTCGATGCGTCGCGGATGACGACGATCAGCTACGGCAAGGAACGCCCGGTCGCGCTCGGCTCCGATCCGGCGAGCTGGGCCCAGAACCGCCGCGCGGTCACCGTCGTGCTCGGCTGACCGACACCCCCTTTCGGACGCACGAGTCCCCAGAGGGCGCCGCCGAAACCACACGGTTTCGGCGGCGTTTTCGTGCGTGCGCGATTCCGCTTGTCCTGATCGTCGAACCGATATAATTATGATATCGCATTTTGAACAAGGATGACGATCATGGCCCAGGTGGCTTCACAGGTTCTCAATCGCTCATCGGAGCGGCCGGCGTCGGCGACGAACGGCTATGGCATGCTGGTTATCGAGGCGCTCGCGCTCGCGGTCGGCATCTACGGCGCGACGCGACTCGTCGGCGCGCCGGCAACGGGCGGCGCGATCGTCGCCGGCGCCGTCGTGCTGTTCGTGTTCGTCCTCGTCGGCTTCTATATGCTCCAGCCCAACCAGGCGGTCGCGATCACGCTTTTCGGTTCGTACAAGGGCACCGATCGGCAGGCGGGCCTGCGCTGGGTGCTGCCGTGGATGATGCGGAAGAAGCTGTCGGTGCGCGCGA
>CAMLGC010000021.1 GCA_946479505.1 uncultured Sphingomonadaceae bacterium
GCCCCGTACCGGGCCCACCCCAACTGCCCCCCGGCCTTCGCCGGGGAGGTGCTGGATCGGGGTTACTCGTCGCTTCCGAACACGCTGGCGAAGACCTGCTTGGCGGTGCCCTTGATGACGCCGATCTCGTCGGGGTCGCCCTTCACCATCGTCGAGGTGAACGCCTTGGCCTGGTCGAGCGAGATGTGTGGCGGGAGCGGCGGCACCTCGGGGTCGGTCTTGACCTCGATCACGCACGGGCGTGCTGCCGCGAGCGCGCGGTCCCAGGCAGGCCCCAATTGCTCGGGATCATCCACATAGATGCCTTCGAGCCCGATCAGCTCGGCGAAGCGGTGATAGGGGACGCTCGGAATCTGCTGCGTGGCGACGAAGCGCGGGTTGCCCTCCATTACGCGCTGCTCCCAGGTGACCTGATTGAGGTCCTGGTTGTTGAGCACGACGACGACGAAGCGCGGATCGGCCCATTGCTCCCAATATTTGGAGACGGTGATGAGCTCGGCCATGTTGTTCATCTGCATCGCGCCGTCGCCGACGGTCGCGATCACCGGGCGGTCGGGATAGGCGAACTTGGCCGCGATCGCGTACGGCACGCCCGCGCCCATCGAGGCGAGCCCGCCCGAGAGCGAGCACATCATGCCCCGCCGAATATAGAGATCGCGAGCGTACCAGTTGGCGCACGAGCCCGAATCGCTGGTGACGATCGCGCGGTCGGGGAGGCGCGGGCTCAGCTCGGTGAAGATGCGCTGCGGATTGACCGGGTTGGCCGAGACGCTCGCGCGGTCGCGGAGCGTGTCCTCCCAATCGCGCTTCCACTCGGCGATCGTGTCGCGCCAGCCGTCCTTCCGTTCGAGCAGCGGCAGGAGCTGGGTGAGCGTCTCCTTCACGTCACCCTGCAAGTTGACGTCGCTGGGGAAGCGGATCGAGAGCATCGCGGCGTCGAGGTCGACCTGCACGCCCTTCGCCTGACCTTCCTTGGGCAGGAACTCCGAATAGGGGAAGCCCGAGCCGAGCATGATGAAGGTGTCGCATTCCATCATCAGGTCGTAGCTGGGCTTGGTGCCGAGCAGCCCGATCGAGCCCGTCACCCAGGGCAGGTCGTCCGGGAGGACCTGCTTGCCGAGCAGCGCCTTCGCTGCGCCCGCGCCGAGCAGATCGGAAAGTGCGATCACCTCGTCGACCGCGTCCTTGGCGCCCGCGCCGACGAGGATCGCGACCTTCTCGCCCGCGTTGATGACGTCGGCGGCGCGTTTGAGATCGTCCGCTTCGGGCACCACCTTGGGCTGGTTCCAGCCGATCCCCGAAAAGACGAAGCCGTGCTTTCGCTGCGGTTCCTCCATCTCCAGGTCCTGGAGGTCGTTGGGGAAGATCAGCGCGGTCACGCGCCGGTCGGCCTTGGCGATCCGCACCGCGCGGTCGGTCAAATGGCGCACCTGCGCGGGGACCATCGCATAGCCGGTGAACGCGCCCGCGACGTCCTTGAACATCGTGGTGAGGTCGAGCTCCTGCTGGTAGTGCGCGCCCACCGCGCTGCGCGCCTGCTGGCCGACGATCGCGAGCACGGGCATGTGGTCCATGCGCGCGTCGTAGAGGCCGGTGAGGAGGTGCGAGGCGCCGGGGCCCGAGGTTGCCATGCAGACGCCGAGCTCGCCGGTGAACTTGGCGTGGGCGGAGGCCATGAACGCGGCCATCTCCTCGTGGCGGACCTGGACGAAGTCGAACTTGTCGCCCGCGCGGTCGAGCGCGCCCAACAGGCCGTTGATGCCATCGCCGGGATAGCCGAAGATGCGGCGCACGCCCCATTGGTGGAGCCGCTCCCAGAAATAGTCGCCGACCGTCTGCGCCATCTGCGCGCCTCCTGCTTGGGTGTTCGGAATACGCCAACGTAACGGCCCGCAACGCCGCGCGTTCCCTCGCGGCACGACATATCGGCGTGGAGGCCTAGACGATGGGCATCGGCGCGCCGTGCATGTGGCGCATGACGTTGGTGTCGAGCTTGTCGAGCGAGGCGACGCCGAGCTGGCCGAGCTCGTTCATCGCCTGGTCGTGGAGCACCTCGAGCGCGCGCGTGACGCCGTCTGCGCCCGCGGCGCACAGGCCGTAGAGCGTCGCGCGGCCGGTCATCACCGCGTCGGCGCCGAGCGCGAGCGCCTTGAGGATATCGGTGCCGTGGCGGATGCCGCCGGACATATAGACCTGCATCCGATCGCCCGCGATTTCGCGCGCCTGCGCGAGGATATCGAGCGCGGAGATCGCCCAATCCATCTGCCGCCCGCCGTGGCTGCCGAGCATCACCCCGTCCACCCCGGCGTCGAGCGCGTACCGGACATCGTCGAGGTTGAGGATGCCCTTCACGAAGAAGGGCTTTTTCCAACGATCGCGGATTTTCGCCACCGTGTCCCACGCCATCGTGCGCGGCATCTGCTCGCGAATCCAGAAGGCGCTGTCGAAGAAGCCGCGGCGATCCTTGGGGATGAAATCGACCACGTTGGCGAATTCCGGCATGCCGTGGCTCAATGCCGAGGCGAGCCACGCCGGGTGCCGCGCCGCATCGAGAATCGTCGAGAGCGTCGGCCGGCTCTGCGTCGCCCGCGTGCGTGCGTCCCATTCGCGATCGCCGAAAATCTGCGAGTTGGTGGTGAGCACCAGCGCCTCGCATCCGCAGGCATCGGCGCGGCGGATCAGTTCCTGCCAGATTTCCTCGCCGCCGAAGACGTAGAGCTGCCACCAATGGCGCACGCCCGGCGCCTCCCGGGCGACGCGCTCCATCGTGTCGTTGGACATCGTGCTCTGGATGAACGGCACGCTGATCCGCGCCGCGCCTTGCGCCAGCGCCGTGTCGCCGTGGCGCATGAACAGGCCGTTGAGCCCCGTCGGCGCGATGCACAGCGGCATCGCGGCGGTCTTGCCCAGGATCGGGCGTTCGAGGCTGCGGTGCGATTCATCGACCAAGGTGTGGGGCATGAAGCGCCATTCGGCGAAGACCTCGCGCTCGCGATAGAGCGTCGCCTCCTGCCCCGCGCCGCCTTCGAGATATTCGAGCACGAAGCGCGGCATCCGTTCGTGGGTGCGCGCGCGCAGGTCGCCGATCGCCTTGACGCGCGCCATGTCGCGCCCGGTGTAGAAATGCCGCGCGGGCGATCCGCCCATCTGCGCGGTCGAACGGGGAACGCGAAGCGCCATCCGGCTGTCCTCTTTCGGCTGTGACATAGGAAGAACCCGACCGGGGCGGATTGTTCCCGAATGCGCACCGGCGATGCCGAAGTCGGGCAGACGGAGCGGACGCCGTCGGCACGGCGGCTCCTCCATCAAGGATATGGCGGGACTGATCGTCACCAGCCCGGGATTGCTCGGCCGCTGACGCTCGGCAGCGGAGCCGTCGCACAACACGCAAGGCAACGCCCGGGAGCCGAAGCCCCCGGGCGTCATCCGGTCAGCCGCCGAAGGTGCGCTGCCACCAGCCGCCGCGCCGCGGACGGTCCTCGTCGAGCTCGTCCGCGGTGCCGGCCGCCGCCTCGTCGGCAGGCGCCGCCCCATCGCCGCCCCGTGCACTGTTCGGCGTCGGAGCCTGCGGCGCTTCGGCCTCGGCACCCTCGTCGGCGGTGGCCGCTTCGGCCTTTTTCCGGCGCGTGCGCTTCGGCTTGGCCTCGGCGGGGACGTCGGCAGCAGGCTCGGGCGCAGGAGCCTCCGTCTCGGCCGATGCGTCGGCCTTCTTGCGCCGCGTCCGCTTGGGCTTGGCGGGCGTCGCTTCCTCGGCCGCGTCCGTCGCCGGCGCCGGCTCGACGGGGGCTTCGGTCTCGACCTTGCGACGCCGACCGCGCGCCGGCTTGGGCGCGGGCTCGGCCGTCTCTTCGGCTGCCGGTACCGGCGCGGCCGCCTGCTCGTCCGACGCGACCGCCTCTTCGGTGCGGGCACGTGGGCGACGGCGGGTGCGCTTTACCGGTTCGGCCGGCGTCTCTTCGGAGGGCTCGGGCGCTTCGGGCTCGCCGGCCGAGACTGCGGTCTCGGCGTCGCCCGATGCCTCCTGTGCCGGTGCCTCGGTGCGGGTTCCGCGTCCGCGCCCGCCACGACGGCCGCGCCGACCGCGGCGGCGGCGCGATTCGGCATCGTCTTCGGCGGCGTTGGTCCGCTCCTCGTGCTCGGTATCCTCGACGCGATCTTCCGCGGCCTCGGTGCCGGCCTCGGCAGCTTCGGGCTGTTCGCCATGCTCGTCGCGACCGCGGCCGCGCCGGCCGCGCCGGCGACGGCGGCGGCGATGCTCGCCGCGGCCCTCTTCGTCGCGCTCGTCGCTGCGGGCCTCGGTGTCGGCCTCTTCCTCGTCGAGCGTTTCTTCCTCGATCTCGGGCTCGTCCTCCTCGATCACCGCCGGCTCGAAGCGCGGTGCATGCGCCGGCGGGCCGCCCGATGCCTCGACCGACATGCGCGCGCCTTCCTGCTCGCCGTCGGCTTCGACCTCGACATGGACGCCATAGCGATCCTCGATCTCGGCAAGCTCGCCGCGCTTTCTGTTGAGCAGGTAGAAGGCCGCTTCCTGGCTCGCGAGCAGCGTCAGGACCGAGCCGCGCCCGCGCGCCGCTTCATCCTCGATCAGGCGCAGCGCCGAGAGGCCCGCCGACGAGGCGGTGCGCACCAGCCCGGTCCCCTCGCAATGCGGGCATTGACGGGTCGATGCCTCGAGTACGCCGGTGCGCAGCCGCTGGCGGCTCATCTCCATGAGACCGAACGACGAGATGCGGCCGACCTGGATGCGCGCGCGATCGTTCTTGAGCGCCTCCTTAACCGCCTTCTCGACCTTCCGGACGTTCGATCCGTGGTCCATGTCGATGAAGTCGATCACGACCAGCCCGGCCATGTCGCGCAGCCGGAGCTGGCGCGCGATCTCGTGCGCCGCCTCGAGATTGGTCGCGGTCGCGGTCTGCTCGATATTGTGCTCGCGCGTCGAGCGCCCCGAGTTGATGTCGATCGAGACCAGCGCTTCGGTCGGGTTGATGACCAGATAGCCGCCCGATTTGAGCTGGACGACGGGATGGTACATCGCCGCGAGCTGGTCCTCGACATGATGGCGCTGGAACAGCGGCACCGCGTCCGAATAATGCTTCACGCGCCGGGCGTGGCTCGGCATCAGGAGCTTCATGAAGTCCTTGGCCTGGCGATAGCCCTCGTCGCCCTCGACGATCACCTCGTCGATGTCCTTGTTGTAGATGTCGCGGATCGCGCGCTTGATGAGATCGCTGTCGCCATAGATCAGCGCCGGCGCCGACGACGAAAGCGTGGTCTCGCGAATCCCGTCCCACAATCGCGCGAGATAGTCGAAGTCGCGCTTGATCTCGGTCTTGGTGCGGCTGAGCCCGGCGGTGCGCACGATGCAGCCCATCGTCGACGGCAGCTTCAAATCGGCCATGATCGATTTGAGCCGCTTGCGGTCGCCCGCATTGCTGATCTTGCGGCTGATTCCGCCACCGTGCGAGGTGTTGGGCATCAGCACGCAATAGCGGCCGGCGAGGCTCAGATAGGTGGTCAGCGCCGCGCCCTTGTTGCCGCGCTCCTCCTTGACGACCTGGACGAGCAGCACCTGGCGGCGATGGATGACGTCCTGGATCTTGTAGCGCTTGCGCAGATTGAGCCGGCGCTCGCGCAGTTCGTCGGCGGCGGCGTCGGCCTTGCCGCGCTTGCGGCCGCGGCGACGGCGGCCGCCGTCTTCCTCGCGCCCCTCGGACTCGCTTTCGCCGGCCTCGGGCGCATCCTCGTCGCCGGGCTCGGCAACCTCTTCGAAACCCGCGCCCTCGTCGTCGAAGCGATCGAGCACGTCTTCGTCGGCATCGATCGCGTCGGCTTCGTCGCTCTCGGCGCGCAGCGCGGCTTCCTCCGCGGCGTGCTCGGCTTCCTCGCGGAGCAGCGCGTCGCGGTCGGCCTTGGGAATCTGGTAGTAATCGGGGTGGATTTCGCTGAACGCGAGGAACCCGTGGCGATTGCCGCCATAATCGATGAATGCCGCCTGGAGCGACGGTTCGACCCGGGTTACCTTCGCCAGATAGATGTTGCCCTTGAGCTGCTTGCGCTCGGCACTCTCGAAATCAAACTCCTCGATTCGGTTTCCCTTGACGACGGCGACGCGGGTTTCCTCCCGGTGCCGTGCGTCGATCAGCATACGCATGGTCATTGAAATGTCTCCGGGCGCGCGGCGGCGGCGTGGGCCTCGGCCGCGCGCGATGAACGAGCGTTGTCGGCGCCGCGGCGTACATGCCACCGGCTCCGGTCACGCGGGTTTTTGTTGATTGTTCATGATCTCGCGGCGCACGTCCGGCCCTGAGGCTCCGGACTCCCGCACCCGCATCTCCGCCGGCAGATGCCGTGCGGATAGAGGGGGAGGGGAAATGCGCCATGCGAGTGTCAACCTGGTGATGCCGCACGCCGATCGAAAGGCCGAGGCGGCGGAAAGAACCGGCAGGGCGGAATACATGCCATGCCGGTGACCGACATGCCTAGCACCGGACATGCGGCACGGCAACCGGCATGGCGTCGGCGGGCACGGTTCGTCGCATTCCGCTGGAAACATGAAAAATGCCCCGTTAACCCCTTCTATTCACCGTGATTTGAGTTCCCGGCGTTAGTCGAGTGTCAGTAAAAAGTTTCACGAACGGGAACCCCCCGCCCATGTCTTTTCGCTGGACCGGCGCTTGCCGGGCACGGCATTGTCGGCCTGTGTCTTTCGTTCTCGCGCTCCTTGCCTGCTGGATCGCCGGTACACCCGGTTTCGCGGCGACGGTCGATCATATCGAGGTCGATCGTGGACGCATCGTAATCCATTTCGACGGCGGCGTCGCGGCCGCCTCCAGCTTCGTGCTCGATGAACCCAGGCGGATCGCGGTCGATGTCGCCGGCGCCGCGCCGGGTGGCTCGGCAGAGGCAACCGGCGCCGTCGGCCGGGTCCGCCAGGGCGTGCATGGCGGCGACGGCGCGCGGATCGTGTTCGATCTCGTCCGCCCCGCGATCGTCACCGGCGGGCGTTTCGACGATCACGGCCGCACGTTGACGCTGTCGCTGGCGTCGGTCGATCACGACCGCTTCGCGCGTGCCGCATCGAACGGGCGCACGCGCTACAGCGTGTCGATGCCGGTGCCCCCCGTCGCCAACGGGGTCCATCTGCCCCGCGTCGCGGGCGACGACAGCCGGCCGCTGGTGGTGATCGATGCCGGGCACGGCGGGCACGATCCGGGTGCGATCTCGCCCGATACGGGCTTGCAGGAGAAAGACGTCACGCTGAAGATCGCCAAGGCGATCCGCGATCAGCTCGTCAAATCGGGGCGGGTGCGGGTCGCGCTGACGCGAAGCGACGATCGCTATCTGGTGCTGCGCGAACGTTTTCAGATCGCGCGCCGGCTCGATGCCGACCTGTTCGTGTCGATCCATTGCGACAGCGCGACCAATCCGGAGGCGACCGGCGCCACCGTTTACACGCTTTCCGAGGTTGCGTCGGACAAGGAGGCGGCGCGGCTCGCCGCGCGCGAGAACCGCGCGGACGTTCTCGACGGCGTCAATCTCGCCTCGACCTCGACCGACATCTCGTCGATCCTGATCGACCTGTCGCAACGCGAGACGATGAACAGCGCGTCCGATTTCGCCCGCCTGCTCGGCCGCGAGGCCAAGCCGCTGGTGCCGATGAAGGACACCTTCCACCGGATGGCCTCGCTGATGGTGCTGAAGGCGCCCGACATGCCCTCGGTGCTGTTCGAAACCGGCTATATTTCGAATGACGAGGACGCGGCGTTCCTCAATTCGGCCGACGGCCGCCACCGCATCGCCGAGGCGATGAGCCGCGCGATCGACGTCTATTTCGCCAGGCAGCTCGTCTCGCGCTAAGCGGGCGTGCGGCGCGCGTTATCGTAGCTTTCGAGGTACTTGCGTGGTATCACGGCAAGATCGTCGGTCGCCGAAGGGAGTCGAATGATCGCGATGCTCCTGATCTCGCTTGCCGCATTCGCGAGCCAGGATCGTGGCGAGCAAGCCGCCGCCACTGCCATCCCGCCGCCGCCGCCGATGCCCGGTCTCGAATGGGCGGCAGGCATGTCCCTCTCCGAGCTCAAGCACCGCCTGGGGTCGGCTGGAGAGATAACGCGGCTCGAGCTTCCGGTCGGAAGCGACGGCGTGTTGGAATATTCCGGCGGGACGTGCACGGTCATCTTCGTGCTGAAACGCGCCCCCTCCGATGGTGCGTATCGCCCTGCCGATGAGGTGTATAGCGAATTTGCAGTTCCGATCACCGCGTCGGGCATTCCCATTCCCTATGATCGCGTGACGCCCTGTCTTGCGGACTTGAACCTGACGCGCAGGTAAGCGGCGCGCCTTGAGCGACCGCGCGGGCCCATGCGGTCGCCTGCGCTCGGCCCCATAGGCGGCTCGCCGCATCTGTGCTGGCAACCGCAAAGAAAATTGCTACAGCATCGGCGCGATGGCGGGTTCCGAAGGTACTGAAACGAGCATGCGGCTCAAGTTGCGCCGCGAGGTCGAGGGCGTGGGCGGGTTCCTCAAGCGGGTCTGGGCCCGCTGGTGGGGCAAGCTGATCGTCGTTCTCGTCGGGTTGGGGCTGCTCGGGCTGTTCCTGATCTGGCTGCTGTTCGTGCGCGGGCTGCCCTCCGTCGACAGCTTGCGCACCTACGAGCCGCCGCTCCCCACCTATGTCCGCGGGATCAACGGCGAGCCGATCCATTCCTATGCGCGCGAGCGCCGCGTCGAGCTTTCGTACGACGAATATCCGCCGCTGCTGGTGAAGGCGTTCCTCGCTGCCGAGGACCGGACCTTCTTCCAGCATCACGGCGTCGATCTCGTGGGCATCGCCAACGCGGCGTGGACCAACCTCACCCATTCGGGCCGCCCGATCGGCGCCTCGACGATCACGCAGCAGGTCGCCAAGAATCTGCTGCTCGGCAACGAGGTGAGCTACACGCGCAAGGCCAAGGAGGCGATCCTCGCCTGGCGGATCGAGCAGGCGCTCACCAAGCAGCAGATCCTCGAGCTCTACCTCAACCAGATTTTCCTCGGCCGTAACGCCTATGGCGTCGAGGCGGCGGCGCATGCCTATTTCGGCAAGGAGCTCGACGAGCTCGATCTCGCGCAATTCGCCTATCTCGCGATCCTGCCCAAGGGCCCCGCCAATTACGATCCGATCCGTGACACCGAGGCGGCGCTCGCGCGGCGGCATTATGTGTTGAGCGAGATGCTCGACAACGGCTTCATCACGCGGGCGCAGTTCCAGCAGGCCGATGCCGAGCCGCTCGGCACGGTGCGCCAGCGCTTCCGCAAGTTCGATCGCGCGGGCGGCTATTTCATCGAGGCGGTGCGGCGCGAGCTGATCGAGCGGTTCGGCGAGAACAACAAGGATGGCGATCACCCCTTCAGCGTCTATGCCGGGGGGCTGTGGGTGCGCACCTCGCTTGATCCCCAGCTCCAGGAATATGCGCAGAAGGCGCTGCGCGACGGCCTTGTCCGCTTCGATCGCGGGCGCGGCTGGTCAGGCGCGATCCGGCACGTCGATGTCGAGGACGGCGATTGGCAGTCGGCGCTGCTCGGCACCAATGTCGGGCTCGATTACGAGGATTGGCAGCCCGCGATCGTCTCGGGCGTCGAGGGCGGCAGCGCGACGTTGGTCTTCAAGAACGGCGACACCGGTGCGATGGCGCGCAGCGACGCCGGCATGCCGGTGCGCGGCAAGGGCGGCACCGCCTTCGCGGCGCTGAAACCCGGCGACGTCATCGCGGTCGCGCCCGAAGGTGCGGGCTGGGGGTTGCGCAGTATCCCCCGCGTTTCGGGCGGCATGCTGATCGAGCAGCCGAGCACGGGCCGCATTCTCGCGATGCAGGGCGGGTTCGATTCGCGCATCCAGTCGTTCAACCGCGCGATGCAGGCGATGCGGCAGCCGGGCTCGACGATCAAGCCGATCGTCTATTCGGCGGCGCTCGAGCAGGGAATGACGCCGGCGACGATGATCGAGGACGCGCCCTATTGCGTCTATCAGGGCGCCGCGCTCGGCCAGAAATGCTTCCAGAACTTCGCGCATGAGGGCGGCCACGGGTCGCACACGTTGCGATGGGCGGTCGAGCAGTCGCGCAACCTGATGACGGTGCGTGCCGCCGCCACGATCGGGATGGAGCACGTCGTCGATCTCGCCAAGCGGATGGGCGTGGGCGAGTACCCGCCCTATCTCTCGATCTCGCTCGGCGCGGGCGAGACGACCGTGGAGCGGATGGTCAATGCCTTTTCGGTGATCGTCAACCACGGCCGCTGGCACGATGCGACGATGATCGACTTCATCCAGGATCGCCACGGCAAGGTGATCTGGCCCGCCAACTGGCGCCCGTGCGAAGGCTGCAACGCGCCCGACTGGAACGGCAAGCCGATGCCGAGGCCCCAGGCCAAGGGGCGCCAGGTGCTCGATCCGCTGACCGCCTATCAGATGGTTCACATCACCGAAGGCGTCGTGAAGCGCGGCACCGCGCGTCGGCTGCGCGATCTCGATCGACCGATGATCGGCAAGACGGGCACCAACAACGGCCCCACCGACGTGTGGTTCATCGGCGGCACGCCGCAGATGATCGGCGGGCTCTATGTCGGCTACGATACGCCGCGCGATCTGGGCGGTTCCTATATTCAGGGTGCGACGGTCGCGGTGCCGATCTTCAAGGATTTCGCGTTGAAGGCGTTCAAGGACCTGGAAAAGGTGCCGTTCCGCGCACCGGCGGGCATCCGGATGGTGCGCATCGACCGCCGGTCGGGCAAGCCGGTGTTCGGCGCCTGGCCGTCCGACGATCCGCTCTCGCCGGTGATATGGGAGGCGTTCAAGCCCGAAAGCGAGCCGCGCCGCGTCATCAAGCGCGACGAAGTGGCCGACAAGCCCAAGGAAGCCCCGGCGCAGCAGCAGAAGCCGCGCGACAGCGATTTCTTGCAAAGACAGGGCGGGATTTACTAGTTCCGCTGGCGCACTACGTCACATGGCGCGGGCCGTTGTTCGTGCGGAATGCCCACGTATTGGAGTGAAGTGAAATGCGCGCCGAAGCGCAGGCCCATGTCGATACGATCAACGAGGCGCTGGCGCTGCTCCGCCGCTTCCTCGATTGGGATCGCGCGCTCCGCCGTCTCGACGAATTGAACGCGCGCGTAGAGGATCAGTCGCTGTGGGACGATCCCAAGCTCGCGCAGTCGGTGATGCGCGAGCGCCAGCGGCTCGACGACGCGATCACCGCCACCCGCGGAATCGAGACCGAACTCAACGACACCGCCGAGCTGATCGAGCTTGCGGAAGCCGAGGGCGATGAGGAGATGGCGGCCGAAGGCACCGAAAGCCTCGCCGCGCTCGCGCGCCGCGCCGACGAGAGCAAGGTCAAGGCTTTGCTCTCGGGCGAGGCCGACGCCAACGACACCTATATCGAGGTCAATGCCGGCGCGGGCGGCACCGAAAGCCAGGACTGGGCGGGGATGCTTCAGCGCATGTATTCGCGCTGGGCGGAGCGCCACGGCATGAAGGTCGAGCTGGTCGACCAGCATTCGGGCGAGCAGGCGGGGATCAAGTCGGCGACGTTGCTGCTCAAGGGCGAGAACGCCTATGGCTACGCCAAGACCGAGAGCGGGGTGCACCGGCTCGTGCGAATCAGCCCCTATGACAGCGCCGCGCGTCGCCATACCAGCTTCGCGAGCGTGTGGGTCTATCCGGTGATCGACGACAATATCGAGGTCGAGATCAACGACAGCGAGCTGCGCATCGATACCTATCGCGCGTCGGGCGCCGGCGGGCAGCACATCAACACGACCGATTCGGCGGTGCGCATCACCCACCTTCCGACCGGCATCGTCGTCCAGTGCCAGAACCAAAGATCGCAGCACAAGAACAAAGCCGAGGCATACAACCAGCTCCGCGCCCGCCTCTACGAGCGCGAGCTTCAGGAACGCGAGGCGGTGGCCAATGCGGAGAACGCGGCCAAGACCGATATCGGCTGGGGACACCAGATTCGCAGCTACGTCCTCCAGCCGTACCAGATGGTGAAGGACCTGCGCACCGGCGTCACCTCGCCGACGCCGTCGGACGTGCTCGACGGCGATCTCGACGAGTTCATGGCCGCCGCGCTCTCGCAGCGCGTGACGGGCGAGACGGTCGAGGTAGAGGACGTCGAGTGAGGCTGCGCGCCGTCCTCGCCCTGGCGTTCCTGCTCGCGGCGTGCGACGGCTCCAAGCCGTTCTTCTCCCACGACAATGACGAGGATGTGGGGCCGTTCCCCGAGGCCGATCGCCCCGTCGCCAGCATCATCTCGAGCCGCTGGTCGACCGAGGAGGCGCGCGACCGGCTCAACGAGGCGGCCGAGGTGATGGACAAGGCCGGGATCGAGCCCGGCATGACGGTCGCGGACATCGGCGCGGGGCAGGGCTATTACACCGTCCGCCTCGCCACCCGCGTCGGCGCCAAGGGTCGCGTGCTCGCCGAGGACATCATTCCGGAGGTCCGCAAGGCGCTCGCGGACCGCATCACGCGCGAACGGCTCGACAATGTCAGCGTGCGGCTGGGCGAGCCCGCCGATCCCAAATTGCCCCCGCACAGCTTCGATCGCGTGCTGATGGTCCACATGTATCACGAAATCCAGGAGCCCTACGAGTTCCTGTGGCGGCTGCGCCCCTCGCTGGAGGCCGACGGCGAGGTGATCGTGGTCGACGCCAACCGCCCGACCCAGAACCACGGCACCCCCCCCAAACTCCTCAAATGCGAATTCGCCGCGGTCGGCTACAGCCTCGTCGAGATGCAGGAAATGCCTTCCGCCGGTGGATACCTCGCCGCGTTCAAGGCCGTCGGCCCCCGCCCCAAGCCGGCCGATATCGCGCCCTGCCGCCTCCACCAGCAGGCGCATCGGGGGAGTTAGACTCGCATTCGATCGGTTTGAATCGTCACCCCGGACTCGATCCGGGGTCCCGCTTTTTCCCGGGGGGTGCGAGCAAGGAAGAAGCGGATGCCGGATCAGGTCCGGCATGACGAGCAGGAGGATAGGTCGGCTCTTTCCCCTGTCCTACACCCCCGTCTTCATGCGATACCTTGCGGCGTTCGCAAGACAACGGCAGCGCGCTCAAAGTTGACTCGTCCAACACAGCCGCCCCTCGAATGCCGCGTAAAACCGTGGAGAATACCGTGCAGGACGGTCAAGTTGGTCAACTTCGGTGTCGCCTTGGCGGCGGCGCGGTGAGAGGCTAGGTCGTCGCGATGCGCCAATATCTCGATCTGATGCAGCGAATCCTCGATACCGGCGCCCGGCAGGACGACCGCACCGGGGTCGGCACGCGCTCGGTCTTCGGCGCGCAGATGCATTTCGACCTGGCCCAGGGGTTCCCGGTGCTTACCACCAAGAAGCTCCACCTGCGCTCGATCATCGTCGAATTGCTCTGGTTCCTGCGCGGCGACACCAACGTCCGCTGGCTGCAGGAGCGCAAGGTCGGCATCTGGGACGAATGGGCCGACGAGGCGGGCGATCTCGGGCCGGTTTACGGCAAGCAGTGGCGCGACTGGGCGACCGCCGACGGGCGTCACATCGATCAGATCGCCGAATTGATCCAGCAGATCCGCGTCGACCCCGCCTCGCGCCGCCAGATCGTCAGCGCGTGGAATCCGGGCGATCTCCACGCGATGGCGCTCGCGCCGTGCCACTGCCTTTTCCAGACGCACGTCGCGAACGGCAGGCTGTCGCTCCAGCTCTACCAGCGTTCGGCCGACATCTTTTTGGGCGTGCCGTTCAACATCGCGAGCTACGCGCTCCTCACCCACATGCTCGCCCAGCAATGCGACCTCGAGCCCGGCGAGTTCATCTGGACCGGCGGCGATTGCCACCTCTACGCGAACCACGTCGATCAGGCCCGCGAGCAGCTCGCCCGCACGCCCGGCCCGCTCCCGCGTCTCGAAATTCTTCGCCACCCCGCATCGATCGACGGCTACGAGTACGAGGATTTCAGCCTCGTCGGCTACGAGGCGCAGCCGCACATCAAGGCGCCCGTGGCGGTATGATAACCTTGGTGCTGGCGCGCGCCGACAACGGCGTGATCGGCCGCGACGGGAAGCTGCCCTGGCATCTGCCCGCCGACCTCAAGCGCTTCAAGGCGCTGACGATGGGCAAGCCGATGGTGATGGGCCGCAAGACCTTCGAGAGCTTCCCCGCGCCGCTCCCTGGCCGCCGCCACATCGTCCTGACGCGCGATCCCGACTGGTCGGCACCCGGCGCCGAGGTGGCGCACACACCCGAAGAAGCGCTGGCGCTCGCGGGCGAGGGCGACGTCGCGGTCATCGGCGGCGCGGAGGTCGTCGCGCTCTTCCGCGACCTGCTCGACAAGGTCGAGCTCACCGAAGTCCATGCCGATCCCGAGGGCGACGCGGTGGTCCCCGCCTTCGACGGATGGCGCGAGATGATGCGCGAAGACCACGATGTCGAGGATGGCCGCCCCGCCTACAGCTTCGTCACTTTGGTGCGCGCATGACCCGCGGGACTGGCGCCGCCGCCCGCGCGACCCTATAGCCCGCGCGCATGGAGCGGCTGGACGGTAGCTCGGCGGTCCCCGGCCATTTGCGCGGCGGGATCGTCGCGCTCGGCAATTTCGACGGATTTCATGCGGGCCACCAGGCGGTGGTCGGCCGCGCGATCGAGCGCGCCCGTGCCGAAGGGCGTCCCGCGCTCGTCGCGACCTTCGATCCGCATCCGATGCGCTTTTTCCGTCCGACAACCCCCTGGTTCCGCCTCACCTCGCTCGATCAGCGTGAGGAGCTCGTGAGGGCCGCGGGCGCCGACGCGATGCTCGTCTTCACCTTCGACGCCGCGCTCGCCGGATTGAGCGCCGAAGAGTTCGTCACCACGCGGCTTTTGGGCAACATCGGCGTCGGCGGCGTCGTGACGGGTGAGGATTTCACCTTCGGCAAGGGCCGATCGGGCAGCGTCGCGCAGCTCGCCGAGCTCGGCCGCCGCCACGATTTCTCGGTCGATACCGTGCCGCCGGTGACGATGGACGGCGCGGTGGTCTCCTCCAGCCGCATCCGCGCATCCTTGCAGGCAGGCGATCCGCGCACCGCCGCGCGGCTGCTCACCCGGCCGTTCACGGTCCGCAGCACGGTCGAGCACGGCGACAAGCGCGGTCGCGAACTCGGCTACCCGACCGCGAATCTCTCGCTCGCCAACTACGTCCGTCCCGCCTACGGCATCTACGCCGTGCGCGGGCGCCTCCCCGACGGCCTCCTCCTCGACGGCGCGGCGAGCCTCGGCATCCGCCCCACCTTCGACCCGTCCCAGGAATTGCTCGAACCCTTCTTCTTCGACTTTTCGGGCGACCTCTACGGCCAGACCATCGACATCGAGCTGATCGCCTTCCTCCGCCCCGAGGTGAAGTTCGCGCAGCTAGATGCGCTCGTCGCCCAAATGGAGGCCGATTGCGCCGAGGCGCGCCGCGCCCTAAGTGCCGCAACTCGATGAGCGACGCACCCGACACCACGCGCGACTGGCGCGATACCGTCTTCCTGCCGAAGACCGATTTTCCCATGAAGGCCGGCCTCGCCGCCAAGGAGCCAAGCATCCTCGAGCGCTGGCAGCGGATCGGCGTCTATGACCGACTGCGCGAACAACGCGCCGACCGCGAACGCTTCATCCTCCACGACGGCCCGCCCTACGCCAACGGCGACATCCACATGGGCCACGCGATGAACAAGGTGCTGAAGGACATCATCGTCCGCAGCCGATCGCTGATGGGCAAGGACGCGCCGTACGTTCCCGGCTGGGACTGCCACGGCCTGCCGATCGAGTGGAAGGTCGAGGAAGCCTATCGCGCCAAGAAGCAGAACAAGGACGAGGTTCCCGTCGCCCAGTTCCGCGCCGAATGCCGCGCCTATGCCGAAAAATGGGTCGACGTGCAGCGCAACCAATTCCAGCGGCTCGGCATCATGGGCGATTGGGATGATCCCTATCTCACGATGAAGTTCGCGGCCGAGGCGACGATCGTCGGCGAGCTCCTCAAGTTCGCCGAGAGCGGCCAGCTCTACCGCGGCGCCAAGCCGGTGATGTGGAGCCCGGTCGAAAAAACCGCGCTCGCCGAGGCCGAGGTCGAATATGAGGACGTCGTCTCGACGCAGATCGACGTGGCGTTCGAGATTATCGAGGCCCCCAATGCGCCCGAGTTGGTCGGTGCCCATGCGGTGATCTGGACGACCACGCCGTGGACGATCCCGGTGAACCAGGCGTTGGCCTACGGGGAGGAAATTGAATACGCCGTAGCTACTACCGACACCGGTCGTAAGGTCGTTGTTGCTCGTGAGCTGGCTGAAGCAATAAGCTGGCTTTCCGGCGGTAAATTCATTGATGTTTTTAGGGGCAGTGCGCTCGCCGGTGCCAAAGCCCGCCATCCGATGCACCATCTCGGCGGCTTCTTCGCCAAGCCGCGGCCGTTCCTTCCCGGCGATTTTGTCACCACCGATGCGGGCACGGGGCTCGTCCACCTGGCGCCCGATCATGGCGAGGACGATTTCCTGCTGTGCCGCCAATACGGCATCGATCCGGTGTTCGCGGTCGATGCGGCGGGCTTCTACCGTCCCGATTGGGCGTGGCTCGGCGGGCAGGGGAGCGTCATCAACAAGAAGTTCGTCGCCGCCGGAGCCGGAGGCGACATCAAAGAAGCCGGCCCGATCTGCTCGGACCTGCGCGAGGCCGGCGCGCTGCTCGCCGCGTCGGACGATTTCGCGCATAGCTACCCGCATTCGTGGCGCTCGAAGGCCAAGGTGATCTTCCGCTGCACCCCGCAATGGTTCATCCCGATGGACCGGAGCGCAACCGAATCCCCCTCCCACTTGCGGGAGGGGTTAGGGGAGGGCCTGTCCGGCGCGAAGGTCTCCTCTCTGACAGGCCCTCCCCCGACCCCTCCCGCAGGCGGGAGGGGAGAAGAGGGAAATGGCCCCACCCTCCGCGAGCTCGCGCTCGACTCCATCGAGCGTACCCGCTGGGTGCCGGCGCGCTCGAAGAACCGTATCCGAGCGATGGTCGAGGGCCGCCCCGATTGGGTCATCAGCCGCCAACGCGCGTGGGGGGTGCCGATCGCGCTCTACGTCCACCGCACGACGGGCGAGTATCTGAACGATTCCGCCGTGAACGCCCGGATCGTCGAGGCCTTCCGCGCGGGCGGCGCCGATGCGTGGTTCACCGCCGACCACCAGGCATTGCTCGGCCCCGACCACGATCTCGCCGACTACGAGCCGCAGGCCGACATTCTCGACGTGTGGTTCGATTCGGGGTCCACCCACGCCTTCGTGATCGAGGCGCGCTATGGCGAGGGCACCCGCGCGGACCTCTATCTCGAAGGCTCGGACCAGCATCGCGGCTGGTTCCAGTCGTCGCTCTTGGAAAGCTGCGGCACGCGCGGCCGCGCGCCCTATGACGCGGTTCTCACACACGGTTTCGCGCTCGATGGCCAGGGCCGCAAGATGTCGAAGAGCCTCGGCAACGTCGTCGATCCCTTGAAGGTGATCCAGGAATCGGGCGCCGATATCCTGCGCATGTGGGTGGCGCAGACCGATTATTTCGAGGACGTGCGGATCGGCAAGGAGGTGCTCGGCACCACCTCGGACGCGTATCGCAAGCTGCGCAACACCTTCCGCTATCTGCTCGGCGCGCTCGACGGCTTCCGCGAGGCGGAGAAGGTCGACACGCACCACATGCCCGAACTCGAGCTCTACGTGCTCCACCTGCTCGGACGGCTCGACGTCGAGCTGCGCGCGGCGGCGGAGGGATACGAGTTCAACCGCTATCTGCGCCTGCTCACCGATTTCGCGCAGGACGACCTCTCGGCCTTCTACTTCGATATCCGCAAGGACAGCCTGTATTGCGATGCGCCCGACAGCATCCGCCGCCGCGCGTGCCGGACGGTGATGGACATGCTGTTCCATGCGCTGGTGCGCTATGCCGCGCCGATCCTGTGCTTCACCGCCGAGGAGGTGTGGCAATCGCGCTTCCCGAGCGAAGACGGGTCGGTGCATTTCCTCGAATGGCCTGAGCTGCCTGCGTTGCCCGGCGACGACGCGATCAGCACCAATTGGGAAGATGTGCGGCGCCTGCGCGAGGCGGTGACCGAGGCGATCGAGCCGATGCGGCGCGAAAAGATCGTCCGCTCCAGCCTCGAGGCGGAGGTGATCGTGCCCGATCTGCCGCTCGATGCGGACGACCTCGCCGAGGTGTTCATCGTCGCTAAAGTCTCCGAGGGCAAAGGTGTGTCGGTGACGCGCACCGATTATGCCAAATGCGGCCGCTGCTGGCGGCACCGCCCCGAGGTGCCCGAGGACGGTGCCCTGTGCGATCGCTGCGAGGAGGTGGTGTCGTGACCCGGCGAATCCGCTTGTGGGGCTTCGCAATCGCGGCGCTCGTCTTCATCGTCGATCAGGCCGTAAAGCTGCTGGTGACGCAGGGACTCGGCATCCGTCAGCTCGGCGACACGATGGAGGTGCTGCCGATCTTCCGGCTGCGCTTCGTGCCCAATGTCGGCGTCTCGCTCGGGCTGCTCCCGGCGGGAAGCGATGCCGCGCGCTGGGCGCTCGTCGGGCTGACCGCCGCGATCGCGATCGGGGTCGCGATCTGGATGCTGCGCGAGCGCTACCGGGCGGACCTGATCGCGCTCGGGCTCGTGCTCGGCGGCGCGCTCGGCAATATCCTCGATCGCGTGCGGCTCGGCTATGTCACCGATTTTGCCGATCTCCACTTCGGTGGCTGGAGCCCGTTTTTGGTCTTCAATGTCGCCGATGCGGGGATTACGATAGGCGTGCTGATCCTGCTGGTGCGCGCGCTGCTGATGCGCGACAAGCCGAAAAAGCCCAAGACGCCAGCTTCTGTGGAGAATGTGAATGCGTAAGATCGTGCCGATTGCCGCCGGGCTCGCGGTTGCGGGGTTGCTCGCGGGGTGCGGCGGCGGTCGTCGTCTCGGCGGCGGGCCCAACGAGTTCGCGGTCGCGCGCCAGGCGCCGCTCGTCATTCCGCCCAGCTTCGCGCTGGTGCCGCCGCGCCCCGGCGCCGCGCGTCCGCAGGACAACAACCCCAGCCAGCAGGCGCTCGAAGCGATGTTCGGCGGCCCTGCGCCGCGCAGCGCGACGGAGACCGCCACGCTCGAGGCCGCGGGGCGCGACCAGGCCGATCCGGGCATCCGCTCGGCGGTGGGCGACGCGCAGACCGACGTGATCGACAAGGGCTCGACCACCCGCGACATCGTCGCCGCGCCCGAAGGCGACGGCCAGAACGCGCGCGCCGCTACGCCCTGAAGGAAACGGGGGAGCGGCATCACCGCTCCCCATTCAGCGTCAGAAGGCGACGCCGACCGATCCGAGCACCGTCGATCCGCGCCCGGTCCGTTGCGCAAAGCCGCCCGCGTTCGAGATGTCGGTGTCGACATAGCTGATTCCGACCGTCAGCGGCCCGCCGCTCGCGGTGGCGCCAACCGACCAATCCCAATAATCGTCATCGGTCGGGTCGATATTGGTGAGCCCGAGCGACCCGTCGCTGCGGCCGACATGCGCCTTGAGCGTCACTGGCGTGGTCGGAACACCGACCGACGCCTCGCCGTAGAGATAGAGGCTGTCCTCCTCATACGGCAGGCCCTGCTGCCCTCCCCAGGCATAATTGCCGCCAAGCTTCGCGCTGATCGGGCCGATCGTGTAGCTGACCGAGGCATAGGGCTCGAAGAAGTCGGTGTTCGTCCCGTCCCGGCCGTCGGGATAGAGATAATAAAGCAGGCCCACATCGAAGCCGAGGCCATTGAACAAGGTCTTCGAATAGCCGCCATAGAGATCGACCTCGGCATCGCCATAGCCGGGAAGCGACACGTCGTCGTCGATCGTCGAGGCCCACGTCCCAACATAGAAGCCGGAGGTCGAGGTAGCGTTGAGCGTGCCCTGGAGTGCGCCATGCTCATCCGACTGGGTGATGCCGCGGAAGCGATAGTCCGAGGTGAGCGTCGCGCCGCCGGTGATGCTGACGGGTGGCGGCGGCGCGGTGTCCTGCGCCCAGGCCGGCGTGGCCGCAAGCAGCGCGAGCGCGCCGAGGCTGAAAATGGTGAAGCGCATCGTTCCCTTTTCCTTGGTTGGAGAAAGCCGATGTCCCCGCTGCGCCCCTGCCGCCGGAGACGTCTGCTCGCGCCCCTGTTCGGCAGGAGAACGAAGCGTGCCGTATTCCGCTGCATCGCACAACAGGCATTCCGGCGGCACGCGCGCAGCGGCGCGGTGCTGTGGCCGGCCTGCAACAGCGGCTATTCGCCTGCCCGATAGAGATGCACGTCGCGCTGGGGGAAAGGGAGCTCGATCGCGTTTTCCTTGAACAGCACCCACAGCCGGTTGAGGACGTCCGACCGCACGCTGCCGACGCCGCCCTCGGGATCAGAAATCCAGACCAGGATTTCGTGCTGGACACCACTCTCGCCGAAGCCTTCGAGACGCACGTTGGGTCTGGGGCTGTCGAGCGTGCGCGGGCTCTCGCGCGCGGCCTGCATCATCAGCTCCTGCGCGCGCTTGAGATCGCATTTGTACGAAACGTTCACGGGTATGCGGACGCGGACGTTGCGATCCGAATAGGACCAGTTCTCGACCTCCTGCGTCATCAGATTCTCGTTCGGGATGAGATGCTCCTTGCCGTCGCGCGTGATGACCGAGACGGCGCGTACGCCGATCTTGTTGACCCAGCCGAAGCTGTCGCCGACGACGATCACGTCGCCCGGCTTGATCGAGCGGTCCATCAACAGGATGATTCCCGCAATGAGATTGCCGATCGTCTTTTGCAGGCCGAAGCCGACGGCGAGCCCAAGCGCGCCCGAAAAGACCGCGAAAGTCGTGAGATCGATGTCGAGCAGGTCGATCCCGAAGAAGAAGGCGGCGATGACGACGGCGATCGCCGCGAGCTTCTGCCCGAGCAGCTTCTGCGTCGGATCGAGCGATTTCGCCTGGCCGATCGAATGGCTGACGATGCGGTTGATGAGCCGGAACCCCGCGAACAACGCGACGAAGGTGATGAGGATCGTCACCAAGGCGAGCAGCGAGAAGCGTCGCTTGCCGACGTCGAAGCCGACCAGCTCGAGGGTGTGCGTGATCTTTGCGAGGCCGCCGACCGCGTTGCTGAACAAGGCGACGAACAGCACCGCCGCAACGAGCCACGCCATCCAGCGCGGGATGCTCAGGCCCCGAAGGATCTGGACGGCGGCGAGCGCGGCGGTGCCGCCGAGGCACGCGCCGATGATGACCGCCGCAGGCGTGTGCCACGCAGAGGGCGATTCGAGCACGATCGCGATCAGAATCAGCGCAACGAGATGGCGCAGGATCACGCACATGCGCGGTCCCAGCCCCTCGATATGCCCGCCGACATGGCGTTCCCACAGACCGGCGAGGCGCGGGCCCAGCGTGCGGCCGGCCCAATAGCCGATCGCGAGGCTGGCGGCGACGAGCGCGATCGCGATCAGGGCTTCGATCAACACCTCGGTCGAGGGGATGACGATGCCGTTGGCAGCGAGCCATCTCCCGACCTGGTTCATCCGCGCGCGCTTCGAAAGGCGGCGAGCGCCTGCTCGATATCGGCGATAAGGTCGTCGGTGTCCTCGAGCCCGACCTGGAGGCGGACGATCGCGCCGTCGTGTTCTGACGCTCCAAGTCCGCGGTGCGGATCGGCCGGTGTGGCGAGGCTTTCGTAGCCGCCCCAGCTATAGCCGATGCCGAACAGATCGAGCGCATCGATAAAGGCCGCGCGTGAGGCTTCATCGCCGTCCTTGAGCACGAACGAGAACAGGCCCGAGGACCCCTTAAAGTCGCGCGCGAAAAGCTCGTGGCCAGGGCACGAGGGGATCGCGGGATGGAGCACCGTGGCCACTTCCTCCCGCTCGGCCAGCCAGCACGCGATCGTCAGCGCGCTCTGCTGGTGATGGGCGAGCCGCACGCCCATCGTCCGCAATCCGCGCGAGCCCAGCCAGCAATCGTCGGGCGAGGCGACCTGGCCCAGCTCGAAGCTTGTCTTACGGAGCCTGTCGAAATGGCCCGGGCCGGCGGTGACCGAGCCCAGCATCACGTCCGAATGGCCGACGACGTACTTGGTGCAGGCGAGGATCGATAGATCGACGCCGGCGGCGATCGCCGGGAAATAGAGCGGCGTCGCCCAGGTGTTGTCGAGCAAGGTCGTCACGCCGCGCGCCCTGGCGGCGGCGACGATCGCCGGCACATCCTGCACCTCGAAGGTGAGGCTACCGGGGCTCTCCATGAAGATCGCGCGCGTCTTATCGCCGATAAGCTCGGCGATGCCGGCGCCGATCAGCGGATCATAGAAGCGCGTCGTGATGCCGAAGCGCGCGAGCAGCCCCTTCGCCATTGCGCGCGTCGGTTCGTAGGCGCTGTCGACGAGCATCAGCTCGTCGCCGGGCGAGAGCACAGAAAGCAAGGCCGCCGCGATCGCCGCGACCCCCGAGCAATAGAGGAAGGTGCCCTCGGCACCCGGCTCGAGTTCGGTCAGCGCGTCGGCGAGCGCCCATTGCGTCGGCGTGCCGCGGCGGCCGTAATAGAGTCGGTGATGCGTGTCACGGCGCGCGGAATTGCGCATGTCCGCGACGGATTCGTACAGGATCGTCGAGGCGCGCCACACCGGCGGGTTGACGATGCCGTTGGTCCATTCCTCGCGGCGGCCGGCGGAGACCAGTCGCGTGCCGGATCCCTTCTCGTCGCGGGTGCTGCTCACGCCGGCCCTTTCGCCTTTGGAGTCGTCCGGTCGCCACCCCATTCGGTCCATGACCCGTCGTAGAGCGCCGCGCGCCGCCCGAGCAGGTGCGCGCCGAACGACAGAACCGCGGCGGTGATCCCGGATCCGCAGGTGGTGACCATCGGTCGGTCGATATCGATCCCCGCATCGCGGAATTCGCCCTGGAGCTCGGGGCCGCGCTTCCACGTGCCGTCGTGGTGGAAAAGCCGGGCGTAATGCAGGCTGTGCGACCCTGGTATGTGGCCGGGCTCGACTCCGGGGCGGTGCTCGGGCTCTTCCCCGCGGAAGCGCGCGGGCGAGCGGGCATCGATCACCTGCTCGGCGGGATGATCGAGGTTCGCGCGCATGTCGCCGATCGTGCGCAGATCGGCATCGTCCGCGTGCGGCATGAAGGCTGTATCCCCCATCGGCGATCGGCCCGATTCGAGCGGGCGCCCCTCGGCGCGCCATTTGCCGAGACCGCCGTCGAGAATCGCGACGGCGCGCACCCCGAAGCGGCGCATCAGCCACCAGCCGCGCGCGGCGCTGTGCAGCGGCGAATCGTCGTAAAGGACAACGCGCGTGGCGTTGCCGATCCCCATCAGCGCCATGCGCTCGGCGAACTGAGAAGCAGTGGGGATCGTGGAGGGGAGGGGGCTTCCCGGATCGACGAGCGTCGCGAGATCGAGGAAGACCGCGCCGGGAAGATGCGCCGCTTCGAACTCGGCGCGCGCGTCCCGCCCATGCTCGGCGAGATAATAGCTCGCGTCGACCACGCGCAGGTCGGGGGCGCCCAGCTCGGACTCGAGCCATTCGGTGGTGACGAGCGCTTCCATCACGATTCTCCTAGACCGGCCGCCTCGCGCCGTCGAGACGAGGCAAGCGTTCCATTCGGGCCGAAGCGTGCCTACATCACCGGCCATGACGCCCACCCAGCTCGGCAAGCCCGTTCCGCTCCCCGTTTCGCCCGACGAGGCGATGCTCGATTATGTTCCGAACCCCCGGAGCGGGAGGCGCTATCTGGTGCGCTTCACCGCGCCCGAATTCACGTCGCTCTGCCCGGTGACGGCGCAGCCCGATTTCGCACACATCGTGATTGACTACGTCCCCGACGCGACCATCGTCGAATCGAAGTCGTTGAAGCTCTTCCTCGGCAGTTTCCGAAACCATGGCGGCTTTCACGAGGACGTCACCGTCGGCATCGCCGAGCGCCTGTTTTCCGAGATGAAGCCGCATTGGCTGAGGATCGGCGGCTATTGGTATCCGCGCGGCGGAATCCCGATCGACGTTTTCTGGCAATCGGGGCCGCCGCCCGAAGACGTGTGGGTCCCTTTGCAGGATGTTCCCGGCTACCGCGGCCGCGGCTGATCGGCTCGCCGCACGATTGATCCGGATCGCCACAAATTCCTTGCTGCAATGCAGCATTCGTGCAACTATATATCCCAGATAACGTTATGTCGTGAGGCGTTTGCCGGGCCAGATCGGCCTATGTTGCGGAGGCGAAAGGATTGCAAATGGCGGTGGTGGTGAACGACAAGGGCCGGGTCGATCACATCGCGCTGATTGGCAACTTCCTACCGCGAAAATGCGGTCTCGCCACCTTCACCACCGACACCTACGCCGCGCTGCGCGAGCGTTTTCCGGACATGCAGGTCGACGTCTATGCGATGGACGACCGCCCCGGCAGCTACGACTTCCCGCCCGAGGTGACGCGGACGATCCCCGAGGACGATCGGCTCGCCTATTCGGAAGCCGCACGGGCGATCGAGGCGAGCGGCGCACAGGCGGTGTGGCTCCAGCACGAATACGGCATCTTCGGCGGTGCGGCGGGCGACTATATTCTCGCATTGCTCGACAGGGTGTCGCTGCCGGTGATCGTGACGCTCCACACCGTCCTCGATCAGCCGAGCGCCGACGAACGGCGCGTGATGGAGGCGCTCATCCGGCGCGCGTCGCGGCTGATCGTGATGGCCGAGCGCGGGCGCAATATCCTCGAGCGCGTCTATGGCGCCGATCCCAAAGCGATCGCGACAATCCCTCATGGCGTGCCCAACCGGCCCTTCGCCGAGCCCGACACGCTCAAGCCGCTATTCGGTTGGCAAGGGCGCAAGGTGGTGCTCACCTTCGGGCTGCTCGCGCCGGGCAAGGGCATCGAAACGGTAATCGAAGCGCTGCCGGCTGCGGTCGCCGAGGTGCCCAATCTGCTCTACGTCGTGCTCGGGACGACGCATCCCCATCTGGTTGCGCACGAAGGGGAGGCATATCGCGATCGGCTCGAAGCGCTCGCGATCGAGCTCGGGGTGGGCGCCAACATCACCTTCGTCAATTCGTTCGTCGAACACGATGCGCTGATCGACCGTCTCCAGGCCGCCGACGTTTACGTGACGCCCTATACCAATCCGGCGCAGGTCACCTCGGGCACGTTGTCCTACGCGGTTGGTGTCGGCAAGGCGGTGATCTCGACCCCCTATGTTCATGCCCGCGAGATTCTCGCCGACGGGCACGGCGTGCTCGTCGATTTCGCGGATACAGCGGGCTTCGCACGCGCCATCGTCGCACTGCTCGCCGACGACGAAAATCGGCACCGGCTGTCCGAGCGCGCCTACGCCCGCGGGCGCACGATGATCTGGCCGCGCGTCGCCGAGAGCGCGCTCGCGCAGATCGAGGCGGCGATCGCCGCCTCGCCGCGCCGTCTGGTCCGGCCGAGCGGAATGCTGACGCCGCTCGCGCCCAGCATCGAGGCGGTCGAGCGGATGAGCGACGCGACGGGCATGCTCCAGCACGCGGTCTATTCGGTGCCCGACCGCCGCCACGGCTATTGCATCGACGACAATGCGCGTGCGCTGATCCTGATGACGCAGATCGAGGAAATGGCGGACGACGTGCGCGACCGTTGGACGACGGTCTATGCCTCGTTCGTCAACTATGCCTGGAACCCCGAGGCGCGGCGCTTCCGCAACTTCATGCGCTTCGACCGGAGCTGGTGCGAGGATACCGGCTCGGAGGATTCGAACGGACGCGCGTTATGGGCGCTCGGGGTGACCGCGCGCGACGCGCAGATGGCCAAACACCGCGATTGGGCGCGCATGCTCTACGACCAGACCGCCGAGCTCGCCTTCGATCTGGGCAGCCCGCGCGCGCAGGCCTTCGCGATGCTCGGCGCGGCGGCGGTACTCGAGACCGATCCGCGGCATTCGGCAGCGCTCGACACGCTGGCGCGGTTCGGCGACGCCTTCCTGGCGCTGCTCGGCGAGGCGCGACGGCCCGAATGGCAGTGGTTCGAAATCGTGCTTGCCTATGACAATGCACGGCTGCCCGAGGCGATGCTTCGCGCGGGCGCGGCGCTGGGGCGCGACGATCTGATCGCGTGCGGGCTCGACACGCTCGGCTGGATCGTCGCGCGCCAGACCTCGCCCGAGGGGCGGTTCCGCGCGGTCGGCACCGAAAGCTTCCACCGTGCCTACGCCGAGCCGATGCCGTTCGACCAGCAACCCCTCGAAGCACAGGCGACGATCGACGCGTGCGCGGCGGCCTATGCCGCGACGCACGATCCGCGCTGGGTGGAGGAGGCGATGCGCGCCTATCGCTGGTTCCTCGGCGCCAACGACCTCGGCCTGCCGCTCGCCTCGCCGCAGGACGGCGGCTGTTTCGATGGCCTGATGCCCACCGGCGTCAACCGCAACCAGGGCGCCGAATCGATCCTCGCGCTGCAATTGGCATCGTGCGCGATTTCGACCCTTTCAAAGGCGGCCGGTCCCGTGGCAAAGCCGGAGCGCGCCGTCGCGTAAGGTCCGCGTCGCTGCATCCACGAAGCTTGCCGCGGAGACGTTTGCCGGTGCCGGACTTGTTCAACCACTCGCTGCGCCTGCATGCCGATCCGTCGCGCGTGGTGGTGCGGCCCTTCCATATCGGGTGGGGCGCGAACGGCGCAGCCTCGAACCGCGCAGAGCGGATGGTGCAGGCGGTGCTGGCGATGAATCCGGCCGAGGCGCACGCCGAGCTCGACGTGGTGCTCAAGGATTTCGAGGCGCGGCATTGGCAGACGCGGCGAGTGTTCATGACGCGCTACGACGAGATCGAGGCGCGGCTCGGACTCGATGGAGCGGCGATCGGCGACGTGAAGCGCCAGCTCATCGGCGCCTATTTCTGCCACGAATACAGCTATGCCGCCGCCGCTTTGATGAACCCGAGCGCGGTGCCGCATTTCGACCAGTCGGGCATGCCGCGCGGGAGCACGCGCATCCTGATGTCGATGCGCGCGGTGGGGGAGGGACATATTTCCTCGATCGCGTTCCGCGAAGGGATCATCACCGACGACCGGAAGTTCAAGCTTGCGCCCGAGCCGCCCTTCGCGACCGCGACCGATGTGATCGGCAATGAAGACGACATCCCCGAAGGCCCCGTCACCGTCTATCGGCACCGCGACAGCACGCTGTCTGGAACGGTCATTTTCCCGATCACCAATGCGCAGTCGAAGGGTCTCGAGGATCTGCGGCTGGTGCGGTTCGAGCATGACGACGGCAGCTACGAATGGCTCGGCACGTACACCGCGTTCAACGGTTCGATCATCCAGTCCGAGCTGATGCGCACGCGTGACTTCCGGGCGTTCGACCTCGTGCCGATGACGGGGAGCGCGGCGCGCAACAAGGGCATGGCGCTGTTCCCGCGCAAGGTGGGCGGCAAGTACATGATGATCGGTCGGCAGGACGGGGAGAATCTGTTTCTCATTAAATCCGACGAGCTCACGCATTGGGACGAGGGCGAGCTCCTCCTCAAGCCCGAATTCCCCTGGGAGCTCGTGCAGATCGGCAATTGCGGGCCGCCGATCGAACTCGACGAGGGCTGGTTGCTCCTCACCCACGGCGTCGGCGCGATGCGCAAATATTCGATCGGGGCGGTGCTGCTCGACAAGGACGATCCGTCGAAGGTGCTGGGGCGTACGCCCGAGCCGATCCTCGCGGCCGCCGACGAGGATCGCGAGGGCTATGTGCCCAACGTCGTCTATAGCTGCGGCGCGCTGCTCCAGGGGGACAATCTGTTCATTCCCTATGGCGTCGCCGACAGCTCGATCGCGTTCGCCTTCTGCGCCGTCAGGAAGCTGCTGGCATCGATGTGACGACGCGCCGCGTCCGCCGATAGAGGAACGCGGCGAGCGCGAAATAGAGAATCACGCCGGCGCCGAGGGCTATCCCGGCGAAGCCGTCGCCGACGAGCGCGAGCGGCGCGTCGCTGCCCGAGCCCGCGACGATCCCGGCGAACACCACGCCCCACAGGGATTCGCCGACGATCAGGCCGGTCGCGGTGAGGACGCCCATGCGCTTCGCGAAATCCGGGTTGGGCATGCGATCGGCCCAGCGATCGTAGAATAGGCCGACGACGGTGCCGATCACCGTCGGCAGGATGAGGCTCATCGGCAGGTAGATGCCCATACCGACCGCAAGCGGAGGCAGGCGGAGCTTCTTGAGCATCCCCAATATCTCGTCGAGGATGATGAAGCCGACGCCGGCGAGCGCGCCCCAGCCGATCATCGCGGCATTGAGGCTGCCGCCGAGCACGCCCTTCGCGAGCGCCGAGATGAGCGCGGCCTGCGGCGCGGGTAGCGCGTTGGGGCCGGCGTTGGGCATGCCCGCAAACCCGAACGCCTCTTGGAGGAGATCGAGCACGGGGGGGATGATGAGCGACCCGAAGACGACCCCGATAACGAGCGCCACCTGCTGTTTCCACGGCGTCGCGCCCACGAGTTGGCCGGTCTTGAGATCCTGGAGGTTGTCATTCGAGATGGTCGCGACGCCGAAGACGATCCCGGTGACGATCAGCGCATAGGCGACGAGCGCCTGCGTCGTCGTGACGTCGTTCTCGCGGCCGAACAAGGCGACGAGCAGCACCGCGGCGCCGACCACAGAGAGGATGCCGATTCCCGAGACGGGGCTGTTCGATGCGCCGATCAGGCCCGCCATATAGCCGCACACGGCGGCGATCAGCAGCCCGATCACGAGCACGAAGATCAGCGCGCCGACGATCAGGATCGCCGCCGATCCGGCGAGCGCGCCGCCCGCGAGCACGCTCCACAAGAGCCAGCCGATCGGCAGCAGCATGACGAGCGAGCCGATGCCGACGATCGAGATCGGCAGATCGCGCTCCTGCAGCGCGAGCGTCTCGCCGCCTTGTCGCGCGCGGCTCGCGGCCATCGCCGAGCGGATGCCGCCGAGCACCGGGCCGGCGATGCGAACCAGCGTCCACACCGCCGCAACGCCGATCACGCCAGCGCCGAAGAAGCGCACGTCGGCGGTGAAGATCGCATTGGCCCACACTTCCGGCCCGCCGGTCATCGGCTGGATCGCGGTCAGATAAGGGAGCAGAATCCACCAGCCGACGACGAGCCCCAGGAACATCGCCGCGCCGACCGAGATGCCGACGAGATGCCCGACGCCCATCAGCGCGAGCGACAGGCTGCCCGCGATGCCGGTCGCACCCGCGCCGGTTCGGAACCAGATCGATGCTTCGCCGACAAGGAGGCGGGTCTGCGTGAGGATCGCGAAGACGGTCGAGGCGATGCCGTTCCACAAGAGGATGCTCAGACCCTTGGCGCTTTCCTCGGCGCCCTCGCGCGATTCGGAGCCGACGCGCAGCACCTCGGCCGCCGCACGGCCCTCCGGATAGGGAAGCGGTGTATCGACGACGAGCGCGCGCCGCAGCGGCACCGAGAAGAGCACGCCCAGGATGCCGCCGGTGCCGGTGATCGCCGCCGTCGTCCAATAGGGAAAGCCGCTCCACCACCCGATCATCACGAGGCCGGGTAGCACGAAGATGATCGCCGCGAGCGTGCCAGCGGCCGAGGCCACCGTCTGGACGATGTTGTTCTCGAGGATCGTCGAATCCTTGAACCCCCGCAGGATCGCCATCGAGATGACCGCCGCGGGGATCGAGGTGGCGAAGGTGAGCCCGACCTTGAGCCCGAGATACACGTTCGCGGCGGTGAAGAGTAACGTTATCACCCCGCCCAGGATCACCCCGCGCAGCGTCAATTCGGCGAGCGGACGCGCGGAAACGCGTGGGGTTGCGGTGGCGGTGTCGGTCACGTCAAGATCCCTGCGAAGTTGACTAAATTGACTGTCTGGCGCGAGTCGCTTTCCACCGCTTCCGCGACGAAGCGGAGCGTGGGAAAAGGTGCGCGGAGATGCATGGCGCGGTTGTGGCACAAAGCGATGGATGTAGGACAGCGGAATATCGGGACCGCAGCTTCCGATCGCCGGCATGATCGGCGGCAACGCCCGAGACGCGCCCTGCGGGCGGCGTTTGCGCCCACCTCCGAAGCGACCGTTCGCACAATAGTGCCAATCGCGATTCGCTCTACCGATACCCCTTGAGCCGAGGCCAGAGCGCCGCAAGCGGCGGCGTCACGCCTCGGCACAGCGCGATCACCTTGCTGTTCTCGTACGCCATCGCATAGCGCGACCAGGTCGTGCCGAGCGAAATAACCTGCGCACAATAGGGTTTCAGTCCGGCGAGATCATCCTGGACCACCAGCAGGTCGCGCGGGTTCTGCCCGCGCAGGCCCCACAGGAAATACTGGTTGTGCCCGCTGAGCGCAGGAGGCAGCCCCTCGCCGTAGAGATCGAGCGCCGCGGCCTCGCCGTAATTGTCGACCTTGATGCCCGTTACCGCACGCTCGGATGCCGGAATACGGGCCCACGCCGCCTCGACCTGCCGGGTGAAATCGTGCCAACCCAATTGGTCGGCGAATAGCTGCGGCAGCGCGGTGCCCCTGAAGCTGCGCTCCTGTTGCTGCGGCGCGATGCCGATCCGAGCCATATAGGCGACGAGCGCCGCGGGGGAGAGGATCGGCAGCGCCATCGGCGCCGCGACTGCGGAGAGCACGACCGCTGCCGCGACCCCGACGCCCGCCGCCACCTTACCCGTTATCCCGCGCGCCAGCGGCGCGAGCGCCACCGCGCCGATCACGAAGAGCATCGGGTAGAGCGGCGAAAGATAATAGTCCTTGCCGTGCCCCAACCGGACGATGACGACGACCACCAACGCCGCGATCACCAGGAAGCGCAGGTCTTTGAGACGCTTGACGACGAACGGCGCGACAAGCCCCGCGATCCATAGCGGCGCGAAGGCCGGATTCATCACCAGCACCTGGTTGCCGAGGAACGGCAGCAGCGCGACGTCGGTGTTCTTGGCCTCGGCCGCCGCACCGAGCTCGAGGAACGGGAAGCCGTGGACGAGCTGCCACACGAACGAGGGGAGGGCGATCGCCGCCGCCAGCACCGCGCCGGTCCAGAAGGCGGGGCGCAGCAACAGCCGGCGCTCGGGCGTCAGCAGTAGGCCGATGCTCAGCCCGAACATCCAGAACAGCACCGCGTATTTCACCTGCAACGCGAGCCCCGCGACCACCCCGGCGAACAGCAGCGCGCGATCGTCGCGCTCGCGAATCGCCCTCACCATCAGATACGCGACGGCGGTCCAGACCAGCGGATCGAAGGCCGACGTGTTGAGCGTGGCGACCAGCCCCATCAGCATCGGCGCGATCGCGCAGGCGAGCGCGGCGAGGCCGAGCGCGAGCCGGCTTCCGCCGAGGAGGCGGGCGAAGCGTACCGCCAGCCATACCAGCGCTGCCGCCGCGAGCGCCGCCGGCAGCCGCATGCCCCAGACGCCGAGCCCCAGCTTGTACAGCGCCGCGGCCATCAGCGGCACCGCCGGCGGCTGATCGACATAGCCGAACGCGGGATGCTGACCGCAGACGATGAAGTAGAGCTCGTCGCGGAACAGGTCGTAGCGCGCAGCGAGCGCGGCGTGTGCGGCAAAGACGATCAGCGCAGGAAGGAGCGCGGCGGGATCGAGCTTTCGCCAGGCATGGCTCGCGCCTTGCGCCACATGATTCACCGCCTCCTCCCCGCTGGTCGTCATCGACTGTATTGCGCGAACAACACACGTGTCCAGATGAGTTTGGGAAGCTTCGAGGAAGCCGCGCCCGGTACGTTCCAAATGGCAATTCGGTCGCCGGGATCGGCGATGGCTCGATGGCTGGTCGCGCGCGCTGTTCCGAAGAAGCTGCCGTTCCGGCCTTGCCCACTTGCGGATGTTTCCAACCGGTGATTACAAGTCGCTATGAGCGTCCAGGGAAGCTGTCACTGCGGCAAGGTGCGGATAGAACTGCCGGGCGCGCCCGAGTGGGTTGCGGACTGTAACTGCTCGCTTTGTCGCCGGCTTGCATGGCGGGTGGCGTATTTCCCGCCGGACGAGGTACGCATTTCAGGCGAAACGACAGCTTATGTCTGGGGCGATCGGATGATCGGCATTCACCACTGTCCGGTTTGCGGCTGTGGCACGCACTGGCAGTCTCTCGGCGAGGATTTCGGCAAGATGGGCATCAATGCGCGCTTGCTCGACAATTTCGACGAAAATGCCGTCGAGGTCAGGAAGTTCGACAATGCGGGCTAATCACGCTCGGCGCTGACGTCCGCTTTCCACCAGCTACCGCGCGCTATGACCGGCTGCACGGCGTGGCGCGCTTGCCGGTCGAGAGGGCCTTTCTGCTCGCGCGGGCGGACGATTGCGGCCGCAAATGATGAGTCCTGTGTCCTGGTGACGCAATTCGGGACACCTTTCGCCAGCGTAACTAATGTTTGTGGTTAAGACATTGACTCGTCACCCGAAAGACGGGATCACCGGCGCCATTCGGAAACAGGGACGGGCGCCGTCCGCTGCTCTGAACAACGAGTCGGCCGCGGTAAGATCAAGACGCGGCCAATGCGGGAGGGGATGGCCGGAGTGCGGGCTATCGACGGGGCGTTTCTCCGAAGACTGCATGCCGAAAGGCGGGCGGCCGATTGTTCGGCATCGCTTCGCGCCGATCCCACGCGCATATCCTCATCGCCATCCGCGGCGATGAGGCCAGAACAAAGCCGAGGGAGAGAGTTTGATGGTTAGTTTGTACCCCGCCGATTCGTCGGCCGATCCGTATGCCGGGATGACCGCCGGCAACGGCAAGGAAATCTGGAGTGCCGATGATGCGGCCGCCAATCTGAACAGGACCGGCGCCAATTGGTATGTCGATAATAACGGTGCGCTCGACGACGGCACGCTGACCTACAGCTTCTGGAGCAGCTACGAGCAGCTTGCGGGCAGCTATTACGTGACGCCGGATGGATCGATAGCGTTCAACGAAGCGTATTACGCCGACGATTTCTCGATCTTCAACGACACGCAAATCGCGCTCACCGATCAGGCGCTGGGCGAGTGGGACGATCTCATCAACATCGACATCGTCCGCGGCGACGACCCGCTGCAGGCCGACCTTGTCTATGGCAACACCTATACCGGCCCGGCATCGGGCGCGTACGCCTATCTTCCTTACGGAAACGCGGTCTATTCGGTCTATGAGGATGCCTACGGCTTCGAGGATTCGGAAAAGCTGGGCGGCGATGTCTGGGTCAACGGGTTCTACGGCCCTAATTTCGATCCGACCGACAACGGCTCCTACGCGCTGTTCACGATCATGCACGAATCGGGGCATGCGCTGGGGCTGAGCCATGCGGGCGATTACAACGCCGACGACGACAATGACGGCGACGGCAACCCGGATCCGATCACCTACGCAAACGACGCCTATTTCTTCCAGGATTCCAACCAATATTCGATCATGAGCTACTTCCCGGAGACCGTCACCGGCGCGAGCTGGGTCGATTTCCAGAAGCTCGTGTTCACCTACGCGATGACGCCGATGGTGCATGACGTGCTCGCGGTCCAGGACATGTACGGCGCCGACATGACGACGCGCGCGGGCGACACCACCTACGGCTTCAATTCGAACGCCGGCCGCGATGTCTTCGACTTCGACCTGACGCCGTCGCCCGTCGTCACGATCTGGGACGCCGGCGGCAACGACACCCTCGACCTGTCGGGGTTCGACACCGACGAGCTGATCGATCTCAACCAGGGCCAGTTCAGCAGCGCCAGCGAAGGCGCGACGCTCGACTACCTGATCTCGATCGGTTTCGCGCCCGAAGACTATACGCAGGCACAGCTCGAGGCGACCTTCGCGCGCTACGGCGTCGGCAGCCAGGGGCAGATGCACGACAATATCGCGATCGCCTATGGCGCCGTCATCGAGAATGCCGTCGGCGGCGGCGGTAACGACGTGCTGATCGGCAACGAGGTCGCCAACGTCCTCACCGGCGGCGACGGCATCGACACGGCGAGCTATCGCGACGCCGGGTCGGGCGTGGTCGCCTCGCTCGCGACCGATCGCGGCACGGGCGGCGATGCTGCCGGCGACCGTTATGTCGATATCGAGCAGCTCGAGGGGAGCGATTACGATGACGGGCTGACGGGCGGCAATGGCGGCAACGGGCTGTTCGGGCTGGGCGGCGACGACCTGCTTTCGGGCGGGAACGGCGGCGACCTGCTCGACGGCGGCGCCGGCAACGATCGCCTCGACGGCGGCAACAGCGGCGATACGCTGCTGGGCGGCGACGGCAGCGATACGCTGCTCGGCGGCAATGGTGGCGACATGCTTGCCGGCGGCGCGGGCGGCGACACGATGACCGGCGGCAATGGCAGCGACGTGTTCGCGATCTCCGATCTCGGCGACACCGACGTGATCGCCGATTTCGGCCACGGCCAGGACACGATCGACCTGACCGGGATCGACGCGATCGCCGATACCGACGCGGCCGACGCCTTCTCGTGGATCGGTGCGAACGCGTTCGACGGCGATGCGGGTGAGGTTCGCGCGTATAGCGAGGGCGGCCACACCTTCCTGGCGGGCGATGTCGATGGCGATACCGTCGCGGATTTCCTGGTGGATGTCGGCCATGCGCCGATCGTCCAGGCCGATCTCGTGCTCGGCTGATCCGGACGATCTGAAGCGAAAGGGGCGCTCGGAAATCCGGGCGCCCTTTTTGTTGCAAGGCACCTTGCGAGGTCGGGCACTGGAAATCCGCGCCGCATCCATGTAACCGGTTACTTTATGAAGAGGATGCTTCTTGCGGCGGCCGTCGCCGCGCTTTCGCTCGCTGCGCCCGCGGCGCTTGCCCGACCCGCCGACGCCGATGCGGCAATGGATGCCAAGGTCGAGGCGCTGCTCCGGCAGATGACGCTCGAGGAAAAAGCGGGGCAGCTCACCATCGTCGGGAGCGATTACAAGGGTCTCGACGCGCTGGCGACCAAGGGGCTGCTCGGCGGCACCAACGGGGTGATGCCCGATCACGACGTCGCCGCCTATACGCGCCACATCCAGGACCTGGCGATGCAGTCGCGGCTCAAGATCCCGGTGTGGTTCATGGGCGACGTCGCGCACGGCTTCCGCGTCATCATGCCGGTGCCGCTGGCGATGGCGGCGACGTGGAACACCGACCTTGTCGAGCGCGTCCACCGCGCGGCGGCGATCGAGGCGACCGCGGCCGGGGTGGATTGGACCTTCAGCCCGATGGTGGACATCGCGCGCGACCCGCGCTGGAGCCGGATCGTCGAGGGCGCGGGCGAGGACCCGTTCCTCGGCAGCGCGATGGCGGTGGCGCAGAGGAAGGGGTTCGAGGGCGACGATCTCTCGCGCGCCGACACGATGATGGCGACCGCCAAGCATTTCGCGGGTTATGGCGGGGTGCTCGCAGGGCGGGATTACAATTCGGTCTATATCCCGCCGCGCCAGTTCCGCGACGTCTATCTGCCGCCGTTCAAGGCACTCGTCGATGCGGGGATCGGCTCGTTCATGGCGGCGTTCACGACGCTCGACGGCGTGCCCGCGACCTCGAGCCGCGAATTGCTGACCGGCACCTTGCGCGACGATTGGGGCTTCGACGGCCTCGTCGTCTCCGATTACGATGCGGTCGAGGAGCTGATCGCGCACGGCGTCGCGGCGGACCATGCGCAGGCCGCGGCGATGGCGCTCCATGCCGGCGTCGATATCGACCTTCACAGCGCCACCTATCTCGAGCAGCTTCCGGCACTGGTGCGCGCCGGCACGGTGCCGATGGCCGAGCTCGACGAGGCGGTGCGACGCGTGCTCGAGGCCAAGTACAAGCTCGGGCTGTTCGACGACCCCTATCGCTACGGTGACGGCAAGGGGATGGACGCGGCGGTGCTCGACAAGCATCGTGCGCTCGCGCGCGAGGCGGCGACGCAGGCGATGGTGCTGCTCACCAATTCGGGCGTGCTGCCGCTCAAGAAGGCGGGCAGCATCGCGGTGATCGGGCCGCTCGCGACGCTCCAGCGCGACCTTCAGGGGCCGATGCCCGCGCTCGGCGAACCGGACGAAGTGGTGACGATGCTTGCGGGGATCCGCGCCGTCGCGGGGAACAAGGCGCGCGTCAGCTATGCGCAGGGCGTGACGGTGAAGGGCGACGACACCGCCGGGATCGACGCGGCGGTGGCGGCGGCGAAGGCGGCGGACGTCGCCGTGCTCGTGCTCGGCGAATCGATCGACATGATCGGCGAGGGCAACAGCCGCGCGTCGATCGACCTGCCGGGGCAGCAGCTCGCGCTCGCCAAGGCGGTCGAGGCGACGGGAAAACCCGTCGTTGCGGTGCTGGTGAGCGGGCGGCCGATGGCGCTGCCGTGGCTGGCGGAGCATGCCGACGCACTCGTCTATACCTGGCTGCCGGGCGATCAGGGCGGCAACGCGCTGGGCGACCTGCTGTTCGGCGACGCCAATTTCTCGGGGCATTTGCCGGTGACGATGGTGCGGTCATTGGGGCAGGTGCCGCTGAGCTACGATGCGCTGCCGACGGGGCGGCCCAAGGACGGCCCCTATACGAGCCGCTATGTCGATGAGGAGAACACGCCGCTCTTCCCGTTCGGCTACGGCCTCAGCTACTCGCATTTCAGCTATGGCACGCCGACGCTCGACAGTGCGACGCTTCGGCCCGACGGCAGCCTGCATGTCACCGTGCGCGTGACCAACGACGGCACGCGCAAGGGCGCGGCGGTGCCGCAGCTCTATATCCACGATGAGCTCGCGAGCGTGAGCCAGCCCGCGCGGCAGCTCAAGGGGTTCGCGCGTGTGACGCTCAAGCCCGGCGAGGCGCGCGACGTGACCTTCACGCTCGACCCCGCGGACCTCGCCTTCGTGCGGCGCGACATGACGTGGGGCACCGAGCCGGGCGCCTACACGCTCTGGGTCGGCGGCGATTCGACGGCGACCCAATCGGCGCGGTTCACGCTGGCGGCCGAATGAAGGCGGGCTGACAGGCCCAGGGACCCGGGATCGGCCCGTTGCGCCTGGCGGGAAAGCGCCGGGTCAGTGTGTCGGCGAGCTTGCGCGCGACGGTGTCGGGGTCACCCGCCCGCGTGCCCTCCACCTCAGCAGTCATGGCGCTGCTGCTCCAGAGGGTGCGGCCGGTGGATCGCAGTGCGATCGCACGCGTGAGTTCGGTTACGACCAGCGCGCGCGTCCGCGTCTTGTCCGAGGGCAATGCCATCCGCAGCCGCGCCCCAATTGCCGACATCCCCCGCGATCCTGCGTCCGCCACGAACCGATCGTCGCATGAAGGCGTGCATCGTCTTCGCGCTGCTGCTTGCCGGAGCGCAGACCAGGGATGATGACGTCGCGGCGCTCGCCCGAAAATCCCTAATTGCGAGATGAAGTGGCACGATCTGATGTTGCTGTTGGCCTGCGATTTCTGAACTGCTAGGCCCGGGCGTGCGCGCCTCATACGCGGGCGCCGTTGCTGTTGGCCTGCGATTTCTGAACTGCTAGGCCCTGGACCGGATCGACCTGTTTCGGCGGGCCGTTGCTGTTGGCCTGCGATTTCTGAACTGCTAGGCCCCGTTCGACCAGGCGGCGGCGCAGCACCACGTTGCTGTTGGCCTGCGATTTCTGAACTGCTAGGCCCCGAACCACGCACATCGACTCTGCCGTGTGGTTGCTGTTGGCCTGCGATTTCTGAACTGCTAGGCCCTCCCGCTGCTTGTTGCGCAGCTTGCGTGAGTTGCTGTTGGCCTGCGATTTCTGAACTGCTAGGCCGCGCCAAGAGTCAGTTACCCGAGGTCAGAAGTTGCTGTTGGCCTGCGATTTCTGAACTGCTAGGCCAGGGCACACGGCGGCCCTCCACGACCCCTAGTAGCTCTGGGCGTCCGAGTTCTGAACGACTACTCAACAGGGCC
>CAMLGC010000022.1 GCA_946479505.1 uncultured Sphingomonadaceae bacterium
ACGAGTTCGACATCCTCATCACGATGAACATGCAGGCCGAGATCGAGACCGTCGGTCAGCTCGTCGATGCGGTCGAAAAGCTGAAGGCCGAGCGATGACCGAAGCCGCCCAGACCGCCGACGCGCTGCCCGAGAGTCCCGCGCCGATCGCGCCCGAGCGCGACCTGATGAGCAAGTTCGACGGGCTGATCGCCGAGCGCCAGGCGCTGATCGATTCGGGCGTCACCGATCCGTTCGCGATCGTCATGGAGCAGGTGAAATCGCCCACCGAGGCGGTGATCGCGGGCAAGGACACGATCCTGCTCGGCACCTACAACTACATGGGCATGACGTTCGACCCCGACGTGATCCAGGCCGGCAGGGACGCGCTCGAGCAGTTCGGATCGGGCACCAACGGCAGCCGGATGCTCAACGGCACGTTCCGCGATCACATGGCCGTCGAGCAGGCGCTGCGCGATTTCTACGGCATGTCGGGCGCGATCGTCTTTTCGACCGGCTACATGGCCAATCTCGGCATGATCTCGACGCTCGCGGGCAAGGGCGAATACATCATCCTCGACGCCGACAGCCACGCCTCGATCTATGACGGCTGCGCGATGGGCAATGCCGAGATCGTGCGCTTCCGCCACAATTCGGTCGAGGATCTCGACAAGCGCCTCGGGCGCCTTCCGCCCGAGCCCGGCAAGCTCGTCGTGCTCGAGGGCGTCTATTCGATGCTCGGCGACATCGCGCCGCTCCGGGACATGGTTGCGGTCGCAAAGAAGCACGGCTGCATGGTGCTTGTCGACGAGGCGCATTCGATGGGTTTTTTCGGGCCCAACGGGCGCGGCGTCTATGAGGACCAGGGGCTGGAGGGCGAGATCGATTTCGTCGTCGGCACCTTCTCCAAGTCGGTCGGCACGGTCGGCGGCTTCTGCGTCTCCAACCACCCCAAGTTCGAGGCGATCCGCCTCGCCTGCCGCCCCTATATCTTCACTGCCAGCCTGCCGCCGTCGGTCGTCGCGACCGCCGATGCCTCGATCCGCAAGCTCCGCCACGCGCACAACAAGCGCGCGCATTTGTGGGAGAATGCCCGCGCCGTCCACAAGGGCCTCACGGAAATGGGCTTCACGCTCGGCACCGAGCGCTGCGAGTCGGCGATCATCGCGGTGATGCTCCAGGACCAGGAACAGGCGGTCGCGATGTGGCAGGCGCTGCTCGATGCCGGGCTCTACGTCAACATGGCGCGGCCGCCGGCGACGCCTGCCGGCACCTTCCTCCTGCGCTGCTCGCTCTGCGCCGAGCACAGCGCTGCGCAGGTGAAGGCGATCCTCGAAAGGTTCCGCGCCGCCGGCCAGGCTGTGGGCGTGATCGGCTGAAGTGGCCGCGCCCCCTAGGCACGACTCTCCGCTTTAGCTAGAATCGCGCGCGCATGAGCGACGCGGCGGGCGCACAGCCGGGGAACGTTACCCCGATCGTCCACTGGCGCACCATCTTGCTGGTGGTCGCGGCGGTGTTGGGGATCGGCGTGCTCGCTGCGCTCGTCGTCACCATCGCCGGCGCCGACCGCGAGCGCGATCGCGCACTCGAACGTCAGTCGCACAGCTACGAGGTGATGATCCTCTCCAGCGCGCTTGCGAGCACGATCCGGCAGGCCGAGGCATCGCTCGGCCGCTACGTGATCTCGGGCGACGGGGCGCTCGGCCAGCTCTATTACGAGCAATGGGATCGCGCCGGCCAGCAGCTCGCCCGGCTCGACGAAGTGACGCGCGACAATCCCAGCCAGCAGGCGCGGATCGAGCGTCTCCGCCGGGCCTATCGGGCGCGCGGGGCCGCGCTTTCAGACACTGCGCTCAGCACGTTCTATCACAAGAACAACCAGGCGCTCGCCCGCTTCTATAAGGCGCGCAGAAGCGATGCGCTCTCCACGATCAATCAGGCGCTCGAGGGCATCGTGGCGCACGAGCGTGGCCTGCTCGAGCGCCGGACGGCTGACGCGGCGACGACGATCGACCGCGCCAACCGGGTGGTGAAGATCCTCGTCGTGTTCGGCATGCTGATCGTGGTCGCAACCATCGTGCTCGGCTGGCTTGCCGTGCGCGCGCTGAGCGAACGCGCCTCGGCACGCGCCGAGGCCGATGCGGAGCGCTCGCGCGTCGAACGTCTCGAGGAGGCGATCGCCGAGGCCACGGCCGAGCTCAAGCAACAGGTCGCCGAGAATGTCGAGACCGAGGCCAAGCTGCGCCAGGTCCAGAAGATGGAGGCGGTCGGCCAGTTGACCGGCGGGATCGCGCACGACTTCAACAACATGCTGGCCGTCGTTCTCGGCGGACTCGAGCTCGCGCAACGCAACCTCGAAAGCGATCCCGCCCTGGCAAACCGCTATATCGACAACGCGACCGAGGGCGCCAACCGCGCCGCGACGCTCACGCGCCGCCTGCTCGCCTTTTCGCGCGCCGAGGCGCTGCTCCCCGAGCCGATCGAGGCGGGCGGATTGATCGCCGGGATGACCGATCTGCTCGATCGCACGATCGGCGACGCGATCACGGTCGAGACCTCCTCCTGGGGCAAGGGCTGGCACATCTGGGCCGATCGCCATCAGCTCGAGAACGCGCTGCTCAACCTGGCGGTCAACGCGCGCGATGCGATGGACGGGCGCGGCACGCTGACGATCGCGGTCGACGGCGCGACGCTGGACGCGGGCGAGATCGGCGATTGCGTGGCGGGCGATCATGTCCGCATCGCGGTGTCGGATACCGGTTGCGGGATGACGCCCGAGGTGCTCGAGCGCGTGTTCGAACCGTTCTTCACGACCAAGCCCGTCGGCAAGGGCACGGGGTTGGGGCTCAGCCAGATTTTCGGTTTCGTGCGGCAATCCGATGGCGAAATCGCGATCAGCTCGACCGCCGGCGAGGGCACGACCGTCGCCATCTACCTGCCGCGCCACGTCGGCGAGGCTGCGGCGAAAAGCGACAGTACGGGCGGGGCCCTCGCCGCCACGGCTGCGGCGGAGCCGACCGACATGCTGGTCGTCGAGGATGACCCGCGCGTGCTCGCCGCGACGATCGGCGCGCTCGAAGAGCTCGGCCATCGCCCGATCGGCTGCGGCGATCCGTTTGCGGCGCCGGCGCTGCTCGCGCAGCACGCCGAGATCGAGCTGATCCTCTCCGACGTGCTGATGCCCGGCCAGACCGGGCCGGAGATGATCGCCAATCTGACCCCGCTCTACCCCCACGTGGCGGTGCTCTTCGTCACCGGCTATTCGGGCGAGGCGACCGGCGAGGATTTCGACCGGCACGTGGTGCTGCGCAAACCCTTCACGCTGACCGCCCTCGAACGAGCGATCGCCGCCGCGCTCGCGGTCGAGCGCCCTGCCCCGTCGCATCGGCTCGCCGCCGAATAGAGGCTGACGCGCCGCGCCTGCGCCGATATAGCCGGCGGCTCCGACATCACCGGGACACCCGCACGCGCGCCATGAAATCGATCGACCGCTATCTCGCCCGGCTGATCGCGGTGCCGCTGATCTCGACCCTGCTGATCGCGGCGATGCTGCTCGTGCTCGATCGCATGCTCAGGCTGTTCGAGTTCGTCGCGACCGAGGGCGGGCCGATCAGCGTCGTGTGGCGGATGCTCGCGAACCTGCTGCCCGAATATCTCGGGCTCGGCATTCCGATCGGGCTGCTGCTCGGTATCATGCTCGCGTTTCGTCGGCTTGCGACCGCGTCGGAGCTCGATGTCATGCGCGGTGTCGGCATAAGCTATGGCCGCCTGCTGCGGGTGCCGTTCATGTACGCGATCGTGCTCGCCGCGCTCAACCTGGCGATCGTCGGCTATATCCAGCCTTATGCGCGGTTTCAGTACGAGCGCCTGCGATTCGAGCTGCGATCGGGCGCGCTCGGCGCCTCGATCAAGGTGGGCGAGTTCACCCATTTCGGCGACAACATGACGCTCAGGATCGAGCAGAGCCGCGACGAAGGCCGCCAGCTCTCGGGCATTTTCGTTCACGCGCAGACCAAATCGGGCAGTTCGTATTCGGCCAATGCCGAGCGCGGCCAGTTCCTCGCCACCGACGATCCCGACGTCATCATCTTTCGACTCATCAACGGCACGCTCGTCAACGACGCGCCCGGATACCGCACGCCGCGCGTGCTGACCTTTACCTCGCACGATCTGCCGATCGACCTGCCCAAGTTCGAGAATTTCCGCGCCCGCGGGGGCCGCAACCTCGAACAGACCCTGCCCGAGCTGGTGCGCACCGGCCATGATCCGACCGCGTCGGAGGACCTGCGGGACGCCTCGCGCGCCGAATTCCATTTCCGCGTCGTGGAGGTCGCGACCATGCTGCTGCTGCCGCTGCTCGCGGTGTCGCTGGGCGTGCCGCCCAAACGATCGACATCGGCGCTGGGCGTGTTCCTGGGGATCGTGATGATCGTCAGCTATCACAAGATCAACCAATACGCCGCCGATATCGGCGGGCTGGGCCGGATCGATCCGGTGCTCGCCTTGTGGGTGCCCTTCGCGGTGTTCGCCGCGTTGATCGTGTGGATGTACTATACGATCGCCCACGTCCCCGGCGGCCAGCCGATCGGGGCGCTCGAGCGCGGATTCGGCAAGCTGGCCAAAGCGGTGACGCGCTGGCTGCCCGGGCGGCGGAGCGCGCACGCATGAGCCAGGCGAGCTTTTTCCCGTCGCGCACGGTCGCGTTCTACATGGCGCGTCTGTTTCTGGTGCGCACCTTCGTGATCGTCGCCGCGCTCGTGCTCGTGCTCCAGACGCTCGATCTGCTGAGCGAGTCGGGCGATATCCTCGCGTATCCCGGCAACGGGCAAACCGAGGTCTGGCGCTACGTCTCGCTGCGCGCGCCCCAGATCTTCGCGTTCGTGCTTCCCTTCTCGGTGCTGCTCGGCACGATCGTGACGCTCGCGACGATGAACCAGAACAGCGAGGTGATCGCGCTCAAGGCATCGGGGCTTTCGGCGCACCAGGTGTTGGCGCCCCTTGTCGTGGCGGGGCTCGCGGTTGCGGCGATCTCGTTCGGCTTCAACGACCGCATCGTCGCGCGCGCGACCGCAACGCTCGATCAGTGGAAGAATGTCGACTACGGTCCGTTGCCGATCGACCGCGGAGACCGCTCCAACGTGTGGGTGCGCGACGGCGACGATTTGATCCGGGTCGGCCAGATCAGCGGCAAGGGCGATGCCGCACGGCTCGGCAGCATCACGGTCTACGATCGGACCGGGGGCAAGCTGACGAGCATCGTCACCGCGCCCAAAGGCGTGCGCGCGGGGGACGGCTGGCGGATCGGCCCGACGCAGCGCTTCGACATTGCGAGCGGCGAGCTTGCCGATCTCGGCGATGTCGTGATCGGCCATGGGGTGCGCCCCGATCAGTTCACGCTGTCGAGCGTCGATGCCGAAGGCCTCTCGTTCGGCGCGCTCAAGGACGCGATCGACGATCTCGATGCCGCAGGACGCCCGACCAAGGCGCTCGAAGGCTCGCTCTGGCACAAGCTCGCAAGCCCCCTGTCGGCGATGCTGATGCCGCTATTGGGGGCGGTCGCGGCGTTCGGCATCGCCCGATCGGGCAAGCTCTTCGTGCGTGCGGTGATCGGCATGGCGCTGGGGTTCGCCTATTTCGTCGCCGACAATTTCGCGCTCGCGATGGGCAGCCTGGGCGCCTACCCGCCCTTTCTCGCGGCCTGGGCGCCGTTCCTCTTGTTCCTGATGATTGGCGAAGCGGTGCTGATCCGCACCGAGGAATAGGCGCTAGCGCCCCAGCCGCACAGTCGAGCGGACGATGCGGCCGACCAGCGTCGGCAACCCGGCATGGCTCGATTTGTGATAGGCCGAGTCTGGTCCGATCGCCGTCGTGATGCGGCGGTGCGCCTCGCCGAGCGCATGATAAGGCAGCCCCGGCAGCAGATGATGAAGCGCGTGGTAGCGCAGCCCCACGGGCGCCCACAGCATCGGCAGCATCGCCGGCGGCGGCACGTTGACCGAATCGAGATATTGCGCGGTGACGCTCATCGGCTCGCCGTCATTTTCCCACAGATGCGCGACGAGCGTGCGTGTCTGGTTGATGACGGCGACCCCCGACGAGACCGCGAGAAAAAGGAGGAACGCGCGCAGCGGCAGCACGCCGCTCGCAACAAGCGCGAGCAGCGCGATCGCCCAGACGCTCGCGGCGGCCTCGATCCGAATCCACTGCGCGCGCGCCTCGCCCTCGGGCATCCGGCGGCGGAAGGCGGGGTTGATCGACAGCGCCGAATAGCGCTCGACGACGATCCGCCGCAGCCCCGGCGCCAATGCCGAGAGCGGCGCGAGGATCGCGTAGCGGATGAGCAGCCCCACGGGCGCGAGCGCGGCGACGAGGATGAACACCGGCAGCGTCCACGGCCTCATCAGCGCGAGCGGAAGATATTCGGGATCGTCCGCGGTGCCGTAGCGCGTCTTGGCATGATGGAGATTGTGGACGCCTTCGTACATGAACGAGGGCGTGAGCATCGGCACCCCCACCAGCGCGTTCCAGCCGAGGCGGAAACCCGGCATCGCCGCATGCTTGATGTGGGTCAACTCGTGGATGAAGCTGATCGCGCGGTAGAATGCGAGCACCGCCACCACCCCGGCGGCAAGCGCAAGCGCGGCCGACGGCACCAGCACCGCCGCCGTCAGCGCGGCATAGCCGACCACCGCCGAGGCGATCAGATCCGCCCAATAGATTCCGGGTCGGGCCGCGTTGAGATCGCGCGTCAGCTCCGCGGCCGTGCGCAGCATCGCCTTGTCGTCCCCGGTGCGAGGGCGCGCGACGCGCACCGGCGTATCGGCACCGCCGGGGATCGTGCCGCGGTCGAGACGGATCGAGCTGTCCATGACGGGTCCCATTGCCCCCAGATAGTGGCGATACGGTGGCATTTACAGGCGCGGGCCTGCGGCCTTGGCGCGGAATCCTCGCTCGCCATAATCGATTGGGGCGTTTAGGAGCGCCACGGGACCGAAGGGGAATGACATGGCTGCTGACGTGACGATTCGACCGGTCGAGAGCAAGGCCGACCGGAAGGCGTTCGTCGATCTGCCTTTCCGCCTCTATGCGGACGATCCCCATTGGGTGCCCCCGCTCAAGTCCGAGGCGCTCGGCCTCATCACGCCCGAGAAGAACGGCTGGTTCAGCCACGCCAAGGCGCAGCTCTTCCTCGCCGAGCGGGCGGGCCGCATCGTCGGCCGCATTTCGGCGCATATCGATACGCTCGCGCTCACCATGCCTTCGGAACAGGGCTTCGGCCCCGGTTGCGGCCAGTTCGGGCTGATGGATGCGGAGGACGAGGACATTTTCCGCGCGCTCCTCGCCACCGCCGAGCGCTGGCTGCGCGATCAGGGCATGACGCGCGTGATCGGTCCCGTCAGCATGTCGATCTGGGAGGAGCCGGGCCTGCTGACCGAGGGCTATGACCACCCGCCCACCGTGATGATGGGCCATGCCAAGCCGGAATATCGCGGCTGGATCGAGCGCGCGGAGTTCACGTCCATCAAGCAGCTCTTCACCTACGAGCTCGACATCACGCAGGAATTTCCGCCGATCGTGAAGCGCATCATCGCGTCGGGCGAGCGCAACCAGCGGATCGTCGTGCGCAAGGTCGACAAATCGCGCTTCGACGAGGAGGCGGCGATCATCCTCGCGATTCTCAACGACGCCTGGTCGGACAATTGGGGATTCGTGCCTCTCACCCAGCCCGAGATCGACGACGTCGGCAAGAAATTGAAACCCATCGTCTTCGAAGACCTGATCCGCATCGCCGAGCTCGACGGCCGCCCGGTGGCGTTCATGATTACGCTTCCCGACCTCAACGAGGCGATCGCGCCGCTCCACGGCAACCTCCTCCCCTTCGGATGGGCGAAGCTGCTCTGGTGGCTCCGCGCGCCCAAGGTGCGCACGATGCGCGTCCCGCTGATGGGGGTGGTCAAGGAACTGCAATCGTCGCGCATGGCGAGCCAGCTCGCCTTCATGATGATCGAATATATCCGCCGCGCCTCGGTCGAGCATTACGGCGCGACCCGCGGCGAGATCGGCTGGATTCTCGAAGACAACCAGGGGATGCGCTCGATCGCCGAGACGATCGAGTGCCGCATCAACAAGGTCTATCAGATCTACGAAAAATCGCTGTGATGGTGCGTTTTTCTTGAAACCGGAGACACGCTGAATGTCGATCATGTCCGATCGCTGGATTCGCGAGCAGGCCGTGCAGAACGGCATGATCGAGCCGTTCGAGGACGGGCAACGCCGCGCCGGCACGATCAGCTACGGCCTCTCGTCCTACGGCTATGACGCGCGCGTCGCCGACGAGTTCAAGATTTTCACCAATGTCGACAATGCGGTGGTCGACCCCAAGGATTTCGCCGCCAACAGCTTCGTCGATCGCAAGACCGACGTGTGCATCATCCCGCCCAACAGCTTCGCGCTCGCGCGCACGGTCGAATATTTCCGCGTGCCCGCCGACGTGCTCGTAATCTGCCTCGGCAAATCGACCTATGCCCGGTGCGGGATCATCGTCAACGTGACCCCGCTCGAGCCCGGTTGGGAAGGGCACGTCACGCTCGAATTCTCGAACACCACGCCGCTGCCCGCCAAAATCTACGCCAACGAGGGCGCGTGCCAGTTCCTGTTCCTTCAAGGCAACGAGCCGTGCGAGACGACCTACGCGGATCGCGCCGGCAAATATATGGGCCAACGGGGCGTGACGCTGCCGCGGCTGTAAAGCGATCTATCGTTCGAGCGCGGCGGGATCCGCACTCCCTGCCGTCATGCTGAAGTGGTTTCAGCATTCCAAAGTGCAACAGAATCGCCCCGTCGCTCGTGCAGGTTCGGACCCTGAAACGAGTTGACGTTTATCCCGTGTGGACACGTAGGTCCTCTGTGCTCCCGCCAGGGCGGGGACCCAACCTGGGCTCCCGCCTTGGCCGGAGCACAAAGCGGAGAACGTCCATGGACCGCCGCCCGAATTGCCTGCGAATGGGATAACCGCCGCACGAGTTGAGGGTGACGGTGGAATGGGCGGCGCAGCGCAACGGCTGTACCCTCGATCGCTGCAAAACAAAAAAAGGGCGACCCGAAGGTCGCCCGATTCGTGCCGTCGCAGGCGCGAAGCTCAGAAATCGCGGAAATACTGCTCGTTGCCGATGAAGCCGAGCTTGGTGATTCCCGAACGCTTGATGATCGCCAGCACCGCATCGACCTTCTCGTAGCGAGCATTCCGATCGGGCTGGAAGTGGAGCTCGGGCTCCGGATTCATCAGCGTGGTCTGATCGAGATACTGACGCAGTGTCAGATCGTCCACCGGCGCGCCGTTCCACGCGACCACGCCCGCAGGATCGATCGTGATCTTGTTCTTGTCCGGCTGGATCGGGTTGTTCTGCGCATTGGGGTCGTTCTGCGGCAGATCGACCTTCACTGCGTGCGTCTGGGGCGGGATGGTGATGATGAACATGATGAGAAGCACGAGCATGACGTCGATCAGCGGCGTCGTGTTCATCTCCATCATCGGTTCGCCGTCGTCGCGGCCACCGCTCATTGCCATGTCGTCTTACTCCTGACTCTCGCGGCTCACAGGCGCGTCGTGACGCCGCCCGGGGGCGGCTCGGAAATGAAGCCCACGCGCGCGAATCCCGCCATCTGCATGGTGTAGATCGCGCCGCCGATGCAATGGTACGGCGTGTCGACGTCACCGCGGATATGCGCCTCGGGAAGCTCCAGGCCGGCTGCGTTGACGCCGCCCTGGCGGGCGATCTCGTACTTGAGCTTTTCGACCGCCTTGTCGAGCAGCTCCTCGCTGGTGACCGGCGTCATGTTCCAATAGACTTGGCATTCACCGTTCGGCCCGGCACGAATCGACAGCGAGACGTTCTCCGGCTTGGTCGTGGTCGGATCGAAGCGCACGTCGGGCAGCTTCAAAGGCACCGACTGGATCACGACCGGAACCGCGATCAGGAAGATGATGAGGAGCACCAGCATGACGTCCACGAGGGGCGTCGTGTTGATGTCCGACATCGGGGTTTCGGTGGAGTCTCCACCAGCGCTCATCGCCATTTGCGAGCTATCCTCTGTATTCTTGTTCGTCGCCGAACGCTTCGACGAGGCGGGCCGGCTCCCGAGGGGGGCCGGCCCGAGCCGTCGTTACGAGCGCTTCTGCACCCCGGCCGCAGCCCCCGCGGTCGCGGTCGGCTTGCTTGCCGCGGCGGTCGACGCCTTGGTCGGGGTCGTCGTGGTCGGCTTCACCGCACCGCCCGATGCCAGGAAGCCGAGCACGTCGTTCGAGAAGGCCGACAGGTCTTCCGCGATCGACTTGTTGCGGCGCTGGAGCCAGTTGTACGCGAGCACCGCCGGCACCGCGACCGCGAGGCCGAGCGCGGTCATGATGAGCGCCTCACCGACCGGGCCGGCAACGGCGTCGATCGACGCCTGTCCGCTCGAGCCGATCCGGATGAGCGCGCGATAGATACCGATGACGGTACCGAACAGCCCGATGAACGGTGCGGTCGCGCCCACCGTCGCCAGGAAGGCGAGGCCGGCGTTGAGCTTCGAGTTGATCGCCGCTTCCGAGCGCGCGAGCGAGCCGTGCAACCAGTCATGCGCCTCGACCGGGTCGGTCAGCCGACCGTGCTGGTCCTGCGCGGCAAGGCCGTCGTCGACGACCTGGCGGTAGGCCGAGTTCTTGTCGAGCTTGGCCGCGGCCTCGTGCATGTTCGCCGAATTCCAGAAGCTCTGACGGACGCGCTTGGCCTGGTTCATGATCTTCTGCTGTTCGAACAGCTTCGTGAACAGGATGTAGAACGAGACGATCGACATCAGCACGAGAATGCCGAACACGGTCTGGGCAATGAGGCCGCCCTGCTGGAGCGCCTGGACGAGGCCGTACGGATTCTCCCCCTGCGGGGCGGCCGTGCCGGCGGCAAGAATGGTGATGAGCATTTGGTGGATTCCTTCAAGCAATGAAATACGGCGGATAATCGTCGTCCCGGAACCGAGCCCTTTCGGCGTCGCCCCCGGGACGGGGCATCATTCGAGCACCCACCTCACCGACAGCGGATAGGTAGACTGAATGGGGTTTCCATTCTGATCCTTCGCCGGCGAGAACTTCACCTTGCGCCGGGCGATGTTGCACGTCGTCTCATCGAGATCGTCGTTGCCGCTCGACGAGGTGACGGTGCAGCTCGACACGCGTCCGTCGGTGCCGACTGTCAGCCGCGCGACCACGCGGCCCTCCGCACCGGCACGCACGGCGGCGGGCGGATAGTTGTCGCGTCCGAAGAACCGGCCCGGATTACCCCTGAGCTCGGCCGACTTGTCGACATGCGGCGGCGGCGGCGCAGGCGGCGCAGGCGGCACGGCGATCACCGTGGGCGCATAGACCTTCGGCGGCGTCGGCACCGTGTTCATGATGACCGGCGGCGGCGTCGGCGTGCGCACGATCGGCGGCGGCGACACGACCGGTGGCGGCGTCAGCGGCTGGTCGGGCGGCGGCGGCGGCGGCGGCTCGTCCGGCGGCGGCGGCGGTGGCGGTTCGACGTCGAACGTGTTCAACTTCTCCGAAACCTTCTTGACGTATTGATACGCCAGGCCGGTAACGAAGGCATAGCCGAGCGCGACGTGGATGAGGCCGACGATCACCAGCGCCACCACCCGATTACCGCTCATATTCCTATCAGCGTAGGCCATTCAGAAACGACACTCCCTCAATCCCGTTCGACGGACACGGCTCTTCATTGTTCGATTCCGTAGGCCGACGAGCCCCGTCAGGCTAGACCAGCCCGGCGCGGATCGCGAGTCTCTACCGACACCGATCGCTAGACGCAACGCCCTGTCTTACGCAATAAACGTTCAATCGAAGCGTGGCAGAATTATTTCTGTATAGAAACGGTGATATCGCTTAACGCGGGAGCCATGCTCTACGTTCCCAAAATCGCACTGGCGGCGTTGTCGGCGCCTGCCCTCCTCGCCGGTCCCGTTTCCGGACAAAGCTTTGCACCCGCTGCGCAAACGCTGTCGCCGGGTCCGCGCTACGCCGATCTCGCCGAGCTTGTCCTGACCGCGCCGCTGATCGTCGACGCGACGATCGACAGCGTGGTGCGCATCAAGGGCGAGGAGGCGTTCGGCGTCGCTCCCGGCATGGCGCGATTCTACGTCAATGCCGATGTAATCGCGCTCATCCGCGGCACGGCGGGGATCCCCAAACAGGTCGGCTATCTGGTCGACGTGCCGATCGATTCGCAGGGCGATACGCCGCGACTGAAGCGCCTGCGGGTGCTGCTGTTCGCGCGACCGGTCGCGAATCGGCCGAGCCAGCTCCAACTCGTCGCGCCCGATGCGCAGCGGCCCTGGTCGCCGGCGGCCGACGCGCTCGTGCGCCAGATCGCACGCGAGGCGGTCGCCCCCGATGCGCCACCAATCATCACCGGGGTGGGCAACGCCTTCCACGTGCCCGGCTCGCTTCCCGGCGAGGGCGAGACGCAGATCTTCCTTTCGACCGCCGACGGCAGCCCGGTTTCGCTCAGCATCCTGAGCCGGCCCGGTCAGCAGAAAAGATGGGCGGTCGCGTTGAGCGAAATCGTCGATGCGGCCGCGGCGCCGCCCGCGCCCAACACATTATTGTGGTATCGCCTCGCCTGCGCGCTTCCCGCCGAGCTGCCCGAATCGAGCCTCGACGCGGCCGATCCCGCAAATGCCCGTATCGCGCGCGAGGATTACCGCTTCGTGCTGCGCTCGCTCGGCCCGTGCGACCGGAGCCACGCTTATTGAGGGCCCTCAGTTCCGGTGGCGCACCAGCGTAATTCCGATCGATTCGCCCGCCTCGGCGATCGCCAGTTTGACGATCTTGATCTCGACACGCTGCACGCGGGAATCCTGGAGGAACAGCGTTTCGGCGATATGGTCCGCCACGCCCTCGATCAGCGTGAAGTGCTGCCCCTCGGGCAGCATCGTCGCGGCGCGCTTGAGGTCGAGATAGTTCTTCGATTCGGAAAGCGCCGTATCAGGCGCGAATCGGTCGGGGCAGTCCAACTCGACGCTCAGCGAGATGCGCAGCGGCTGCGGAAGATGCGTTTCCTCCGAATAGATGCCGGTCAGCACCGGCACTTCGAGATCGTGGACGTCGAGCTGAAGGCGGTCGCGCGGCATGGCGGCGCCTTTAGGACCCGCGGTGCCAAACGGCAACTCAGGCCGACGCGCTCGGTCGCGCCGAAGCGGCTTGGTGCCAGCGCGTGATGTTGCCGCACGCGTCGGGCGCCGCCAGCCGCGCCGCACGCGCGAAATCGATCGCGACCAGCGCCGTAATATCGGCGAAGCTGTAGGTGCCTCCGGCGATCCACTTGGTTTCGCCTAACCTGCCGTCCAGTCCTTCGACGAACGCTTCCCACATGATCGCGCCGCGCGTCGCGAGCTCGGGGATTTGCGGGATGGGCGGCCATTTGCCCGGTGCGCCGCGGTCCTCGAACGCGGAATGGCTGTTGCGGAAGGTGTAAACCGCGGCCGCATAGCCGTCATTCTCGATCCGCCGCGTCCACGATTCGATTCGCGCGATTTCGATCGGGCTGCTGCCGAACAGCGGCGGATCGGGATGAAGCGCCTCGAAATACCGACAGATCGCGGCCGATTCGCAGATCACCTCGCCATCGTCGAGCTCGAGCGCGGGCACGGCGCCGCGCGGGTTGATTGCGAGATAGGGGTCGGCGAGCTGCTCCCCCTTTCGAAGATCGATCGGGACGCGCTCGACGGTGATGCCCTTCTCGGCGAGGAAGATGCGCACGCGGCGCGGGCTCGGCGCCCATTCGGCATCATAGAGTTTCACCGCCGCTCTCCTCTGCCCTTCCGCCGATTCGCCCTTGCATGGGCGCGACACGAAGCTAAAGCGCGCCGCCCCCGCCGTCCATCGCACCGGCGGCTTCAAGGACCGCCGATGCTCACGTTCGTGCCCATTGCCGAGATCGATCCGAACGCCGTCGAGCGCCTGCTCGATCGTGCGTTCGGAACCGACCGGCACGGACGCACGGCGTACAGCGTGCGCGCCGGGACCACGCCGATCGGCGCATTGAGCTTCGCGCTCGCCGACGGCGACGTGCTCGCGGGCACGATCCAGTGCTGGCCGGTGCGGCTTTCGGGCGATGACGGTGGCGGCTGGCCACTGGTGATGGTGGGGCCGGTCGCGGTCGACCCGCCGCTCCAGAATCACGGGCTCGGCCACCGATTGATGGAGCACATGCTCGCCGCCGCCGAGGCCGGAGACGACGCCGACCGGCTGATGCTGATCGGCGACCCGGAATATTACGGCCGCTTCTTCGGCTTCACCGCCGATCGTACGGGGCAATGGCGCGTACCCGGCCCGGTCGAGCGCGCGCGGCTGCTCGCGCGCGGGCCGCATATTCCCGACGTGCCGGGGTTGCTCGGGCCTGCCCGCGGCTGAGCAGCTTTACGCATCCGCGCCGCTCGCCTACCCGTGCGGCCGATGCCGATGCCTGCCCCACCCGATTTCGCGACGCTCTCGCTCGACGATATCGCACGTCGCGCGCGGTCGCTGCCGCCCGTCGAGCAATGGCACCCCACGCATTGCGGCCCTAGCGGAATGCGGATCGCCGCCGACGGCACGTGGTTCCACGAGGGCAGCCCGATCGGCCGCCCCGAACTTGTCCGGCTCTTCTCCACGATCCTGCGCCGAGAGCCCGACGGCAGCTTCGTGCTGGTAACGCCCGCCGAGAAACTCGGCATCGAGGTGGAGGATGCGCCGTTTGTGGCGGTCGAGATGAAGGCCGAGGGCGACGACGAGGCGGCACGGCTCGCCTTTCGCCTCAACACCGGCGAGATGGTCGCTGCCGGCCCCGACCATCCGCTGCGCCTCGTTCACACCGCAGGCGGCCCGCGGCCCTATCTCCATGTTCGCGGGGGGCTGGAGGCGCTGGTCGCCCGTCCCGTCTTCTACGAGCTGGCCGAACGCGCACTCGCCTCCGACGCGCGCCCGGCCGGCGTGTGGAGCGATGGCGCGTTCTTCGCGCTGGACGCGGCATGACGTTGGTCGACCGCCTGCGCACCGCGCTGGCGCACCCGCACGATCAACTCGTGCTGCTCACCGGCGACGAGCGCGACGAGCTCCCGCTCGACGATACGCGCGCGACCGGTTTCCCGGCGGCGGTTCTCGTCCCCGTGACCGATCGGGCGGAGCCCGGCGTGATCCTGACGCAGCGCACCGATACGCTTTCGCGCCATGCCGGGCAGATCGCCTTTCCGGGCGGCCGGATCGATCCCGGCGATATCGATGCCGCCGCCGCTGCGCTGCGCGAGGCCGAGGAGGAGATCGGGCTGCCGCGATCGTGCGTCACCGTGATCGGCCCTGCCGACCGCTATCGCACGATCACCGGATTCGAGGTGACGCCGATCGTCGGTGTCGTGCCCCCGAATCTCGCGCTCGTGCCCCACGAGGCGGAGGTCGCCGCGGTGTTCGAGGTCCCGCTCGCCTTCCTGCTCGACAGCACGAACCACGTCGAGGCCACGGTCGAATGGCAGGGCCGCGACCGCCATTATTACGAGATTGGCTGGGACGGCCGCCGCATCTGGGGCGCCACGGCCGCAATGATCGTCAACCTGTCTAGGCGGCTGAGATGGACCGCATGATCCTTCCCGACGCGGCATGGCGCCGGCGCGAAGGCCTCGCGCACCTCGCCGAAATTCTTGGCGCGGCCGAGGGCGAGACGCGCATCGTTGGCGGCGCGGTTCGCGACACCCTGCTCGGGATCGAGGTTGCCGATGTGGATCTTGCGACCCGGCTCACGCCCCAGGAGGTACTCGCCCGGCTCGAAACCGCCAGCATCAAGGCGGTGCCCACCGGCCTCGCGCACGGCACCGTCACCGCGGTGCTCGCCGGTGCGCCGGTCGAGGTGACGACGCTGCGCCGCGACGTCTCGACCGACGGCCGCCACGCGATCGTCGAGTATAGCGGCGACTGGCGCGAGGATGCCGCGCGGCGCGATTTCACGATAAATGCGCTTTACGCCGATCCCTCGACGGGCGACGTTTTCGATTATTTCAGCGGGCTCGACGATCTGGCCGCGCGGCGCGTGCGCTTCATCGGCGATCCCCTACAGCGTATCGCCGAGGACCACCTTCGCATCCTGCGCTATTTCCGCTTCCACGCGCGCTTCGGCGATGCCCCCGATGCGGCGGGGCTCGACGCTTGCGCCGCGCGCGCCAACGACCTGATGGCGCTCTCGCGCGAGCGGATCGCGACGGAGCTCAGGAAGCTGCTGGTCGCGAAAAGCGCGATCCCGGTGGTCCGGTTGATGCTCGACCGCGGCATTTTCGCTCCGATCGTCCCCGAAATTACCGCCGACGGTGTCGACCGGCTCGCTCGGTTGGCGAACGCCGAGGAGGCAGCGGCGATCGCGCCCGACGCCATTCGGCGCCTTGCCGCTCTGCTGCCGCAGGATGCCGCCGCGGCAGATGCGATCGCGGCGCGGCTCAAGCTGTCCAATGTCGAACGCAGAAGGCTTGGCTGCGCGCTGACACCAATCGACGAGACCACCGCCGAGGGCCTCGCCTATCGCCGCGGCACCAATGGCGCTGTCGATGCGCTGCTGCTCGCAGGCGAGCCGGACGAGGCGGCGCGGATCGCTCGCTGGACGCCGCCACGCCTGCCGGTCGGCGGCGGCGCGCTCGTGCGCCGCGGCGTCGAGGTCGGTCCCGACGTCGCGCGGTTGCTCCGCGAGATCGAGCGCCGCTGGATCGCCGAGGGGTTTCCGCCTGCCGAACGCGTCGAGGCGCTCGCCGATCAGGCTGCGGAAGGATGGTTGCGCGAAACGAGAAGCGCATAGGCCGCGTCCGGCTCCAGCGGCTTGGCATAAACGTAGCCCTGCGCATAGGTGCAGCCCAACGCCGCCAGCGTCTGCGCAAGCTCGTTGGTCTCGACCCCCTCGGCGGTGGTTCCCATGCCCAACGCCTGCGCGAGGCTCAGGATCGCGCGCACGATGGCCACCTTGTCACGGTCGGCAAGCATGTGGGTAACGAACGTCTGATCGATCTTGAGCACGTCGATCGGCAGCTTCTGCAGGAAGGCGAGGTTCGAATAGCCGGTGCCGAAATCGTCCATCGCCAGCGTGCAGCCGAGATCCTTCAGGGCGTGCATCGCTCGCGCAATCCGATCGGGATCGGTGATGAGCGCGCTTTCGGTGAGCTCGAGCGTGACGCGGTCGCCGGCGAGCCCCGCCGCCCCGAGCGCCTCTTCGACCACCGGAGCGATATTGTCGCGCTGAAGCTGAATCGCCGACAGGTTGACCGCCACGCGCACCCCGCAATTCCCGCCGGCACGCGCATCCCATTTCGCCAGCGTCGCCGCGGCGGTTGCGATCGCCCAGCGCCCGAGCGGGACGATCAGCCCCGATTCCTCGGCGACCGGGATGAATTCCGACGGCGGGTGGATGACGCCTGCCTCGTCGGTCCAGCGCGCGAGCGATTCGAAGGCGACGATCTTGCCGGTCGCGAGATCGCAGATCGGCTGGAAGGTAAGCCGCAGGCCTTCGCTGTCGAGCGCGCGGCGAAGCGCGGTCTCCATTTCGAACTGTGCATGCGCGAGCGTCAGCGCCCGCGGCTGATACGCCTCGACCTCGCCGCTGGTCTTGGAGCGCTTGACCGCGAACTGAGCGTGGCGAATCAGGACGTCCGGGTCTTCGAGTCCCTCGGCGCCGAACGCGACGCCGATCGCGCAATCGATGTGGAATTCGAGATCGGAAAGCCGGAAAGGCGTTGCGAGCGCCTCGCGAATGCGCGCGGCAACACGATCGGCCTCTTCGGGGTCGTCGTCGATCGTCATCAGGATACCAAACTCGTCGCCGCCGATCCGCGCGAGCGTGTCGCGCGCGCGCAACGCGCCCTTGATCCGGCGCGCGACCGTGATGAGCAATTCGTCGCCCGCGAGCGCGCCCAGGCAGGCATTGACGCGGCTGAACCGGTCCAGATCGATCACCAGCACTGCGCACGACGTCGCCTTGCCCGCGCTGAGCATCGCCTCCAGCCGATCGGAAAATCCGGCACGATTGGGAAGACCCGACAGGCTATCGGTCAGCATCTCGCGGCGCAGATGCTGCTGCGTGCGCACTTCGGCGGTCTGATCGATCAGCGTTGCGAGGCAGCGGCAGCCGCCATAATGCCATGCGCGCGCCAGCGTGACGTGATAGTGTCGGCATTCCACCGCATCGCCCGCCTGCCAGGCGATCGCCACCTGGTCGGTTTCCGATGCCAGGAAGGCGTCGATTTCGGCATGCAGCGCGTCGAGAAAGGATGGGCGCCCGCATTCGGTTTCGAGCCCGGCCTCGCGAAAGGCGTGATTGGCAGCCTCGATGCCGAGCACCGCGCCGTCGCGCACGACGAGCGCCGCCGGGATCGGCAGCAGATCGAGCCGACGCGCGGTCTCCTCCGGCGGCGGAGTGGTCTCCCCTCCGTTCCGATCCGGTGCGTCCCCCGCGCGCTGGAGCTTTTCTAGCGCCATTGTTCCGGCGCTTAGGGGGACGGGGTTAACGGGAGCTAAAGCGTACCTTCAGGTCACCGCCTGCCGGACGGCAAAGCGCGGCGCACGCCACGCGCCGTTCTCGAGCAGGTCGGTGAGGATCATGCCGGCACGAACCACGTCCTCGAAGCCGAGATAGAGCGGCGTCAGCCCGAAACGGACGATGTCGGGATCACGGAAATCGCCGATCACCCCGCGCTCGATCAGCGCCTGGCAGATCGCGTAGGCGTGCGGATGGCGGAAGCTGACATGGCTGCCGCGCGCGGCAGGATCGAGCGGGGTGACGCAGTCAAGGCCGAGCGCATCGCCGGCTTTCGCGAGAACATCGAACAGGCCTGCGCTCTTCGCCTCGATCGCCGCCTGGTCCGCCTCGAGCATCAGCTCGACGCCGGTTTCGAGCGTCGCCAACCCCAGGATTGCGGGCGTGCCCGTAAGCCAGCGCCGGATTCCCGATGCCGGCCGATAACCGTCTTCAAACGCGAACGGCGCGGCATGGCCCATCCAGCCCGAGAGCGGATTGGCGAGCTCTTCCTGAAGCCGTGCGGCGACATAGAGGAAGGCGGGCGCGCCGGGGCCGCCATTGAGATATTTGTACCCGCAGCCGACCGCGAGATCGGCGCCGGCACCGTCGAGATCGACCGCCACGGCGCCCGCCGAATGGCTGAGGTCCCACAGCACCAGCGCGCCCGCGTCGTGCGCGCGCGCCGTCCACGCCGCCATGTCGAAGCGCTCGGCGGTCTTGTAGTGGACATGGGTGAGCAACAGCACCGCGGTGTCGTCGCCGAGCGCCTGCGCGAGTTCACCGCGCGGCACCGCCTTCAGCCGTCCGCCGGGCACGCACCCCGCCGCGCCTTGGGCGATGTGGAGATCGGTGTGGAAATTGCCCGTCTCGCTGACGATCGTCGTGCGCGCGGGATCGCGCCGCAGTGCGGCGACGAGCAGCTTGAAAAGATTGGCCGAGGTCGAATCGGCGACGATGACCTCGCCCGGCCTCGCGCCGATCAGCCGTGCGATCTTGTCGCCGATCCGCTGCGGCGCCTCGATCCAGCCCTCGTTCCAGCTCCGGATCAGTCGCTCGCCCCATTGGCGGCGCACGACATCGTCGAGCGTGCGCCGGGTTGCGCGCGGGAGCGGGCCGAGCGAATTGCCGTCGAGATAGATCACGCCCTCGGGCAGATCGAACCGCTCGCGGAGCCCGCGCAACGGATCGGCGGCGTCGCGCGCGCGCGCCTCGTCGCGTGTCATCATTCGAATGCCGCCGCGATCAGCCGCTTCGCCTCGGCCCAGGCGGCGCTGTCGGGTGCGATCAGCTCGACGTGTCCGGTATGATCGACCACGTGGAGCGCCGCGATATCCCCCGCCGCTTTTGCCTTCCCGACATAGGAGGTGCCGAGCCGCAGCGGGATGATCTTGTCGTTGCGCCCGTTGACCAGGTCCTGCGGCACACCAAGCGGCAGGAGGCGCGTCGCCGAGGTATCGGCATAGGGATCGGGATGCTCCGGCGTCGCCGGGCCGATGAGCTGCCCGACCACCTCGGTGCCGCAGCCATTGTCTGGGCTCGCCGCGGTCGCCTCGAGATCGGGCAGGCCGCCGAGCGAGATCACGTGATCGATCCGGATTGGATCGCCGCCCGCGAGCGGGCTGTTTTCAGGCAGGTTGTGCCGCCCGGCGAGCCACAAGGCGAGGTGACCGCCCGCCGAATGCCCGATCGCGACGATGCGGTCCGTCTTCAGATGAAAGCGCGCGGCATTGTGCCGCAGCGCATCGGCCGCCTTCTCGACGTCGAGGAACGTCCCCGGATACCCCCCGCCCTCGCGATCGACCCCACGATAGTCGATGTTCCACACGGCATAGCCCGCATCGCGAAGGTCGGCCGCGATCCAGTCCATCAGCGAGCGGTCGGCGATCGCTGTCGTCCAGCAGCCGCCATGCACCATCAACACGGTCGGAAAGGGACCGGCGCCGTCGGGCACCCACACGTCCACCTTCTGCATCTGCCCGTCGCCATAGGGCACGGTCGCGTTCGGCTCGGGCCGCGGCCGGCTCGTGAGGTCGCCCCACGTCATCAGCGCGTGCGGCGCCGGGGCGGGAGCGGGCGGAGGCGTGGTCATCGAGCAGGCCGTCAATGCGAGAAGGGGCACGATCGATCGGATCATGCCCCTCCCCTACCCCGCTCGCGCCAGTCCGCCAACCGTCACCGGAAGGTGGAGAACCGCGTCTCGCATGTCTGCTGCCGCCACGGCGCGTCGAACTGATGCGCATGGAGGGCACCGAACGCCTGATCGATCGCGCCGGCGACCGTCTTCGCGATCGCCGCGACATTCTCGGCGAACTGGCCGCGATACTGGGTCCACATCGGGCTGTAGAAATCGTGGTTCATGGCCGTGATCCTTTCTTCAGGAGCATCATTGGGTACCCGGCCCATATCTTCCTCCCCGCAGCCGCCCGCCAACAAATCGTTAGACACACGTAACAAGCTCTGCTTATGAATTGAGCGATGCGCACGCTCCCCCCGCTCGCCGCCGTCCGCGTTTTCGAGGCTGCCGCCCGGCACGAGAATTTCACCGCCGCCGCCGCCGAGCTCGGCATGACGCAGGCCGCGGTCAGCTATCAGGTCAAGCTGCTCGAAGAACGTTTGGGCGTGCCGCTCTTCCGCCGCGAAAGGCGCCGGGTGACGCTCACCGAGGCGGGCCGCCGGGCCGCCGCGCCGGTCTCCCGCGCGTTCGACGCGATCGACAGCGCGTTCGCGGACCTGCGCGCCGAGGACGAGGGCCTGCTCACCGTCTCGACGTCGAACACCTTCGCCAATAGCTGGCTCGCCTGGCGGCTGGGCGCGTTCCAGATGGCGAACCCCTGCACGGCAGTGCGGCTGCTCACCAGCGACGTCGTGGTCGATTTCGCCTCCTCCGACGTCGATTGCGCTATCCGCGCGGGCCGCGGCCCCTGGCCCGATCTCGCGCAGGACAAGCTCATCGCGATCGACTTCACGCCGATGTGCAGCCCCCATTTCCTTGCCCGCCATCCGCTCGCCGTCCCCGCCGACCTGCTCGACGCGCCGCAGATCAGCGGCCACGATCCATGGTGGCCGCACTGGCTGCGCGAGGCGGGTGTGGACGTGCCGCCGGGCCCGCCGCGCGTCGGCGTACGGCTCGATTCGCAAGCGCACGAGGGGCATGCCGCGATGGCGAGCCAGGGCGTCGCGATGCTCACGCCCTTCTTCTGGCGCAACGACCTTGCCGAGGGGCGGCTGGTGCGCCCCTTCGAGCAGGTCGCGACACGCGGCTACGCCTATTGGCTCGTCTATCCCGAGCACCGGCGCAACGTTCCCAAGATCAAGCGCTTCCGCGAATGGCTGATCGCGGAGCTCGCGCGGGATTTGCCGAGCCCGGTATAGCTGGCCAGTAGCGCCCCCACCGCCGCCCTGCTAACCGGACGCGTGATGGCTACCGACCTTTCCGACAACCCGCCGATCGGCATCCTCGACGCGCCGTTCGATTCCGCGCTCAGCGAACGCTATCTCGTCTATGCGCTGTCGACGATCACCGCGCGGTCGCTTCCCGATGTGCGCGACGGGTTGAAGCCCGTCCATCGGCGGCTGCTCTGGGCGATGCGGCTGCTCCGCCTCGATCCGAGCCAGGGCTACAAGAAGTGCGCGCGCGTCGTCGGCGACGTGATCGGCAAATACCACCCGCACGGGGACCAGTCGGTCTATGACGCGATGGTCCGCCTCGCGCAGGATTTCGCGCTGCGCTATCCGCTCGTCGATGGTCAGGGCAATTTCGGCAATATCGACGGCGATAACGCCGCCGCCTACCGCTATACCGAGGCCCGGCTGACGCAGGTCGCGATCGACCTGATGGACGGGCTCGACGAGAACGCGACCGATTTCCGCCCGACCTATAACGGCGAGGAGGAGGAGCCCGAGCTCTTCCCCGGCGCCTTTCCCAACCTGCTCGCCAACGGCGCGAGCGGCATCGCGGTCGGCATGGCGACCTCGATCCCGCCGCACAACGCCGCCGAACTGCTCGACGCCGCCATGATGCTGATCGACCAGCCCAAGGCGACCGACGCGCAGGTGCTCGAGCACGTCAAGGGGCCCGATCTCCCCACCGGCGGCCAAATCGTGGACAGCGCCGACGCCATCGCCGAAGCCTATGCCACCGGCCGCGGCGCATTCCGCGTGCGCGCGACGTGGCATATCGAGGATCAGGGCCGCGGCACCTGGATCGCGGTGATCGACCAGATCCCTTACGGCATCCAGAAATCGAAGCTGATCGAGCAGACCGCGGCGCTCATCAACGACAAGAAGCTCCCGATCCTCGCCGACGTCCGCGACGAATCCGACGCCGAAATCCGCATCGTGATCGAGCCGCGCAGCCGCACGGTCGATCCCGAATTGCTGATGGAGTCGCTCTTCCGTCTCACCGATTTCGAAACGCGCGTCTCGCTCAACCTGAACGTGCTCGACGCCACCCGCACGCCGCGCGTGATGAGCCTGCGTGAGGCGCTTGCCGCTTGGGTCGAGCACCAGTTCATCGTGCTTCAGCGCCGTTCGCAGCACCGGCTCGACAAGATCGCCGATCGCTTGGAGCTGGTCGCGGGCTATATCATTGCCTTCTTGAACCTCGACCGCGTGATCGCGATCATCCGCACCGAGGACGAGCCCAAGCCGGTGATGATCGCCGAGTTCGCGTTGACCGACCGTCAGGCCGAGGCCATCCTCAACATGCGGCTGCGGTCGTTGCGCAAGCTCGAGGAGATGGAGCTGCGCAAGGAGAAGGACGCACTCGAAAAAGAACGCGCCGATCTCGAACAGCTCCTCGGCAGTGACGCCCGCCAGCGCACGCGCCTCAAGCGCGACCTCACCAAAATCCGCGACCGCTACGGCCCCGAGACTTCACTCGGCAAACGCCGCACACGCATCGAGGAAGCGGCGCCGGCGCGCGAGATTCCGCTCGAGGCGATGATCGACCGCGAGCCGATCACCGTGCTCATGTCGCAGCGCGGCTGGATTCGCGCGATGAAGGGCCATACTGATCTCGCTTCGGCCGATACGCTCAAGTTCAAGGAGGGCGACGGCCCCGCCTTCGCCTTCCACGCGCAGACCACCGACAAGCTGCTGCTCGCGGTCGAGAGCGGGCGTTTCTACACGCTCGGCGCCGACAAGCTGCCGGGCGGCCGCGGCTTCGGCGAGCCGGTACGGCTGATGATCGATATCGAGGGCGACCAGGAGATCGTGGCCTTGCTCCCCGCGAGCGCCTCGGACCGCCTGCTCGTCGCCGCGAGCGACGGCCGGGGTTTCGTCGTCAAGACAGCCGACGTGCTCGCCGAAACGCGCAGGGGCAAGACGGTGGTGGCGCCGCGAAAGGGGGCGAAGCTCGCGCTCGTCAAGCCGATCGACGCGGCCCACGATTACGTCGGTGCGGTCGGCGACAACCGCAAACTCCTCGTCTTCCCGCTCACCGAACTCGCGGAATTGTCGCGCGGCCAGGGCGTCCAGCTCCAGCGCTACCGCGACGGCGGCCTGTCGGACGCGACCACCTTCGCCTTCGCCGAGGGTCTCTCCTGGACGATGGGCGGCGACACCGGCCGCACCCGCACCGAACCCGACATGACCCCCTGGCGCACCGCCCGCGGCGCCGCCGGCCGGATGCCGCCTACGGGCTTCCCGCGGGACAATCGGTTCTGAGCGCCACCTCCCTCCCTGAAGGGGGGTGAAGAGGCCGCATTGCGCCCCCGCCCCCCATCCGATATAGCGCGGCGCATTCCCGCCCCGGCCCGCGCGAGTCCTCGCATTCCGCGCCGCCGGGGCCGCTTTTTTCAGGGGTAAGCGATGCCACGCCGCCGCCAGATCTACGAGGGCAAGGCCAAGATCCTCTACGAAGGGCCGGAGCCCGGCACGCTGATCCAGTATTTCAAGGACGACGCGACCGCGTTCAACGCCCAGAAAAAGGGCACGATCAGCGGCAAGGGCGTGCTCAACAACCGTATTTCCGAGCACATCTTCACGCTGCTCGGCCATATCGGCGTGCCGACGCACTTCATCCGCCGCCTGAACATGCGCGAGCAGCTGATCCGCCAGGTCGAGATCGTGCCGATCGAGGTGGTGGTGCGCAACGTCGTCGCGGGTAGTCTGGCCAAGCGCCTCGGGGTCGAGGAAGGCACCCAGCTGCCGCGCACGATCATCGAATATTATTACAAGGACGACGCGCTCGGCGATCCGATGATCACCGACGAGCACATCGCCTGCTTCGGCTGGGCGAGCCAGGAGGAGATGCACGACATCGCCGACCTCGCGATCCGCACCAACGATTTCCTGTGCGGCCTGTTCGCCGGCGTCGGCATCCGGCTGGTCGACTTCAAGCTCGAATTCGGCCGCATCTGGGACAATGACTACGCGCGCATCATCCTCGCCGACGAGATCAGCCCCGACGGCTGCCGGCTCTGGGATATCGAATCGAACGAGAAGCTCGACAAGGATCGCTTCCGCCGCGATCTCGGCGGCGAGGTCGAGGCCTATCAGGAGGTCGCGCGCCGCCTGGGGCTGCTTCCCGAAGGCACGGATGCGGGCGCGGTGCTCGATCTCGAGAAGCACCGCAAGCGCCGGGGGAAATAGGGTCTCTGCGCTCGCAGCCTCCGTCACCCCGGACTTGCTCCGGGGTCCAACGTGCCTCAAACGCCAAGATTCGTGGAAGGTTGGATACCGGAACCCGTCCGGCACGACGAAGAGATTTGCATCTGCATTGTCCCCGATGCATGGCGCGACCAGACTGACGCGATGGCGCGCCCTCTTTAGCCGCCGTTAACCCCTTTTCCCTATCCCGCACTGAATTCGTCGGGGAATCAGGAAAAGGGACTTCCCATGCGCGGCACGCTCGCATTGCTTTCGCTTCCGCTCCTGTCGCTCGCTGCATGCGGCGGCGGCGGCTCGGTCAATTCGCTGGGCACGGTCTCGCCGCCTGCAGGAAATGGTGGGGGTTTCGGCGATACGCCGACGCCAAGTGGACAAGAGCCCGCGCAATTCCTCGACGTCGCGACCGAGACCACCTTCAATGCCTTGGGTAGCTTCCAATCGATCAAAATTGATAAGGAAAGCGGCGGCATCTTGTACCAGGGCAATGCGAGCACGCCCGGTGGTCCGAGCGGGACCATCACCTATGACCCGCGAGACGGCGTCTTCGAGTTGGTTCTCAGCGACTCGAAGGCCGGTTTGTCGCGAAACATTCGCTTCCAGGACCCGGCGCATCGGACCGATTCCGACAACGGCGCACGGCCCATCTACGAAGTGCCCAACTGGGACGGGTTCAACTATCTCCACGTTGACAACAGCAGTCAAGGAAGCTTCGACAGGGGCGAATTCTTCTACCAGCGTCCAGGAACCACGACCAAATACGTCACGCTGGCCGGCTTTGTTTACCGCTTCGAGGACGCCAACACCGACCTCACCGAACACGGCGCGATGGTCTTCGGCAATCCGACCTCCTATCTCCAGGTGCCGATCAAAGGCAGCGGCCATTACGAAGGCGACTTCATGGCCACGATGACCAACCAGGACTATGACTTGGGCGGTGCGCTCCCGATCTTCCAATGGATCTCCGGCTCGAGCACCGTGGACGTCGATTTTGGCAACTCGACAGTCGATCTCAACGTTTCGGGAGTGGTCGGGCCAGCCTTTAAGGACGACACGGCCGTCGGCGATCTGGCGCTGAATATCCCGTCGGGTTCCACCTTCACGGCGGCCGGCACCGCGACGCTCGAGGGTCTGAACGCCGGCTTTGCGGGCGAATTCTCCTCCGCAAGCTTCAAGACTCCGCAAGAGAATATCTCGATCGACTTCACCTCGGTGAACCCGGATACCAGCGCTGCGGGCGCCAGTTCGATCGATGGTCAGTTTTACGGCCCCAACGCAGCGGAGCTCGGCGGCAACTTCCGCATCGTCGGCGGCATTCCCGATCAACGCGTCGACATCCACGGCGCGTTCACCGGCGCCGCCCAGTAATCGCCGAGCCGCTGGGGGGCGCGTTCGATGTGGTGGAATTCGGTCGCCGTCGCGGCAGCGCTGGCGACAGCCAGCGTCGCAGCGCCCGCAGCCGCGCAGTCAGCGCCCGACTGCAACGACGGCGCCTGCCATATCCGGCTGACCCCGCAGCAGCTCCAGGCCGCTGCCGAGCGGCTGGTGCGCGCGCGGCGGTTCGACGAGGCCAGGCCGCTCGTCGCCGCTTTGGGCCAGGCGCCCGACTTTCGGATGCAGAGCCGCTTTCTCACCGGTTATATCGCCGCCGAGACCGGGCATCCGGGCGAGGCCGCAAAGCAGTATCGCGCAATTCTTTCCGACGATCCCGGCCAGACCGGCGTCCGCCTCGCACTTGCCAAGGCGATGCTCGCGCTCCACAAGCCCGGCGCGGCCGACCGCCAGTTCGCGATCGCCGAACAGGACGAGGAGCTTCCGCCCGAGGTGCTCCGCACGATCCGCACCGTCCGCGATACGATCCGCGCCCAGCGGCCGTGGCAGCTCGACATCAGCGTCGGCCTGGCACCCGATACCAACATCAACAACGCGACCAGCCTCGACACGATCACGGTCAACCTCGGCAACACGCCGATCCCGATCGAGCTCGACGATCGCGCCCGCGCCAAATCGGGGATCGGCGAGACCGCGCAGGTCTCCGCGCGGCTGCGGCTTCCCGCCGCCGATCGCCTCACGATCCTCGCCGATGTGGACGGCAACGGCACCAACTATTCGGGCGACGATTTCGACGATTATGTCGCTCAGGCCGCGACCGGCGCCGAATATGCGCTCACCGACAAGACCCGCGTCTCGCTCGAAGCCGTCGGCGCGCAGCGCTGGTATGGCGGCGATGCGGTCAGCCGCCAGGTCGGCACGCGCCTCGGCGCGCAGAAGACGCTCGATGCCAGCCACCGCGTCGGTTTCCAGCTCGATCTACGACGCACCAACGCGCTGTTCGACGATCGCTACAGCGGCTGGCAAGGCGGGCTCTATGCCACGTACGAGCAGGCGTTGACCCCCACCCTGCTCGTCTCTGCCGGCCCCTTCGTCCGCCGCGACTGGTTGAACGATCCTGCGGTCTCGAGCACCGAGGCCGGCGCCAATGTCGGGATCGGCGGCGCGATGCCGCTCGGGATCAACTTCGGGCTGCGCGCGGGCGCGTCGCGTGCGGTCTATGATGCGCCGATGCCCTTCTTCGATGCCGATCCGCGCCGCGATTGGCGCTTCGTCGCGCGCACGACACTCGGCAATCGCAAGATCGAGCTGTTCGGCCTGTCTCCGCAGATCGGCCTTTCCTGGACGAAGATCGCCTCGTCGGTCAACTTCTACGCCGCCAGCCGCACCCGCTTCGAGTTCACGCTGGTGCGCTATTTCTGAAGGGCCAGGCTCAGCCTTTTACTTTGTAGCCGCAGATGATCCCGAAGAGGAAGGACGCGAACAGCGCAAGCTGCATCCGCCCGCCCGGATCCTGCCAGCCGAAATATTTCGCGCCGAATGCGAACAAGGTGATGAACAGGACCATCGCGAGCGGTGCCATGACCGGCTCCTTTTCGCCCGTCGCACACCCCCGCGCACGACTCACGCCGACGAGTATCGCGCATTCTGGTAAACAGGCGATGAAGCTTGCGGATGCGCGCCCGGACCGCCATAGCGGCCGCGTCCCCGCCGCTGTGATTTTTCAGGATTGCGCATGAAGCTCCGCATCATCGTCACCCTCAAGAACGGCGTGCTCGATCCGCAGGGCAAGGCCATCCACCACGCGCTCGGCAGCCTCGGCTTCACCGAGGTCAACGACGTGCGCGCAGGCCGGCTGATCGAGCTCGATGTCGCCGACGGCACATCGGACGAGGCGGTCGACGAGATGTGCCGAAAACTCCTCGCCAACACCGTGATCGAGAATTATCGGGTGGAGCGCGTGTGAGATGAAGACCGCGGTCATCGTGTTCCCGGGCTCGAACTGCGATCGCGACATCGCGGTCGCGCTCGAAAGCGTCACCGGCGTCGCGCCCACGATGGTGTGGCACGGCGAAACCGAGCTGCCACCCGGCCTCGGCGTGATCGCGCTTCCTGGGGGCTTCTCCTACGGCGATTACCTGCGCTGCGGCGCGATCGCGGCGCGCTCGCCGATCGTCCGCGCGGTCGTCGAGGCGGCCGAGCGCGGCACCCCGGTGCTCGGCATCTGCAACGGCTTCCAGGTGCTCACCGAAACCGGGCTGCTCCCCGGCGCGCTGATGCGCAACGAGGCGCTCGATTTCATCTGCCGCGATGCGCCGCTCACCGTCGAGAACGCGCAATCGGCGTTCACCGCGCGCTATGTGGCGGGGGAGACGGTCACCTTCCCCGTCGCCCATCACGACGGCAATTATTTCGCCGATGGCGACACGCTCGACCGCCTCGAGGGCGAAGGCCGCGTCGCCTTCCGCTACGCCGCCAACCTCAACGGCTCAGCGCGCAACATCGCGGGCGTGCTCAACGCCGCCGGCAACGTGCTCGGGATGATGCCCCACCCCGAGCGCCGTATCGAGGCAGCGCATGGCGGCACCGACGGCCGCCGCCTGTTCGAAGGGCTGCTCGAGACGGTCGGCGCCTGAGGGCTGTCCTACATCTCAATGTTCTGCTGACGTTCCCTCGCGACGCCTTCGCGCTCAAGTGCGATGCACGCGGGCAAATCTGCGTGTGACTTTTGTTTCACTTTCCGCGCTTTCGAGCGCCCGAACAGTCTCGCCCGCGCTCACACCCGCGCCCGGAACGGCGTGAAGTCGGTTCCCTCGTCGAAGACGTCGACGCCTTCCTTGCGCTTGAGCCAGCCGACGACGGCATAGGTGACGGGCGTCAGCACCACTTCCCAGCCCACCTTGAGCAGCCACTGCGTGACGATCAGCGTGATCACGAGGCCCGGCGTGAAGCCGATCGCGCCGAGGAAGGCGGCGGGGTAGAAAATCAGGCTGTCGACGCCTTCGCCCACGACCGTCGAGCCGATCGTGCGCGTCCACAGCCAGCGCCCGCCGGTCCACAGCTTCATCCGCGCGAGCACATAGGAATTGACGAACTCGCCGGCCCAAAAGGCGATCACCGAGGCAAAGACGATCCGCGGCACCTGTCCGAAGATCACCTCGTAGGCGGCCTGGTTGCCCCAGCTCGGCGCCGCGGGGAGCGCGACGACGACCCATGCCATCACCGCCATGAACAGCACCGCGACGAAGCCCGCCCAGATCACGCGGCGCGCACGCGCATAGCCGTAAACCTCGGTCAGCACGTCGCCGATCACATAGGAGATCGGGAAGAACAATATGCCCGCCCCGAACGGCCGCTCGCCCAGCCAAGGCAGCGTGACCACCGCCACCTTGCCCGCGCCGAGCACGTTCGAGAGCAGCAGGATCGCGACGAACGCCGCCATCACGAAATCGTAATAGCGGAAATGTGCCGAAGCGAGCGCCCGCGCCTCGACCGCTTTCGGCATACTGTCCCCCTCGCCCATGCGCTCTTCTATGATCGCGGTTTCGCGCCCGCGCAATCCGCGCTAATCGGGGCCGACGCGCCCGTAGCTCAGTTGGATAGAGCACGAGCCTTCTAAGCTTGTGGTCGCTGGTTCGAATCCAGCCGGGCGCGCCATTTCGGTTCAAAGGCACGAACGCCTAGCACCGCCGCCTTTACGCCAGAGGCGGCGGTTAGCGTTCGGATCAGTTCGCTCCGCAGGCCGCGAATGCGAACCTCTTTCCGGCTGACCACTTCAACCCGCTGGGCGACCGCCCGAACTTGATCGCGGGCGAACGTGCCGTCTCCGTTGCGCAGCTTCTTGCGCAGGGCGGCCGCGAACGCGCGCAAGCTCTCCGGCGTGATCGCCGGTCCGATCTTCACGATATGGGACATCGCGCGCTCGGCATCGCCCTTGGCCTGGTCGCGAGTCGCGGTCAGCTCGGCGATGCGATCTTTTAACGACGGGTCGTTTACGTCGATCACACCGTTCTCGATCGCGTCATAGAGGCGCTTGAGCTTCGCTTCTGCCTCGGTCGCACGCCGCTCAAGATCGGCGACGTGCTCGCGGCGCTGGTTCACCCATTCGTCGCGGCGTTCGAGGATCTGATCCATCAGAGCTTCGAGCCGCGCCGGGTCGAGCAGCCGCGCTTCGAGATGGTCGACCACGGCCTCATTGAGCCGATCCATCGGCACGGTGATGCCTGGGCAGCCGGTCGCGCCCTGCCGCGCCTTCGTCGAGCAGGTGTAATAGCGATACTTCCGCCCGACGCTGCTGGTGCCCGTGCGCAGCGTCATCGCGCCGCCGCAGCACGCGCAGAAGCAAATGCCGGTGAGCAGCGTCGGGCCGCCCACCGCCATCGGCGCCATCATCTTCGGGCTGCGTGCCTTGAGCGAGCGCTGGACCGCCTCGAACTCCGCTTCGGAGACGATCGCGGGGACTTCCATAACGGCGTGCTCGCTCTCCGGTTTCGGCGTCCTCGTCTTGTGGTCGCGGGTGTTGAAGCGATGTTGGCCGATATAGGTCGTGCGGGTGAGAACCTGATGCACAGCGCCTAAGCCCCAGCGCCCGCCGTCGCGGGTGCGGATGTTGTTTTCGTTGAGCCAGGTTGCGATCGACTTGAGGCCCATTGGCCCCCGGTCACCGACACCATTCAAAGCCATGCGGTAGATGCGCCGAACCGTCTCGGCCTGGATCGGGTCAATCTCCAACTTCTTCTTGATCTTCGCGCCGCGCTCCCCGGCCGCAACCACGCGGTAGCCGATCGGCGCACGCGCTCCGTTCCAGAAGCCTTGCCGGGCATTCTCCTTCATCGCGCGCAGCGTGTGCTTGCCGTTCTCTTTCGACTGATACTCGTCGAACAGCGTCATGATCTGGCGCATCATGATGCTCATCGGATCGTCGCCCAAATCTTGCGTGATCGAGACGAGCTTCACCCCGTTCTTCGCCAGCTTGCGGACGTAGAACTCGAACTGAAACTGGTCGCGAAAGAACCGCGAGAAGCTGTGGACGACGATGACGGTGAACGTCGGCGGCTTGGTCATCGCCGCGTCGATCATGGCTTGAAAGGCAGGCCGGCGATCGTCGGTCGCAGTATTGCCGGGTTCGACGAACTCGGCCGCGACCTCCCAGCCGCGCGACAGGCAATAGCCTTCGATCTGGCGGCGCTGGTCGGGGATCGACAGGTCGCTATCGGCCTGGCGGCCGGTCGAGACGCGCAGATAGAGCGCCGCGTGGGCGGTCGCCACGACCGGCGCCTCATCCTCATCTCGTCGCAGTACGGTGCTGGTCATGACGCGTCACTCCTCACTTCACGGCAGCGATCCGAACAGCTTGTCGAGCTCTTGCCGCATATGGCCTTCAACCGCGCGCAGCTCGGCGTCCCCGATCGGAACTTGCTCCGGCCAGTCGTCGGTGACGACGATCGGCCCGTCATTCTCGCGCGACCGGCGCAAAGCCCGGCGCGACGCGGCTCGGTTTGTGTAGTCGTGCAGGTCATCCGGGCATTCAGCCCAGCGACGAGGCGTGCGACGGCGGAGTTTGCGAGGAAGGGCCATCCCAACACGCTGGGTCGCGACCGCGCCGCGTGCAAAGCCTCTGTCGCGGCGTAGCGCAGATAGGGGCGTGCTGCGGCGGGCGTCATGCTTCGCCCCAAGGGTTGACTAGCATGATCGCGCAATCGACGAAATCGCGGACGTTACGAGTCGCCAGCCGCGCGCCGCGCGGCATCAAGAATGCCCGATCAGAGAAGCTGACGTTCGAGGTCATTCTTCCGACTCCGCCAATCTTGCATCGTCTGAGTCAGCAGCCCTTGCCAGTTCAAGCCGTGATCTGGGTACAACGCGTGTGCGAGTTCGTGGGCAATTACATAGTCGATAAGGTGAGGTGACGCCTGCACCAGCTCACTGTTCAACACCAGGTTTCCCTTGGACGTAAAACTTCCCCAACGCTGGGACATGGCTCGAATTATGAGGCGCGGCTTTAATACGCCCAAGCGCAAGAACGGCGATGCCGTCACTTCTAAGCGCTCTGGAAAAACGCGGTGGCTCTGCAGTCCGTACCAATGTCGAAGCAGCGTCCTTCGATGTACAAAGTTGCTGTTCTCGCGCACAGCGAGGACGATCCGATCGCCGTCCAAGCGGACATTCGGCGCGCCTTCACCTGTCACTACAAGGCGATACTGCTTTCCAAGAAAACGGTGGGTTTCACCGCTTACATATTGGCGGGCTGGAGTTCGGGGACGCCATCTTTCGCATCGAAGCAACTCGCGCTTTATCCAGCCGCCACGCCTTGAAACACGCGCGACGATTTCGTCGTCCGTGGCTTGATCCGGTGCGTAGGCAACAACGCTTCCGTCGGGAGAGACGACAATTCGCAGCGTGCGCCGATCCGAACGCTTCACGGAAAACGGCAAATCCACCTCACCCCAGCGGGCGATAAGCTCAGCGGATCCTGCCATCGTCGGCCATTCGCACGCGGGCTGAAGCCAGCACATCATCGACAATCATGTCGATGATGTCGGGGCCAATGTTGACCGCACCAGACGACAGAATTTGGTCAAAGAAGAAGTCGTCGATCGAGTTACGAATGCGGTTCTGAAGGTCCCGATCATGCTGCCAGCCGACCGTTCGGTTGCGCTCGATGATGTCGGTGACTGCGATGGCGATGTCCGTGGCCGGGCCATCTGCGTCCAATCCAACCTTCTTGAGTTCCCGGCGCGCGATACCCCAGAACGCCGTCTCATTGCCTTTCCCCCTGATCGAGGGCGGCGTCGGATCTTCGCTGTCCTCGCGCGTATCGATGCGGTCGCGAAGTGATCGCATCTGATCGAGATAGGCTTTCTCTTCGAGCCGGCGATCTCTGAACGCCGCGATGGTGTCCCGGATCAGCTTGGAAAACTTCTCGAAGAAAACAGGGTCCTCATCCCATTTTTCTTCAATCGCACGCAGCGTGCGGTGCGCGATTTCGTCGGCGATTGATGCGTCCGAGCGGTTCTTTTTCGACCGTGCCGCGTCGATGGCCGCATCATCGAAAACGGCCAACGGTTCCACGACGGTGATCACCTCGTGAGCGGTCACATGGTTGTCTAGAAGTGCGCGGACGCGCTTTTCATAATCGGACCAATCGATCGCGTCAGCGTATCGGGTCTTCACATGGGCGCGCAGGGCGATGAACCGCTTCTCGTCGGATCGCCATCGCGACATCCGCTCGGGCGGCGTTTCCTCGACAAACGTCCGTGAAGCGACGGCCACGGTCAGCGTGCGAGAGAACGCCGACAACGCCTTGTAAAATTCGTCTCTCAGACTCTCGTCCGATAGCGAGCGCGCATATGCCTCTTCGTCATACTTATTGGAGACGCCGGCAAAGAGGTCGAGCAACGCCGCGTGCTTCTCGGGAAGAGATCGGGCCTCATCGGCGACTTGGGTTACCGCCTGATTGAGGTCGCTTTCATTAAAATCCTTTAGTGCATCGTTTGCCGTCAGCGCTTCGCCGAGGTCCTGCAAAACGCCACAGTAGTCGATGACATATCCGAATGGTTTTTCCGGAGCGCCGTCGTCATCGAACACACGATTCACACGAGCAATGGCCTGTAGCAGGGCGTGCTCGCGAAGCGGGCGCGCCATATAAAGGACTGTGTTCCGGGGAGCATCAAATCCGGTCAGCAGCTTGTCGACGACGATAAGGATGTCGGGGTCGCCGGAGCCTTTGAAGCTCTCCACGATCGACCGGTTGTAGTTCTCTTCGCCCTGCCAGCGGTCCATCATCCGGCGCCAGAAGGTCACGACCTCATCGACATTTTCTTCGTCGATGGCCGTCTCGCCCTCGCGCAGTTCGGGCGCCGAAATCACGACTTCAGAGGTGACATCGCTAAACTCGTCCAGCAGCTTTTTCAGCGTAATGGCGTCGCGCTTCGACGGCGCGACAAGCTGCCCCTTCAGACCGGTGCCCTTGAAATTGTCAGCGAAATGACGACTGACGTCGAAGGCGATGCAGCGCAGGCGGGCAGACACGCCCATCAACGCCCGCGGTCGACTCATCTTGCGCTTGAGGTCTCCCTTTTGCGCATCTGACAGCCCACGAGTGACGCGATCGAACCAGGCATCTACGGCCGCTTCGTCGATATCTTCCTCAACGTGACGGCCCTCGTACAACAGTGGGACAACCGCACCGTCCTCGACCGCATCCTTCATCGAATAGACCGGTCGCGCCAGCGTGCCGAACTTGAGGAAGGTATTCCGCTCCTTTTTCGCGATCGGCGTGCCGGTGAAGCCGATCAGGCAAGCGTTCGGGAAAACCTCGCGCATCCGGGCGTGCAGGCTATCTAGGTCACCGTACTGGCTGCGATGGCTTTCATCGACCAGAACGAAAATGTCGGCGCTGTCGTCCGCCACCCGGCGCTTGTTTAGCCCAGCCTTGAATTTGTTGATGACGGTGGTGACGACGGGGGCCTTGCCCTCGATCAGTTCAATCAGATGCTCGCCCGTCTTGGCCCTGACGGGCGACAGCCCGGTCGCGCGGAAGGTGTCGGCGATCTGCTTATCGAGGTCGGTCCGGTCCGTCACCATCACCAGCCGCGCGCTCGGCGAGGCCATGACGAGCGCTTTGGCCAGCATCACCATCGTCAGCGACTTGCCCGACCCCTGGGTATGCCAGACCACCCCGCCTTCACGCCTGCCGGACTCATCGCGCGTCTGCACGCGGCGAAGCAGGTCGTTCACCGCGAACATCTGCTGATGCCGAGCGATCTTCTTCACCGGGCCGTCGAACAGGGTGAAACGCCGCGCCATGTCCAGCAACCGTTCGGGACGGGCAAGGCTGATCAGGATCGAGTCGAGCGGCGTCGCAAAGCGCGAGCCGGCCTCCATCAGGTGACCGTGCCTAGACCTGTGAATAGCGAAGTCGGCGAAGATCAACCGCTCCTCGATCTCGTCCATTTCGCGCGACATCACCTTGGCGATATCGTCTGGCGTATCCTCCAGCTCCTTCCACGCCGCCCAGAATTTCGCCGGCGTGCCGACTGTGGCGTAGCGCGGGCGGTGGGGGCTGGCGGCGATGAGTAGCTGCGCCGAAAAGAACAGATTGGGCGCGCCGACATCCGGCTTCTGATTGCGGAGATGCTGACTGATGCCCTGCATGGCATCTTCCTGGCTGCGCTTCACCTCGATCACCGCGAAAGGGATGCCGTTCACGAACAGCACGATGTCCGGCCTGATCGCCGCACCGCCCGGCCACTCGACCGGGAATTCGGCGGTCATGTGGAACGCGTTGGCGCGCCAATCCGCCCAATCTATATAGCGGAGCTGGTGTTCGCGGGCCTGGCCATCGATGGTCTGCGGTAGCGCGATGCCCAGTTGAAGTAGGTCGGTCACGACTTCATTGGTGCGGAGCAAGCCATCGAAACGGACATCACGCAGTCGGTCGATCGCCGTGATGATGTTGGTTTCGGAAAACGGATGCGAACGATTACCCCGTCGGATGTGGTTCAGGCGGGATAGCTGCGCGGACAGGATATCTTCCAGCAGCACCGTGGACCGGCGATGCCCTCGCTGGCGCTCCACCTCGGCGCGCGTGACATAGTGCCAGCCGAGCGCCGACAGCGTTTGCAACGCCTGAAGCTGCGCCCCGCCGGCTTCGGACAGGGCAAATTCCGGAGATGTGCTCATGCGGCGACAGCGACAGGTGCGGTCTTCGGCTTGCGCTTGGCCTTGGTCGTCGTTGAGGCTGGCTTGGCGATCCAGGCGAAGGCGCATTTGTAACCCAGCGCCCGCAGCTCATTCGCGGCCTGGCGGAAGGTCACAAGGCTGAAGAAGGGAAGTCGGTTTGTGCCGGCGCCGACGCCGGAGCAGATCACGGCATAAACGATAAGATGAGCTGCTTCGCTATATGGGGTCCCAGAGCCAGCGACAAGAGCCTGATAGCCGGTCAGGCCGAGGGCGGTCTCCTGATCGGCGATCCGCGTCCTCAGGAGATCACGGAAGGGGCCGTCCATCTTCATCACACGCGCCGACACGGTTCCCTGATTGAAGAGGTGGCTGAGACGTGACGACGAGGTCTGATCCTTCACATGGATCATTGCCCCGGTATTTTCGAGGAAATCACAGGCTTCGATCGAATAGGAAGCGCCGGTCGGCTTCACCAATTTGCGGTCGAGGCAAAGCATATTGTGGCCGCCACTCGCGACCCGGCCATTGTATTTCTCCTCGTTTTCGTCGGCTAGGGCGTCGGGCATGGCATGTGCGGTAACCCCGGCAAAGAAGGCGGCGACCTCGTTCGCTAGATTGGTATCGATCCGATACCAGCGGTCCGCGGAGAGAACATATTTCTCGCCGTTCAGGTCCGTCTCGAAGACAAGGCATTCCTTAATGCGCCAGCTCTGGCCGTCATCCTTGCCGTCGGCGTTGCACTCGTAGACCTTATGCCCAGAGAGATGTCCCGGCTCATAGGCGGGCAGCGCCTTCTCCCGCATGTCTGCAATATACCCCCCGATTTCCAGATCGGTGTGGACGTTGGAGCAATTGAAGCCTTTGTAGCGGATGTGACGCGCTTTCTCCGGGTCATAGATAATCGGATAGGCAATGTGCAGCGTATCCGGAATAGCGGCCGCCAAGGCGCTGTTGAGCGCCGCGACCAGGGCGGCGTCGAGCAATTCAATGGTAGCCTTGTCGCGAACATGTTTGATCTGGTCGATCCAGGCGAAGTTCGTCTTATAGTCGGTCTTGCCGAAGGCGGCGAAGGCGTCGGCGCAAATCTGCGGCAGGTCGCCGACCTCCATTTCCTTGGTGAGGCTCAGTCCGTCGCTGCCGGCCACGCGGATTGCGAAACCCGTATCCTTGGGCTCGCCAGCCAGGCCGCGCACGATGTCGCGCTCAATGTCGATGCTGAAGGCGGTCTGGTCGGAACGGCGCGCTGTTTG
>CAMLGC010000023.1 GCA_946479505.1 uncultured Sphingomonadaceae bacterium
GGGACGAGCAGCCGACGCCGTTCCTGCCGCGCCCCAATTCGTGGGACAATTGGCATCTCTCCACCGGCCCGATGCTGATGGAGGACCCCAATTCGCCGGTGATGTTCTACAACGGCGCGACCCGCGATGCGCGCTGGCGGATCGGCTGGGTGGCGTTCGATCGCGAGTGCCGCCGGGTGATCGATCGCGGGATCGAGCCGCTCATCACCCCGCCGCCGGTCGACGACCGCACCGCCACCGATATCGCGTTCGCCGCCTCGGTGATCGTGCGCGACGGCGTGATCTGGCTGTATTACTCGCTGGAGGACCGGCGGCTCGCGCGGGCCGCGATCATGCGGTACGGGTGAGAGGGGCCTCCAAGCGTCATGCCGGACGTGTTCCGGCATCCACGATGGTTCGAGCCCATAGCGTCCCGTTTTGTGCAGCCGTGGATCCGCAAGAAGTCCGGGGTAACGGGGGGCTATTCCCGCGCGAGCGCCTGGAGGCGATAGAGCGCGTCAAGGGCATCGCGGGGCGTGAGCGCGTCGATGTCGAGTGCGGCGAGGTCGTCGCGGAGCGTGTCGCATTGCGCCTCCTCGGCCTCGATCGCGGCGGCGAAGAGGGGGAGGTCGTCGAGGCCCGCGGCCAGGCCGCCCGTCTTCGCGCGACCGGCTTCCAATTTGTCGAGCACGGCCTTGGCGCGCGCGACGGTGGCGGGCGGCATCCCCGCGAGGCGGGCGACGGCGAGGCCGTAGCTGCGGTCGGCGGGGCCGTCGGCGAGCTCGTGGAGGAGGACGAGATCGCCCTTCCACTCGCGCGCGCGGACGTGGTGGAGCGACAGCGCGTCGCAGCGTTCGGCGAGGCGGGTGAGCTCGTGATAGTGGGTCGCGAACAGGCAGCGGCAGCGATTGTCCTCGTGGATCGCCTCGACCACGGCCCAGGCGATGGCGAGGCCGTCATAGGTGGAGGTGCCGCGGCCGACCTCGTCGAGGATGACGAACGAGCTGGGCGTTGCCTGCGCGAGGATCGCGGCGGTCTCGACCATCTCGACCATGAAGGTCGAGCGGCCGCGCGCGAGATTGTCCGAGGCGCCGACGCGGCTGAACAGGCGGTCGACGAGGCCGAGCCGGGCGCTGGCAGCGGGGACGTAGCTGCCCGCCTGCGCGAGCACGGCGATCAGCGCGTTTTGGCGGAGAAAGGTCGATTTGCCGCCCATGTTGGGGCCGGTGACGAGCCAGAGGCGCGAGTCTTCGGAAAGACGACAATCGTTGGCGACGAAGCGCTCGCCGGCGCGGGCGAGCGCGGCCTCCACCACGGGGTGGCGGCCCGATTCGACCTCGAAACACGGTTCGTCGGCGAGGTGGGGGCGGGTCCAGCCGCCTTCGGTCGCGCGTTCGGCGAGCGCGGCGGCGACGTCGAGGCGGGCGAGCGCGTCGGCGGTGGCGGCGATGGCTTCGCGGGAGGCGAGCGCGGCCTCGATCAGGTCTTCTAGGTGCGCGGCCTCGGCGGCGAGGGCGTGAGCGCCCGCCTGGCCGACCTTGAGCGCGGCGTCGTGGAGGTCGGGCGCGTTGAAGCGGACGACGCCGGCGAGCGTCTGACGATGGGTGAAGCCGCTATCGGGTTTCATCAGCGCGTCGGCGTGCTTGGCGGGGACCTCGACATGGTAGCCGAGGACGTTGTTGTGGCGGATCTTGAGCGGCTGGATACCGGTCTTGCCGCGATAGTCTGCCTCCAGCGCAGCGATCGCCCGCCTGCCGCCGGCGCCGGTCGCGCGCAGATCGTCGAGGGCGGCGTCGTAGCCTTCGGCGATGTAGCCGCCGGCGCTGGCGTCGATCGGCGGTGAGGGCACGAGCGCGCGCGCGTAGAGATCGATGAGGGCGCCGTGACCGCGCAGCTCGGGGGCGAGCTGGGTGAGGAGCATTGGCGCGGGGACGATCTTGTCGAGCCGTTCGCCGAGGCGCCAGGCACCGTCGAGGCCGTCGCGGAGCTGGGCGAGGTCGCGCGGGCTCCCCCTCCCCGCCGCCGCCCGCCCGATCGCGCGGCCGATATCCGGGAGCGCGCGCAACGCGGCGCGGACGCTCTCCCGAAGCGGGGCGTCGTCGTGGAATAGCGCGACGAGATCGAGGCGCGCGTCGATCGCCATGCGGTCCATCAAGGGTGCGGAGAGATCGGCGGCAAGGAGGCGCGCGCCGGCACCGGTGACGGTGCGGTCGACCGCGTCGAGCAGGCTGCCCTTGCGCTGGCCCGAGGTGGTGAGGGCGAGCTCGAGGCTCTCGCGCGTCGCCGCGTCGATCGCCATCGTCTCGGCGGTGCGCACCACCCGCGGCGGGCGGAGGAACGGCAGGCTGCCGCGCGCGGTATGGTCGAGATAGCGGACGAGGCCGCCCGCCGCCGCCAGCGCCGCGCGCGAGAATTGGCCGAAGCCGTCGAGCGTCGCGACGCCGAACAGCTCCTTGAGGCGCGCCTCGCCGCGGGCGCTGTCGAATTCGGCTTTGGGGCGCTCGGCCGTGGCGGGCGCGTCGCTCCCTTCGCAGGCGATCACCTCGGCCGGCGCGAGGCGCGCGAGATCGGCACCGAGGCCGGCGGCGCTCGATTCGATCACTTCGAAGCGGCCGGTCGAGATGTCGGCGGCGGCGATCGCGACGCCGCCCGCGGTTTCGCCGATCGCCGCGCACCAGTTCGCGCTGCGCGAATCGAGCAACGCCTCCTCGGTGAGCGTCCCCGCGGTGACGACGCGGACAATGCCGCGATCGACCAGCGCCTTGGAGCCGCCGCGTTTCTTCGCCTCGGCAGGCGTCTCGATCTGATCGGCGATGGCGACGCGGTGGCCAGCCTTGATGAGCCGCGCGAGATAGCCTTCGGCCGAATGCGCGGGGACGCCGCACATCGCCACCTTCTCGCCGTCGTGCTCGCCGCGCGCGGTGAGCGCGATATCGAGGCACGCGCTCGCGATACGCGCGTCGTCGAAAAACAATTCGAAGAAATCGCCCATCCGGTAGAAGAGCAGGCAATCCCGGGCCTCGGCCTTGAGCGCGAGATATTGGGCCATCATCGGGGTGGGCGCGGACATCCGCCGGCACGTAGCGGGATTTGCGGGTGGCCTCCAGTGGGCGCGCCTTTGGTTAGTCAAATGTCAAACCTTCGGCCCTAGTCCTCGCCGCCAAGAGCTTTCGCAAAGGTTGGGAACGGATGAGCGCTTTCGGACGACGCAATGGGCTGACAGGTGCCCGGCCCGCCTTCGGGGTCGCGCGCCCGATGCACGGCGCCGGTGCGGCCAAGGCCGTCGAACCGCAGGGCGGCGAGCAGTTTCCGCCGCTGCCCGAACCCGAATCGGTGCCGGAGCCGAGCGGCCCGGTCGACATTTCGAGCCAGAGCGCGCCCGCGCAGCCCGATGCGCTCGCCCGCCTCGCCGAGCGCCAGGCGGCGTCGAGCGAATCGGGAAGCAGCCGCGTCGAAGGCTTCGAGGCGTCGATCCACCGGATCAAGGAGCAGGTGCTGCCGCGGCTGCTCGAACGCGTCGACCCCGAGGCGGCGGCGACGCTGAGCAAGGACGAACTTGCCGAGGAATTCCGCCCGATCATCGGCGAGGTGCTGGCCGAGCTCAAGCTGACGCTCAACCGGCGCGAACAGTTCGCGCTGGAAAAGGTGCTCGTCGACGAATTGCTGGGTCTGGGGCCGCTCGAGGAGTTGCTCGCCGATCCCGAAGTGTCGGACATCATGGTCAACGGGCCGGACCAGACGTATATCGAGCGCAAGGGCAAGCTCGAGCTCGCGCAGATCCAGTTTCGCGACGAGGAGCACCTGTTCCAGATCGCGCAGCGCATCTGCAACTCGGTCGGCCGCCGCGTCGACCAGACCACCCCGCTCGCCGATGCCCGCCTCAAGGATGGCAGCCGCGTCAACGTGATCGTGCCGCCGCTGAGCCTCAAGGGCACCGCGATCTCGATCCGCAAGTTTTCGGCCAAGCCGATCACGCTCGACATGATGGCCAAGTTCGGGTCGATGTCGGAAAAGATGGCGACCGCGCTCAAGATCGCGGGCGCGTGCCGGTTCAACGTCGTCATCTCGGGCGGCACCGGCTCGGGCAAGACGACGATGCTCAATGCGCTGTCGAAGATGATCGACCCCGGCGAGCGCGTGCTGACGATCGAGGACGCAGCCGAGCTTCGGCTTCAGCAGCCGCACTGGCTGCCGCTGGAGACGCGCCCCGCCAACCTCGAAGGCCAGGGCGAGATCACGATCCGCGACCTCGTCAAGAACGCGCTGCGTATGCGCCCCGATCGCATCATCCTGGGCGAGATTCGTGGGTCGGAATGTTTCGACCTGCTGTCGGCGATGAACACCGGCCACGACGGCTCGATGGCGACGCTCCACTCCAACTCCCCGCGCGAATGCCTCGCGCGTATGGAGAACATGGTGATGATGAGCGACATCAAGGTGCCCAAGGAGGCGATCAGCCGCCAGATCGCCGATTCGGTCGACCTGATCGTCCAGGTCAAGCGCCTGCGCGACGGCAGCCGCCGCGTCACCAACGTCACCGAGGTGATCGGGATGGAAGGCCCGGTGATCGTGACGCAGGAATTGTTCAAGTTCGAGTATCTCGACGAGGGCAACGACGGCAAGATCATGGGCGAATACCAGTCGATGGGGCTCAGGCCCTACACGCTCGAAAAGGCGCGCCAGTTCGGGTTCGATCAGGCGTATCTCGAAGCGACGTTGTAAGCGCCGATGGGGCGCGGGTGTAAAAGCAGGAGCACGCACGCCACGCGACGACCATCGCTGGCGCGACGAACCGTTCCATAGTATCGCGCAGCCGATGCGCATTCTCGCCGCTCCGCTGATGCTGGTTGCGCTCGTGGGCGCCGCGGAGCCGCCGCTCAAGACGGTGGCGCCGGTGAGCATTCTCGCGCCAGACAGCGAAGCGCGCTGGATTCCGTTCGACCTGACCCAAGGCAACCAGATCCGCTTCACGATGTCGATCGACGGCCATCGGGCGACCGCAATTCTCGATACCGGCGTTTCCTATTCGGTGCTCTCGCGCCGCTATGCCAGCGCCGCCGGCGAGGCGATCGTCGAGCGCGGCGCGGCCGACGCGATCGGCGGCAGCGTGGCGGTCGCCTGGGCAGCGACGCGCAAGCTCGTGCTCGGCGGCGTGACCCGCACCGGCGGCCGCATCGCCGTGGCCGACCTGCCCGCGCTCGCGACCGGCGAATCGACGCCGGTCGATGTGCTGGTCGGGCGCGACCTGATCGGTCGCTACGCGCTCGACATCGATTACGATGCGCACCGCTTCCGGCTGCTGCCCTCGGGCCGGTTGCCATTCCGCGGCATCACCGCACCGCTCGCCATCTCGGCCGCGCGGCAGGTTTACGAAAGCGAAGTGGTGATCGACGGCCACCGCATGCGGCCGATGATCGTCGATACCGGCGACGGATCGTCGATCACCTTTTCGGCCGATGCCTGGCAGGCGGCGGATGTCGCCCCGCCGGCGCTGACCTCCGCAGTGTCGTTCGGGCTGGGCGGTCCGGTGATCACCGACCTCGCGGTGCTTCCCGAGATGCGCGTCGGCGGCGCAGTTGCCAGCGAGGTCGAGGTACGGATCGAGCCGCGCGGCGGCTTTTCGCAGGAGGTGGGCGCGGCCGGGCGGATCGGCACGGGTTTCCTCCAGCGCTATCGCGTGCTGCTCGACCCGCGCGCGGGCCGCATGGTGCTGGCCCCCGGTGCCGCCGCCGACACCCCGCCGCTCAAATCCACCAGCGGGCTGCTGGTGCAGCCCGACGGACGCCAGCTCGACGTCGTTCATGTGATGCGCAACTCGCCGGCGCAGGCCGCAGGCTGGCGCGGCGGGGAGGCGATCTGCACCGTCGACGGCGAGCCCATCCCTGCCGATTACCGACACAGCCCGCTGGCGAGCTGGTCGGTGGGCAAGCCCGGGCGCGTCGTCGCGCTGGGGCTGTGCGGCGGGGGTACGCGGACGCTGACGCTGGCGCGATTCTATTAAATGACGCTACGAATTGAACCCCATGCTCGTCACGATTGCGGCGGCAATGAGGGCGAGAATCTGGACGGCGGGCCAGCTCACCAGGCCGACGCGATCGGGGTTCTTACGATGCGCGCGGCGACGATCGGCAAGGCCGGCGAAAATGGCGAGCGCGACGAGCGCACCGGCCATTCCAAAGCACCAGAGGCGCGTCGTCATGGCGCTACTTGGCGAGCTTTTCGATCTTTTCCTGAAGCCGCGCCATCTCGGCCTTGAGCGCGGCGATCTCGTCATCCTTGCTCGGCGCGCCGGCGGGCGGCTTGCCCGCGTTGAACGCCTGCGTCGCGGCTTCGAACATGTCCATGTTGCGCTTGGCGATCTCGGCGAAGGGCGAGTTGGCGAACGCCCCCTCGACCGCCGATTTGAACTGCTCCTGGTTGCGGCGGAAGCTCTCCATCGAGGCATCGAGATAGCCCGGCACCATCGCCTGCATCGAATCGCCGTACATCGCGATCAACTGGCGCAGGAAGTTGACCGGCAGCATCGTCTGCCCGCGCGCTTCTTCCTCCATGATGATCTGCGTCAGCACGCTGTGGGTGATGTCGGCATCGGTCTTGGCGTCGACGACCTTGAAGTCGCGGCCCTCGCGCGTCATCGCTGCGAGATGCTCGAGCGTGATGTAGGATGACGTCTCGGTATTGTAGAGCCGCCGGTTGGCGTACTTCTTGATGATGACCGTGCCGTCGCCCGTATTCTGCTTCTTCATCGAAGGCACCCCCGTGTGACTCGCCCCCGTCTATCACCCTTCGTTACCGCACCGCAACACGGGCCGCGCCCGTTGCCGCTCTTTCTCGACATGCTGCGCAGCGAGACCGCAGCATCGCCCGACCGGCGCGCGGCCGCGCTGGCAGGGTTGCGGGCCTTCCAGGAGGCGCCGCGCGGCGCAGCATGGGCGCCCCCCGCCGCGCTGCACCGGCAGGGGCGCGCGTGCCTGCGCGATTATGGCGGCAACGGCACGCCGGTGGTGGTCGTGCCGTCGCTCATCAACCCGCCGTTCGTGCTCGATCTGGGCGAGCGATCGCTGCTGCGCTGGCTGGCGGCGCAGGGGCACCGCGTGCTGCTGGTCGATTGGGGAAGCCCCTCGCCCGACGAGCGCGACTTGGACGTGACCGGGCATGTCGAGCGGCTGCTGCTGCCGCTGCTCGCGGCACTCGAAGAACCACCGGTGCTCGCGGGCTATTGCCTTGGCGGGACGATGGCGCTGGCGGCGGCGTGCGCAATGCCCGTGGCGGGACTCGCGATGATTGCGGCACCCTGGCGGTTTTCCGGGTTCGTGAGGCAGGCGCGCGAGGAGATCGCGGCATTGTGGGCAGAGGCGGAGCCCGCGTGCGCATCGCTGGGGCTGGTGCCCATCGAGGTGCTTCAAGCGGGGTTCTGGCGGCTCGACCCGGGACGGACCATCGCCAAATACGAACGGTTTGGGCAGCTTGCCCCCGACAGCGGGGAGGCAAAGAGCTTCGTGCAGCTCGAGGACTGGGCCAATGCCGGGGCGCCGCTGACCTATGCGGCGGGGGCAGAGCTGTTCGACTTCTTTGCAAACGATGTCCCGGGCCGCGGCGCATGGCGCGTGGGCGGCGCGATTGTCGATCCGGCTGTCCTCCCCTGCCCCGCGATCGACTTCGTCTCGCTGACCGACCGGATCGTGCCCGCGGCGAGCGCTGCCGGACTTTCCGACGAGCGCGAGCTTGGTGCGGGGCATGTCGGCATGATCGTCGGCGGACGCGCCCGGGCGCAGCTTTGGGAGCCGTTCGACGCATGGCTCGCCGGCGTGGGGAACCGCGGCTGAGCCGGGGCCGTTCCCTTTCCACGGAAAGGAACGACGATGAGCCACGAATTCAAGATCGGCGATCACGTGCGCTGGAACTCGGAAGCCGGGCATGTGAGCGGCATGATCCGCAAGGTCCATGTCGCCGATTTCGACTATAAAGGCCACAAGCGCCGCGCCTCGACCGAGGATCCGCAATATGAGATCGAGAGCGACAAGACCGACCATGTCGCCGCGCACAAGGGCAGCGCGCTCACCCGGATCGACTGAGGCGGCGTGGCGCTGCCCTTCTTCACGATCGGCCATTCGACGCTGAGCATCGAGGCCTTTGTCGAGGCGCTGCGCGGCGCGGAGATCGGGCTGGTGGCGGACATCCGCACCGTGCCGCGATCGCGCACCAATCCGCAGTTCAATGCCGACGCGCTGCCCGACAGCCTGGCCGAGTTCCAGATCGGCTGGGCGCTGCTGCCGGCGCTCGGGGGCTTACGGGGGAAATCGAAGGAGGCTCCGCCCGAGACCAACGGCGCGTGGCGAAACGCGAGCTTCCACAATTATGCCGATTACGCGCTGACCGCGCCGTTTGAGGAAGGTCTCGAAGAGCTGATCGCGCTCGGCCGCGAGCGGCGGGTGGCGATGATGTGCGCCGAGGCGGTGTGGTGGCGGTGCCATCGGCGGATCGTTTCCGACCACCTCCTCGCGCGCGGCGAGACGGTGTGCCACATCATAAGCGGCCGGATCGAGCCCGCGCGGCTGACGCCCGACGCGCGGGTGGAAGGGAGTCGCGTCACCTACCCCGCCCCCGCCTGAGCGCCGCCCTACCATTTCGCAGACCCGCGCCGTAAAGGTGCGCCAACCTCATTCGGAGACCGTTCATGCAGGATATCGTCATCACCGCCGCCAAGCGCACGCCGGTCGGCAGCTTTCTGGGCGCCTTCGCGAGCGTGCCCGCGCACGAGCTCGGTCGCACGGCGATCGTGGCGGCGCTCGCGCAAGCGGGCGTTTCGGGAGAAGAGGTGTCGGAGGTGATCCTCGGCCAGGTGCTCACCGCGGGCCAGGGGCAGAACCCGGCGCGGCAGGCGTCGATGGCGGCGGGGGTTCCGCAGGAGATTCCCGCCTGGGGCGTCAATCAGGTGTGCGGCAGCGGGCTGCGTGCGGTGGCGCTCGCGGCGCAGGCGGTGGCGACGGGGGACGCGCGGATCGTGGTTGCGGGCGGGCAGGAATCGATGTCGCTCTCCGTCCACTGCCAAAACCTGCGACAGGGCACCAAGATGGGCGACCTCAGCCTGGTCGACACGATGATAAAGGACGGGCTGACCGACGTGTTCAACGGCTATCACATGGGGATCACCGCCGAGAACCTCGCCGAGAAGTATCAGGTGACCCGCGGCGAGCAGGACGAATTCTCGGTTCGATCACAGAACAATGCGGAGAAGGCGCGCGCCGGTGGACGGTTCAAGGACGAGATCGCGCCCGTCACCGTGAAGGGGCGCAAGGGCGACACGGTGGTCGAGGACGACGAATATATCCGTGCCGGCGTGACGATCGACAGCGTCTCGGGCGTGCGGCCCGCGTTCAAGAAGGACGGCAGCGTGACCGCGGCCAACGCGTCGGGGCTCAACGACGGCGCGGCCGCGCTGGTGGTGATGTCTCGCGAAGAGGCAGCCAAGCGGGGCGCTCCGATCCTGGCGACGATCAGGAGCTGGGCTTCGGCCGGGGTTGATCCGGCGATCATGGGAATCGGGCCGGTGCCCGCGACGCGGCGCGCGCTCGAGAAAGCGGGCTGGTCGGTCGCCGATCTCGACCTGATCGAGGCCAACGAGGCGTTCGCGGCGCAGGCGCTATCGGTGGGCAAGGAGCTCGGCTGGGGCGCCGACAAGGTCAACGTCAACGGCGGCGCGATCGCGATCGGGCACCCGATCGGCGCGTCGGGCGCGCGCGTGCTGACGACGTTGCTCTACGAGATGGCGAAGCGCGACGCCAAGAAGGGGCTCGCGACCTTGTGCATCGGCGGCGGCATGGGGATCGCGATGTGCGTCGACCGCTGAGCCGGCGGCAATCTTGAAGGACCGATCGCTCACCAATCTTCGCGAGGCGCTGCTCACCGATCGGGCGCTGTCGCGCAACGTGCTGCTGTGGGCGCCGGCCGCGCTCACCCTCGTCATCCTCCTCACGGCGGCGGCGGGGCATGGCTGGGCGTTGTGGGGGCTCGTCGCCACGCTGCCGGTGCTGGCGCTCGCGCTGATCGACCTCTTCCAGGACGGGCATTCGCTGCGGCGGACCTATCCCGGCTCGGCGCGGTTCCGCTGGTTTTTCGAGTGGCTGCGGCCGTACCTGCGCTCGTACATCGTCGAAAGCGACCTGAGCGGACGACCGTTCAGCCGCGACGAGCGCAGCCTCGTCTATTCGCGCGCCAAGGGCGAGGGCGACGCGCATCCGTTCGGGACCGAGCTCGACGTGTATTCGGGCGAATATGAGTGGCTCGCGCACTCGATCGCGCCGTCGAAGGACGTCGACGAAGACCCGCGGGTGTTGGTGGGGACCGACCAGTGTTCGCAACCCTATTCGGCGTCGCGGCTCAATATCTCGGCGATGAGCTTCGGAGCGCTCGGCGCGAAGGCGGTCGAGGCGCTCAACAAGGGCGCGAAGATCGGCGGGTTCTACCACGACACCGGGGAGGGCGGGCTCTCGCCCTATCACCTGAAGCATGGCGGCGACCTCGTGTGGGAAATCGGTTCGGGCTATTTCGGGTGCCGCACCCCGGATGGCCGCTTCGATCCCGCGCAGTTCGCCGAGAAGGCGCGGATCGAGCAGGTCCGGATGACCGAAATCAAATTGAGCCAGGGCGCCAAGCCCGGACATGGTGGGCTGCTGCCCGCGCCCAAGGTGTCAGCCGAGATCGCCAAAACGCGCGGCGTGCCGCAGGGGCAGGACTGTCTGTCTCCGCCCGGCCATTCAGCCTTTTCAACGCCGCGTGAGCTGATCGAGTTCGCCGCGCACATGCGCGAGCTTTCGGGCGGCAAGCCGATCGGAATCAAGTTGTGCGTCGGCTATCCGCACGAGCTGTTCGCGGTGGTCAAGGCGATGCTCGACACCGGTATCCTGATCGATTTCATCGTGATCGACGGTGCGGAAGGCGGCACGGGCGCGGCGCCGACCGAGCTTTCGGATCGCGTCGGCATGCCCTTGCGCGAAGGGCTGATCCTCGCGCGCAACGCGCTGGTGGGCGCGAACCTCAAGGGCAAGGTCAAGCTCGCGGCATCGGGCAAGGTCGCGAGCGGGGCGGCGATCGCGATGAACGCCGCGCTGGGCGCGGACTGGTGCAATGCGGCGCGGGCGTTCATGTTCGCGCTGGGGTGCGTGCAATCGATGCGGTGCGCGAGCGATACCTGCCCGACCGGCATCGCGACGCAATCGCCGGCGCGGCAACGCGGCCTCGTCATCCCCGACAAGGCAGAGCGCGTCGCGCGCTATCACAAGGCGACGATCCGCGCCTTAAACGAGATCGTCGTCGCGGCGGGGCTCGACGGCCCCGACGCGTTCGATCCGGCGAACCTGCGCCAGCGGGTCAACGTCGCCGAGATGCGCGCGCTCACCGACATCTACCCGTTCGTCGAGCCCGGCGAGCTGATCGACGGCGCGCGCGACGAGCGGCTGCGCTTCTGGTGGAATCAGGCGAGCCCCGACAGCTTCCGCCCGCAACCGGTTGGTTAACGCTTTGGTTACCGTGATCGTTGGATAGCTGATCCCCTGACCGCCAAAGGGGGACCGGCCTGCCATGAAGATCACCGTTCGCGCGCATGAGATCGCGACCCTGCTCGACCGCGCGCCGTTGGGCGTGACGACACTGTCGCTCGACTGTTTCGACACGCTGCTATGGCGCGATGTGCACAGCCCACGCGACGTATTCGCGGGGATCGAGGCCTCCGGCGGCGCGGTCGAGATGCGGATGTGGGCCGAAGGGGCGGCGCGCCGTGCGGAACGCATGCAGTCGAACCGCGGCGAGGTGACGTTTCAGGCGATCTATCAGCGCTTCCTGCCCGGCGCCTCGGCAGACGCGATCGAGGCTGCGGTGGCGCACGAGCTCGATCTCGAGGCGCGGCATTGTTTCGGCTTCGAACCCACGATCGCGCTGATGCGCGCCGCGCGCGCCAAGGGGCTTCAGATCATTATCGTCAGCGACACCTATCTCGACGAGGACCAGCTCTCGACGCTGATCGCGCGCGCCGCGGGCCAGGACGTCCGCGATCTGATCGACCGAATCTTCGTTTCGTCGGCCCACGGCACGAGCAAGGGCGACGGCCTGTTCCGGCCTGTGCTCAAGGCACTGGACGCGCGCCCCGAAACCATCCTCCATTGCGGCGACAATCGGATCGCCGATCAGGTCGCGCCCGACACGCTGGGCATCCACACCGCGCACCTCCTCCAATTCGACAAGGCCGCGGCGGAACGCCTGCGACTCGAATCGGTCGCCGCTGCCATGGTTGACCCGATGGCGCGCGTATCGGCGCCGGTCAGCCAGACCCACCGCGCCGAAACCGCCATGCGCACCGAGGAAGACGCAGCCACGCAGCTCGGCCACGACGTGCTCGGCCCGATCATGTACGCCTTCGCGCGTTGGTTGAAGGACGAAATCGACGAGATGTCGGCGCGCCTGGACAAGCCCGTCCGGCCGCTCTTTCTGATGCGCGACGGGCATTTGCCGTTCGAGGTGTTCCGGAAGGTGTTCGGTGACGAGCACGGGGGGGGGCCTGTCGAGATCAGTCGGGTCGTCGCTGTCCGCGCGATGCTCAAGGACACAGACGCGCTGCGGCGGTTCGTGCTCGAGGCGGTCGAGCGCGCGCCGGTCGCCGTCGTGGCGCACCAGCTCATGTTGTTCGGACATGAGGCGAAGAAACTCGTCAAACTTTCGCCTGCCGCCTTCTGCCGCGCAGTGACGCAACCCGCCACCGCCCGCACGATCGTCGCGCGATCGCGCAAATTTACGGGGCGCCTTCTTGCGCATCTCGATCGGGCAGGCGTCCGCGACGGCGACGCCGTGATGCTCGTCGACCTCGGCTATAACGGCTCGGTCCATAATCTTATCGCGCCGGTCCTTGCCGAGCGTATGGGGCTGACCGTTGCCGGACGCTACCTGCTGCTGCGCGAAGAGCAGCGCACCGGCCTCGACAAGCGCGGCCTTCTCGACGTGCGACACTATGAAGCGCGAATGCTGCACGCCTTGTGCGGCTGCATCGCCGTGATCGAGCAATTGTCCACCGTCGCGCAGGGCTCCGCCGTCGATTACGAAGAAGACGGCACGCCGATCCGCAAGGCGGCGGACATCAAGGGGGGGCAGAGCGCGATCCGAGACGCCGTGCAGCAAGCCTGTATCGCCTTTGCCGCCGGCGCAGGGCGCCACGTCGTCCGGGGAGGCCCGGTGAGCGAGGCGGACGCGTTGCGTCGATCGGCGGCGGCGGTGCTCGCGCGACTTCTGTTCTTGCCGTCGGCAGCCGAAACCGCGCTGCTCGAGGCGTTCGATCACGACGTCAATCTCGGCACGACCGAGGTCGTTCGTCTGCTCGATCCGAACGAAGCCGCCGACGGACTGCGCCGGCGCGGGCTCGCCTATATCAACGAAACCGATCGCATGTTCGTACCCGGCGAGCTGCGTGGGCACGGCCTGCCGCTCAACCTGGCGCTCTTTTCATCGAGCCGCTTTTCGCTCGATCTGAGAAACAGCGACTTTGCGGCGGGCGCCGTCAAGCTGCCGGTCATCCTTCTCGGTGCGGGCGAAGAGGCGATCCATCTGTTCGACGCCTTTCCCACCTCCGACGGCTATTATCGGGTGGATGTTCCCGTGTCCCAGACGCGGTGGACGCCAGCGGTTCAGCTCGGCGCGACCTGCGAATGGGTGCAGGTCGATTCGGCGACGTGGCATCCGCTTGCCGGGTTCGAAGCGAACGGGCCCGTGCGGGGAACGCCGGCGATCCTCATCCCCGACGCCATGGATGAGCAGGGTGCCGGCCTCTATTGCTGCCGAGAAACGGGGTTCCTTCTGGCGCCGCCACCCAAGGGCGGCGACGCCGTGGTGCTCTCGCTGATCTTCCGTCCCGTGGTGCGACGCGAGGCGGCGAACCGGCAGCGGGAGGCGGCGTGATGGCCGACCTTTATCTGCATTCAATGGCCGAATTCGGCGACCTGATCGTCGACGGGCTCCGCCTCGCGGGAGTGCGCGATATCGTCGAGATCGGCGCCGAATTCGGCGGCATGTCCGCGCGGCTCGCCGAGTTGGCGCGCGAGCAGGGCGGCAGCCTCACCAGCATCGACCCCGAACCCAAGCCCGCCTTCGAGGCATGGCTCGGCGAACACCCCGAGGTGACCCACCTCGTGCAGCCCAGCCTCGAGGCGCTCGCGAGCATAGCGGCCGCTGATGCCTGGATCGTGGACGGCGATCACAATTGGTACACCGTCCATCATGAGCTCAAAGCGATCGAGGCGGCGTGCAGGCGCGACGACAAGCCGCTGCTCGTTTTCCTGCACGATGTCGGCTGGCCGTGCGCGCGGCGCGACCTCTATTACGCTCCAGACCGCGTGCCCGCCGAATTCCGCCAGCCCTTCTGTTTCGAGGGCGGCGTGGTGCTGGGCGATCCCCGCCTGCGCCCGGCGCAAGGACTACGCGGTGCCGGGCAGTTTGCCTGGGCGCTCGGCGAAGGTGGCCCGCGCAACGGCGTTCTGACCGCGATCGAGGATTTCGTCGTCGAGGCGCCGCAAGGCACCTATTGCTTTGCGCGTATTCCGGCAGTGCTGGGACTGGGCGTGCTGTTCGACGCCCGAGCGCCGTGGAGCGCGGCGCTCGCCACGTTGTTGGCGCCCTTTCACGAAAACCCGCTGTTGCAGACACTCGAGACCAATCGTTTGCGCAACTATCTGACGGTGCTCGACTGGCAGGATCGCGCGGCCGCGTAACGGGTTTTTAGGCGGTGCGGGACTAGACCCGCCCGCATGACGCGCCATCCGCTGATCGCCCCGCGCCCGCCGCGGCTTTCCGAGCACGTGCCCGCGCTGGAGCGGATCGAGCAATCCGGCATTTTCTCCAACAATGGCCCCGAGGTGCGCGGATTCGAGGCGGACGTTACCGAACGGCTGTTCGGCGGGACCGGCGCGAGCCTGGCGGTCGCAAACGCGACTCTCGGATTGATGGTGGCGATCCGGCTGGCGGCGACGCCGCGGCTCGCGCCGGGCGCCCTCGCATTGATGCCGGCACTCACCTTCGCGGCGACCGCGCAGGCCGCGCAATGGGCGGGGCTGACGCCGCTGATCGCTGATATCGCGCCGGATACGTGGAGCATCGATCCCGACACCGAGGAGCGCCTGCTGCGCGAGCATGGCGAGCGGATCGCGGTGCTGGTGCCCTATGCCACGTTCGGCAACGCGATCGACCTCGATCGCTATGCCTGGCTCCAGCGGCGGTTCGAGGTGGGGGTGGTGATCGACGCCGCCTCTTCGCTCGGCACGATCGACGAGACCGGCCGCGGCTTCGGCGCCGAGGCGCCGTTCGCGACCGTCTTCTCGATGCACGCGACCAAGACCTTCGCGGTCGCCGAGGGCGGGCTGGTCCATAGCGGCGACGCGGCGCTGATCGGTCGCTTGCGCGCGATGATCAATTTCGGGTTCGAAAGCGGCCGCAGCGCCACCCAGCCGGGGCTCAACGCCAAATTGCCCGAAATGCTGGCGTTGATGGCACGGCTCAAGCTCGACGAGATCGAGGAGGTATGCGCCGGCCGGGCAGCAGTGGAGGCCGCGTATCGCACGGCGCTCGACGGGTTCGCGCTTCAGGCGCCTTTGGGCCGGCGGCGCGCGATCCAGTTCATGCCGGTGCTGTTGCCCGAAGCGCTCGGCGAGCGACGCGACGCAATCGTCGAGACGCTCGCGATCGACAGCATCGGCTGCGGTCGGTATTTCAGCCCTCATCTGGGCGAGCAGCCGTGGTTCCGCGACTCCGCGCTGATCGAGCCGACCCCGGTTGCCGACGCGGTGGCGGCACGGATGCTGTCGCTTCCCGTCACCGACACGATGGCGCCCGACGATGCGCGGACGATCGCCGGGGCGCTGGCGCGTGCCTGCGCCAACGCTCCCGTGGCCTTTTCCGCACGGCCGCAGGGGCCGGCGATCGCCTCGCTGGTGGTGATCGGCGGCGGGCCGGCGGGAACCGCGCTGCTCGACGCGGCGACCAAGCGCGGGCTGCTGTCCGAGCTCGCCGCTTCGGGGCTGGTGGTGGTCGAGCGCGATGCGGTGCTCGGCGGCGGGAGCCTGGGCCGCTACGGCATCACATCGGACAGCACCGCCGAGACCTTCCTGTCGGCGGTCAAGGACAATCTCCATCCCGAGCTCGCCGCGCTTGCCGACCATCCCGCAGGACATGCGGTCGCGCGCTATTCGGGCGCGCTCGGCGTGCCGCTGACGGTGGCCGGACCGCTGATCCGCGCGCTGGGCGACCGGCTGGGCGGGATCGTCGAACGAAGCGGCGGCACCGTACTCACCGGGCATGAGGCGATCGACGCGCAACAGACCGCCGACGGGCTGTGGACGGTGCGGCTGCGGCGGATCTCCGACGGTGCCGAGACCGAGCAGCGTGCGCGCAACATCGTGATCGCGACCGGCGGCCACCAGCCGCTCGACCGCCTGGCGCGGGCCGAGGTGGCGGGCGCGCCGCTCGTCGCCAGCGTCGGCGACCGGCTCGTCCAGTCGGACGAGGTCCTGAGCGCGGGCGGCTACAGCCGTGTCGCCGACCTGCTCTCGGGCAAGCGCAACCCGCGCGTGGTGGTGATCGGCGGCTCGACCAGCGCAATCGCCACCATCGCCTTGCTGCTCAAGAGCACGCCGGCGATTCCGTGGGGCCCGCAGGCGATCACGCTGCTTCACCGGCGACCGCTACGGCCCTTCTATCCGACGCCCCAGGCCGCACACGCCGAAGGGTTCACCGATTTCGGACCCGACGACATCTGCCCGGTCTCGGGCTTCGTCTATCGGCTTGCGGGCTTCCGGCTGGAGGCGCGCGAGCTGGTGCTGCGGATGATGGAGGTCGATGGCCGCACGCCCGAACCGCGCGTGCGCTTCCATCGCATCGCCGGCGACGATGCCGAGGCGCGCGCGTATCTCGACGAAGCCGATCTCGTGATCGCCGCGCTAGGCTATCGCCCGCGCGCGCTGCCGCTCAAGGATTCGGCGGGCCGGCCGATCGCCCTCGCCGCCCATGGCGATGCGGCGATGGTGGACAATTATTGCCGGATCGTCGGCGGCGACGGGCAGCCCGTACCCGGCGCGTTCGGGATCGGGCTCGCCGCCGGTTTCGTGCCGTGGGGACCAATGGGCGGCGAGGCGAGTTTCGTCGGCCAGGCCAACGGCTTGTGGCAATGGCAGAACGATGTCGGGCTGAGCATCGTCGACCAGATTCTCGGCGAGCGCGCCCGCGCGGTCGCATGAGCGCACCCGCCATCAGCGTGCTCATGGCGGCGTATAACGGCAGCGCGTGGCTTCCCGAGACGCTGGCGAGCCTGGACGCACAGACCTTTGTCGATTTCGAGGTGATCGTGGTCGACGATGGTTCGACCGACGACACGCTCGCATTTCTCGAGGCGTGGCCCGATCCGAGGGTGCGCGTGGTCGCCGCAGAGACCAACCGGGGGCCGGTGGAAGCACGCAACCGCGCCTTCGCGCTCGCGCGCGGGCGCTACATCGCGGCGCTCGACCAGGACGACATCTGCCTGCCCGAGCGGTTCGCACGCCAGATCGCGTATCTGGAGGCACATCCCGAGGTGGTGCTCGTCGGCACCGCGGCGAGGACATTGTGCGGCGGCGTGACCGCGCCCTCGACCCATGAGCCCGTCACGACGCCGCTGCTGATCGAATGGCTGCTGCGGATCCGCAACCCGCTCGTCTGGTCGTCGGTGATGCTGCGCGCCGATGCGGCGCGGCAGCTCGAACCGTTCACCCGACCCGAGCTCCTCTACGCCGAGGATTTCGACCTGTATCACCGCATGCGCCGGCTGGGCCGAATTGCGCGACTCGACGAGGAGCTTGTGCTCTATCGCGTCCACGAAGGCGGCATCTCCAAGCGCAACGCCGAGGCGATGAACGTGAGCGCAACGCGCGTGCTCGCCGAAGCGCATCGAGATGCGCTCGGCGACGAGGCGGACGGTGCCGCCGGTCTGCTCGCGCAGTACGTGATGGCCGGCGATCCTGTCCCCGATCGGGCGACCTTGCTGGCGCTCGGGCAGACGATCCGCACGCTCCAGGAAACGTTCATCGCCGAGCGGGGCGCATCGGGGGACGACCTCGCACTGATCCGCTGGGAGACCGCACGGCTGTGGGGGCGGATCGGGCGGGCGGGGCTGCGCGCGGGGACAATTGCGATCGGCGACGCGATCGCGGTGCGGCCCGACCATCTGGGGCTCGGCTATGCGCGTGCCGACGAGATCGTGCTCTCGCGGCTGATCGGCGGCGCGCGCGGACTGCGGCGGGCCGGATAGAGCCGGCGCCTAAAGCCCGATCGCGTCGAGCAGAGGCTCGATCCAGGCGTCGCCGTCGCGAAACTTGAAGCTGTTGGCGTAGCCCCAGACGCAGCCGTCCACGCCCGCGCGCTGAAACGCATCGTGGACGGTGCGGTAATAGGCCGCGCGCTGATCGACGGGGATGGTGCCGTCATACGCGCCGTATTCGCCCATGAAGACCGGGACGTGCGTCCGCGCGATGAAGTCCTTCGCCTTGTTCACGTTCGCCGCAAGCTCGGCGAGGTCGGCGGCGCTGCCGAAGGTAGTGCCGACCGGGGGCGACGGATCGACCCAGGTGGCGCCCTGATGCGTGAAGTCGAACGGATCATAATAATGGAAGGTGGCGATCACGTGCGGATCGTCGGGGATGTCGACGGTCGCGAGCGAGCCGATGCCGCTCCAATTCTGCCCGCCCCACACCACAGTGCGCGTCGGGTTGGTCTCGCGGATCGCCGCAAGCGCGGGATCGAGCGCCGCGCGCAGATTGGCGTCGGTGAGCGCGCCGTGCGGCTCGTTGGCGATCTCGAACCAGACGGTGTCGGGCGCGTCGGCGAAGCGCGTCGCGATCTGGCGCCACATCGCGGCGAGGCGCGGCGCCTCGGCCGCCGGATCGACGAACAACGGGTCGTCATTGTGGAGGTCGACGATGATGCGCAGGTCCGACGCGAGCGCGAGGTCGACGACGTGCGCGACGCGATCCATGAACGCGGCGTCGATCGTGTAGGGCGCGCCGGTCATCGCGTGCGCGCCGAAATTGACCGGGAGCCGCACCGTCTCGAACCCTGCATCGGCGATAACGCGGAAATCATCCTCGGCGATGGCGCGGCCCCAATCGCCTTCGTGGGGCGGCTCGAGCATGTTCGCCATGTTGACGCAGGCGCCGATCTGCGCGGCCGCTTGCGAGGTGGGGATTTGGGCCGGCGCCGGCGTGGGTGCAGGTGTTTCCGTGGGCGACGGGCCCGGCGTCGGAACTGTGAGCACCGGGCTCGCGGCGCTCGAACTCGATCCGCCGCAGGCAGCGAGCATCAGCAGGCTCGTCGTCAAAACCAGATGCGTGCGCATATCCCCTCTCCTTCTCGTCAGGCGATCGTCTCCGCCAAGGCCAGTGCGCCCAGCGGCCCCGCCTGCCCGCCGAGCGCGGGAGCGACGATGTATGCGCCATCGGGCAGCGTCAGATAGCCTGCGAGACTTGCGACCAGCGCCGCCTCGATCCGCGGGAGCAGGTGCGGCTGGCCGGTGAGCACGCCGCCGCCGATCGCGATCCGCAACGGCCCGGTCGCGCAGACGAGCGCGTGGCAGAGCTTGGCGATCGCATCGACGACGGGCTCCCAGACCGGATCGCCGGGGGCGATCGTCGAGACGGGGCGCGCGCCGATCCGCGCCTTGACCGCGCTTCCCGAGGCGAGCCCCTCGACGCAATCGGGATGGAAGGGGCAGACGCTGGTGAAGGCATCTCCGGCAAGGCGCGGCACGCGGACATGGCCGAGTTCGCTATGCCCCATCCCGCGCGTGGGCTTGCCCGCGACGATCAGCCCGACGCCGACACCGGTGCCGACCGTCATATACGCGAAATCGGCGAGGCCCCGCCCCGATCCCCAGCGCATCTCGGCGATCGCGGCGGCGTTGACGTCCGTATCGAAGGCGACCGGCACGCCGAAGCCGCTCCCGAGCGCGCCGGCGACGTCGGTGTGCGCCCAGCCGGGCTTCGCGGTCACCAGGATGTGGCCGTGCGTCGCCGAGCCGGGGCGAAGATCGACGGGCCCGAAGCTCGCGATCCCCATCGCGCGGAAGCCATGCTCGCGATGCCAGGAGTCGAGCACCGCGCGGATGCCGGCGAGCGTCTCGGCAGGCGTGGTGGTCGGCACGCGCTCCTGCGCGAACACCGCCTCGGGGCCATGGCCCAGCGTGCATACGCATTTGGTGCCGCCGAGCTCGATCCCGACCAGCGGCGGCGCGCTCATCGGGCGTCCGGGCGCAGCACCGCGACCGCGCCGCCGCTGCCGGCGAGGCGGAGGGTCAGCGTATCGCCGGCATCGACGCGTTCGCCGCGGTGAACGAGCGCGGTGGGTTCATCCCCGTCTTCCGAGACCGCCGCGGCGAAGCGGCCTTTCCCGAGGAAATCGAGCGAGACCTTCAGCGTGCGCGGTTCGGCATCGGTCATCGCGCCAACATACCATGTATCGCCCTTGCGGCGCGCGACCGCGATGCTCTCGCCGATCGTGCCGCCGAGAAAGCGCGTCTCGTCCCAGCTCGTCGGCACGGTGCAGACGAAATCGAAGCCGTCGGCGTTGCGATAGGCATCGGGGCTGTCCGATACCATCGCAAGCGGACTTTCATAGACGACGTACATCGCCAGCGCCGCGCCGCGCGTCGTCTGCACCTGCGGCGGGCTGTTGACCGGCGCAAAGCCCTCGGGCGTGCGGTTGCGGAAGCCGCCGGGCGTGTAGTCCGTCGGCCCGAGCAGCCCGCGCGTATAGGCGAGCGTGACATTGTGCTCGGCCGTGATGCGATAGGTCCATTTGTTGTATTCGGCGCCGAGCACCCCTTCCTGCGTCAGGTAATTGGGCCAAGTGCGCATCATGCCGGTGGGCGGATAGGCGCCGTGCATATCGACGATCAGGTGCTGCGCCGCGGCCTTGCGCATCAGCATGTGGTAGTAATCGACCATCTGCTGGTCGTTGCGATTCATGAAATCGACCTTGATGCCTGCGATGCCCCAATCGTGATATTGCGCGAGCGCGGCATCCATCTGGTGCTTCAGCAGCTTCCACTGGACCCAGAGCAGCAGCCGCACGCCGCGCGCATTGGCATAGGAAACGAGCGCGGGCATATCGATGCCGGGCTTGGTGCGGGTGACGTCCGCATCGGGCGGCGCGCTGCCGCCGATCCCGGAATTGAAGCACCAGCCCTCGTCGATCAGCATGTAGTCGAGCCCGGCACCGCCCGCGAAGTCGATGTAGCGCTTCAGCGTCGCCATGTTCATGCCCGCATCGGCGGGCGGCGGCAGATAGGGGCCCGACCACCAGTTCCAAGCCGACTTGCCGGGCTTGATCCAGCTCGTGTCGGCGATCTTCGAGGGCGGGTTGAGGTTTTCGACGAGCGTCGATTCGAGCATGTCGCCGGCGCGGTCGGCCATCATCACGACACGCCACGGCGTATGCGGCCGGCCGGCGGGGAGAATCGCGACCAGCGTCGGATCGTCCTGTCGCGGCGAGACCTGGGTGCGCACGCCGGAAAGGCCGCTGCCGAGGCCGTTCAGATAAAGCCCGCCATAGGTGTCGAGATCGGCCTCGGTGATCGCGAAATGCGTCTTGCCCGAAACGGTCTCGCAGACGAGCGGCGCGATGTAGCGGTTGTGCTCGCGGATGCGCGACGCGCGGACCGGATCGAACTCGCCCTCGAAGCTCGATTCGAGCCGTCCGATATTGAGGCCGATGCATTGGTAATCCGCCGGGAAGGCGAACTCGGTCTCCTCGGTCTCGACCTTGATCGGCGCATCGGATCGCGGAAGCACGTAGCGTAGCGCAATGCCGTCGTCATAGGCGCGCGCGATGATCTCGACGGCGTCGGGCGTGGCGGCACCGAGCGCAACGATCATCTCGTTGAAATGATCGCGCGCGTGCGACGTCCTGCCGGCGACAGGGGTCCACGCCCGATCGATGCTGCGGCGCGATACGAGCTGGAGCGCGCCGGGGCTCTCGACATCCGCATCGCGCACATCGAGACGGAGCAGCGAGCGCGCGAGCACCTGCTCGCCGTTCCGCCATGCCGCGTAATGGACCGACCGATCCGCATCCTGGGTAATCGACACGATGATGCTGCCATCGGGCGACGCCAGGGTGAGTTGCGGCCCTTCCCCCTGCTGCGCGTGCGCAGGCAAGGCCGTCGCCATCACCATCGGCAGCGCGAACGCGGCGATCCTAGCGCTTTTCATGCTCCCCCCTTTTGCCAACGCAACGCGGCGGCCAGGCTTACAGAACCGAATTTCCTCGATTGTGCAAGCGAGGCGCGTGCTTGCGCTGTTACCGCTACCTGACGCACAAGCGGCGGGGGAGGACAGCCATGGACGATCGCACCACCCGCGTGGTGATCCTGGGCGGCGGCACCGCGGGGTGGATGACAGCGGCGGCGCTGGTGCGGCTGTTGCCGCAGGTGGACGTGCGGCTGATCGAATCGGCCGAGATCGGAATCGTCGGCGTCGGCGAGGCGACGCTGCCGCATCTGCGCGCCTTCGTCGAGACGCTGGGCATCGACGAGGCCGAGTTCATGCGCACCACGAACGCGACCTACAAGCTGGGCATCGCGTTCGAGGATTTCGGCCGGATCGGCGACAGCTACATCCATCCCTTCGGCGGGTTCGGCAGCGAGCTCGCGGGGGTGGGCTTCCACCATTATTGGCGGCGGATGCACGCCGCGGGACAGGCGGAGGAGATCGGCGCCTATTCGTTTCCGGTTGCGCTTGCCAAGGCCGGGCGGTTTGCGCGGCCTTCGGCGGATGGCGATCCGCTGACCTCGAGCTATGGCTATGCGTATCAGTTCGATGCAACGCGCTTCGCACCCTATCTGCGCGCCTATGCCACCGCGCGCGGGGCGGTGCGAACCGAGGGCAAGGTGGTGCGCGTCGAGCAGCATCCGGAAACCGGCGACATTGCGGCGCTCCACCTCGAATCGGGGGAGCGGATCGACGGCGACCTGTTCGTGGATTGCTCGGGCTTTCGCAGCCTGCTGCTGGGCGACACGCTGGGCACGGCGTGGGAGGACTGGTCGCAATGGCTGCCGTGCGACCGCGCCGCTGCCCTCCCCTGCGCCGCGCCCGAGGGCGAGATCGAGCCGCTGACGCGCGCGATCGCGATGCCCGCGGGCTGGCGCTGGCGAATTCCGCTCCAGCACCGCGTCGGTAACGGCTATGTCTATTCGAGCAGCCATCTTTCGGACGACGAGGCATGCGCCGCGATCCTCGGCGCTGTCGAGGGCACCCCGATCGCCGACCCGCGCGTGCTGCGCTTTCGCGCCGGGCGCCGCGCGCAGAGCTGGGTGAAGAACGTCGTCGGGATCGGGCTCGCCTCGGGCTTCCTCGAGCCTCTCGAATCGACCAGCCTCTACCTCGCGCAGGCGGCGATCACGGAACTGATCGAGCTCTTCCCCGAAGGCGGACGACCGACCGATGCCGACCGCGATGCATTCAACCGGGCGCTCGACATCGAACATGACCGCGTCCGCGATTTCCTGATCCTCCATTACCAGGCGACGACGCGCGACGATTCGGATTTCTGGAACCACGTTCGCACGATGCGCGTGCCCGACAGCCTGCACGAGAAGATCGCGATGTTCCGCGCGTCGGGCCGCGTCGCCAGATATGCCAAGGGGCTGTTTCTCGAGCCGAGCTGGATCGCGGTGTATCTCGGTCAGGGCATCGTCCCCGACCATTGGGACCAGCGCGCCGACCTGCCGGACGCGGCGCAAATTGCGCGCGCGCTCGGCCAGCTCGAAACCGCGATCGGTGCAGGCGTGGCGGCGACGCTCGGGCACCGGGAGCAGCTCGCCGCGCACGGCGCCGAAGCGGCGGCATGAGCGAGGGCGCGATCCGCAGCATCGCGATTCTGGGCGGCGGGATCGTCGGGCTTTCGGCAGCGTGCGCCTTCGCCCGCGCGCTGCCGAGGACGCGGGTGACGCTGATCGCGGCGGCGGTCGACCCTGCCGCGCTCGCGGATCGCGCGATGGCGATGCTGCCCTCGGCCAACGCCTTTCACGCGGCGATCGGACTCGACGACGCGCGGCTGCTTCGGCGCGCACGCGGCACCCACCGACTGGGCACCGCCTTCACCGGCTGGTCCGCCGACGGCACCGGGTGGCTGCACAGCTTCGGCGCGCACGGCCCGCGCGACCAGGCGCATTTCCACCAGCATTGGCTGATCGCGCGGCGCGAAGGCGACACCACGCCTTTCCACGCTTATGCACCCGCCGCCGCGCTGGCGGTCGCCGGGCGGTTCGCGCCGCCGAGCGACGATTCCGCCTCGCCGCTCGCCGACGTGGATCATGCGCTCCGCGTCGATCCGGCCGCCTATGCGGGCCACCTCACCGGACTTGCGCGGCACGTGCGCGTGGAGATCGTGCCGGGAGCGTTCGGCGGGGTCGAGCGGCGCGATGACGACGGGGTGGCGGCGCTGCTTCTCGAAGACGGGCGCCGGATTGAGGCGGACCTGTTCGTCGACGCCGCAGGGCCCGCGGCCCCGCTCATGTCGGCGCTCGACCCGGCATTCGAAGGGTGGAGCGAAGCGCTGCCGTGCGATCGGCTGCTCCTCGCCGAGCCCCAGCCGCCTGCGCTCGGCCTCGTCGACGAGCGGCACGCGACCGCGTGTGGTTGGTGGGCGCTGAGCCCGGGGCGGGTGCGCACCGAGATCGGGCTCGCTTATGCCTCGGCGCTGAGCGGGGACGACGAGGCGGCGCGCACGCTGGAAAACGAGGCAAGCGTCCGGCCGCGCGAACGCGTCGCATTTCGGCCGGGCCGGCGACCGCGGAGCTGGATCGGCAATACACTCGCGGTCGGCGATGCCGCGGTGGCGCTCGATCCGCTCGCGGGTGCCAACCTCGCGCTCGCGCACAGCGCGATTTTGCGTGCGATCGAGCTGCTGCCCGATCGCTCGATGCCGCCGCCGCTGCTCGCCGAGTTCAACCGCCGCACCGCCGACGAGACCGCGCGCGCGCGCGATTTCACCGCGGCGCACTATCTCGCGAGCGGACGGCGTGACGGCGCGTTGTGGCAGACGCTCGATGGGCGCAAGCAGCCCGAGAGCCTCGCGATCACGCTGCGGCAGTTCCACGGGCGCGGACACCTTCCGCATTTCGAGGAGGAGGTGTTCGCGCGCGACGATTGGCTGGCGGTGCTGCTCGGCATGGGCGTGGTGCCTGCACGCGGCGATCCGGCGGCGCAGGCGATGCCGGCGAACCGGCGCGCCGCCATGCTCCACGCCGCGCTGGAGCGCGCGCAATCGGCGACGCGGCTCGCGATTCCCTATCGCGACTTCTATGCGCGCGTGATCGGGGCACAGGCGGGGTGACGGAGGGGGAAACGCTGCGTAAAGGTTCCCCCTATCAGGAAGGACCCAGATGGCCGAAGACTCCAACGTCCAGTTTTCCGAGCGCGAGGCGCTGCTGTTCCATTCGGACGGCCGCCCCGGCAAGATCGAGATCATCGCCTCCAAGCCGATGGCGACGCAGCGCGACCTGGCGCTTGCCTATTCGCCCGGCGTCGCGGTGCCGGTGCGCGCGATCGCCGCGGATCCGGCGACGGCCTACGACTATACCGCCAAGGGCAACCTCGTCGCGGTGATCTCGAACGGGACGGCGATCCTGGGGCTCGGCAATCTCGGCGCGCTCGCCTCCAAGCCGGTGATGGAGGGCAAGGCGGTGCTGTTCAAGCGCTTCGCCGACGTCGATTCGATCGACCTCGAGCTCGCGACCGAGGATGTCGACCGGTTCATCTCCGCGGTCGAGCTGCTCGAGCCGAGCTTCGGCGGGATCAACCTCGAAGACATCAAGAGCCCCGAATGCTTCATCATCGAGCAGACGCTTCGGGAACGGATGAACATCCCGGTCTTCCATGACGACCAGCACGGCACCGCGATCATCGCCGCGGCGGGGCTCATCAACGCGCTCCACCTGACGGGACGCGACATCAAAGAGACCAAGTGCGTGATGCTGGGCGCCGGCGCGGCGGCGATCGCGTGCGCCGAGCTCATCAAGGCGATGGGGCTGCCGAGCGACAATCTGCTGATGCTCGACCTGAAGGGCGTGATCTACGAAGGCCGCGAGGACGGCATGAACCAGTGGAAGTCGGCGCACGCGGTCGCGACGGACAAGCGCACGCTCGCCGACGCTCTCGACGGCGCGGACGTATTCTTCGGCCTCGCCTCGGCCAATTCGCTGCCGGCCGAATTGCTCAAGACGATGGCGCCCAAACCGATCATCTTCGCCATGGCGAACCCCGATCCCGAAATCACCCCGCCCGAGGCCAAGGCGGCGCGGCCCGACGCGATCATCGCCACCGGCCGGTCGGACTATCCCAACCAGGTCAACAACGTGCTCGGCTTCCCGTTCATCTTCAGGGGGGCGCTCGACGTGCGCGCCACCGGGATCAACGACGCGATGAAGATCGCAGCGGCCGAGGCGCTGGCTGCGCTCGCGCGCCAGCAGGTGCCCGAAGAGGTCGCGATGGCCTATGGCACGCGGCACAGCTTCGGGCCGGACTACATCATCCCCGCGCCGTTCGACCCCCGGCTGATCGAGGAGATTCCCGCCGCGGTCGCCAAGGCGGCGATGGATTCGGGGGTCGCGACACGGCCGATCGAGGATATGGACGCGTATCGCCAGACCTTGCGCGGACGCCTCAACCCGACGACCGCGGTGCTCAGCCTCGCCTATGAAGGCGCGCGCGCGCACCCCAAGCGCGTCGTCTTCGCAGAGGCCGAGGAGGAGGTGGTGCTGCGCGCCGCGATCGCCTTTCGTGACGGCGGCTACGGCACCCCCGTGCTGGTCGGGCGCGACGACGTGGTCGAGCGGCTGGCGGCGCTCGGGGTGGACGATCCCGACAGCTACGAGCTCCACAACAGCCGCCACTCGCCGCTCGTGCCGAAGATGGTCGACTTCCTCTACGGACGCCTCCAGCGGCGCGGCTATCTGCGGCGCGACTGCGAACGGATGGTCAACCAGGACCGCAACATCTTCGGCGCGCTGCTGCTCCAACTGGGCGAGGCGGACGCGATGATCACCGGCGTGACGCGCACCTATGCGCAGACGATGCGCGAGATCCGTCGCGTGATCGACCCCATCCCCGATCGCACCGCGTTCGGCATCCACCTGCTCGTCGGCCAGAGCCATACCGTCTTCATCGCCGATACGACGGTGAACGAGCGCCCGACCGCCGACGAGCTCGCCGATATCGCCGAGCAGACCGCGCAGGTCGCGCGGCGGATGGGGCACGAGCCGCGGGTCGCGTTCCTCAGCTACTCCACGTTCGGCAATCCCGAGGGCAAGTGGCTCGAGAACCTGCGCGCGGCGGTGAAGGTGCTCGAGCAGCGCGACGTGAGCTTCGAGTTCGAGGGCGAGATGGCGCCTGACGTCGCGCTCAACCCGCGCCAGCTCGCCAACTATCCCTTCGCGCGGCTTTCCGGCCCCGCCAATGTGCTCATCATGCCCGGGCTGCAATCGGCCAACATCTCGGCCAAGCTGCTGCGCGAACTGGGCGGCGACAGCATGATCGGGCCGATGCTGGTGGGGATGGAAAAGCCCGTCCAGATCGCGCCGATGACCAGCAGCGCGAGCGAGCTGGTGACGCTGGCGGTGCTCGCGGCGGGCGGCATCGCGCGGTAACGGAGCTGCCGATCACATCGCGTGCGCTTGAGCTGGCCGTCACGCATCGGCGCTGCCGCCGGGCGGCGGCTCCTGCGGCTCGGGCTCTACATCGGTCGGCCATTCGCCGCGCTCGACGGCGGCGAACCAGCGGTCGCGCTCGCGCGCCTCGGTGATCCAGCGCGCGTCGATCTCGACGCGGCGCGGCTCCTCGACCATCGCCTCCTCATCGGGGGTGAGCGCGCGAGAATAGCCCTCGTCGCCAAACTCACCGTCTTCGTCACCCCGGAAATCGGCGGGCGGCGGGAAGGAGGTGCGCCGTTCGTCGCGCCCCTCGCTCCACCAGACCGGCCCGGTGGGCGCAGCCGGCATGCTCCCGTCGTCGCGAAGTTGACCAACTTGACCGTCTGGCGGGGATGGCACGGGGGCGATGGCGACCAGCCCGGCGGCCTCGGCGCGCGCCCATTGATCGGCGCTCCAGCCCGCGCGATCCGTGGGGTCGAGGTCGCTCACGTCGATCTCTGCGGCGGTGCCGGCGCCGGTGCGCAGCCAGCGATCGGCGCGCGCGAGGGTGACGATCGAGTCAAGATCGGGATCGCCCGCCTCGCGCACGCGGCCGGAGAGGAAGAGCGCGGCGCGGGCGGGGCTCGCACTCTTCTCGACGAGATCGAGATAGGCATCGAACTCGCGCGCGGCGATGCGCGCGGCGTGCGCCTCGGGGCCGGGCGCGGCCTCGACCATGCGATCGAGCCGGATGAGGAGCGTCGTCGCGAGGCGATTATCGTAGCGGTGGCGCGTGATCTCGGTGCCGTCGGCGCGGGTGTAGGTATCGACCTGGCCGTCGAGCGCGCGGGCCATCAATGAATCGGCGATATGATCGCGCGCAATGAGATTGGCGGCGGCCCAGCCGACCGCGAAGGCGGCGCCGGCGGCGCGATTGCGCAGGGCGTAGGCCGATTGCTTCGACATGCCAACCGCCTGCGCGGCGGCATCGACCGTCTGCCCTGCGGCGATGCGTTCGAGGAAGGTACGCTGGCGTTCGGCGGTCCAGCCGTCGGTGCGCGCGCGGAGGTCCGCGGGCAGCGCCGCGGTGATTTCGGTGATGGCGTTCATGGGTGCCCTCCCCCACATGAGAACAAAAGAGGACTCCCCACATATGCCGAAACCATGCTTGTAGGACAGCCCGATTTTTGCGAGCGCTGGCGGCGGGGACGCATTCGGGGGCGTGATGGGCGGGTTCGATTTCCTGTTTGCACTGTTTTCGCTGCTGCTGGGCCTCGCGATGGCGGAGGTGCTGGGCGGGTTCTCGCGCGCGCTGAAGCTGCATGCGCGGGCGCGTGCCGGGCAGGAGCGCGACGTGCGGGTCGGCAGGCTGGTGCCGTTGATGGCGGTCTATGTGTTGCTGGGGCAACTGAGCGGCTGGACGATCATGTATCAGGCGCGCGCCGGCGTGCCGTTCAATTACGTGGCGCTGGTGGTGGTGACGGTGGTGGTCGGCGGCTATTATCTGCTGGCGTCGCTGGTGTGGCCCGAGGAGCCGGGCGAATGGCCCGATTTCGACGCCTATTACGACCAGCACAGCCGCTTCATCCTGACCGGCAACCTATTGCTGACGATCGTCGGCGTGGTGGCGGGCAACCATTATGCGGCGCCGCTCAAGCAAAGCGCACTCGACAACCCGGTGCTGACCTGGGTGGCGGTGATCGGGATTTTCGGAATGCTGGTGCTCAACATCGTGGTAATCTTCGCGCGTCAGCGATGGTTGAACACGCTGCTGCTGACGGCGCTGATCGTGGTGCAGCTTGGATCCTCGATCACGCTGGCGGTGGCGGGGCTGAGCCCGGGGTGAGGCGCGCGAGCGCGAGGATTTAGCGCTAAATCCAGCGTCGCGGGGACGCGCGGGCAAGCCCGGCCAGCGCGGCGCCGCCGCGACTGACCGCGCGGAATTTACTTCCGCGCCGGGCGCCGATCAGTTCACCATCGCCGGCGCCATCGCCTCGCGCTCGGCGGCGGGCACCGGCGCGGTGGCCTCGGGCCGGAAATCGAGCGGCGCGCGGGCGCTGCCGTCGGGGTGCGGCTTGGCGTTCCCGTCGGAATCCGGGGCAAGATCGGGGGCCGCGTGGCCTTCCTTGTGCGGGAACAGCGAATCGAGCCAGCCGAAGCGCAGCGCCGCGCCGACCAGCCCCGCGACCGCGCCGACCGCGGTGGTGGCGCCGATGGCGATGTTGCGGGCGCGATGATCGGCCTTGTAGCGGCCGTGACTGTCTCGTTTCCGGGTCATGGGGGAAGAACGGAATTTGGCGGTTTGCTGTTCCTCTTAGCGTAGGCAGAGCGTGAAATTTCCCGGTTGGGATTTAGGGCAATCCATAAAATTGGTCCAAAAATGTGGACAGGTACAAAAAATGCCCATATAGGATAAAAGAGCGAAAGTAGCGTTTTTCGCTAGACCAAGGAAGGTCGGACATGTCAGAACCTCTCATCGAAGTCTCGGCGAAGGATGTCGCCAACCGTTTCGGCTTCTACACCGACGAGGCGATGCAGCGGCCGGTAGGAATTCAGCGGCACGGCACCACGCGCGTGGTGATGGTGTCGCTCAAGGAATATGAGCGGCTGAAGCGGCGGGACCGGCAGGTGATCCGGACGGAGGATTTGGATGACGAAACGCTCGCCGCCATCCGGAACGTCCGCGCGCCCGCCGAATCGATCGCGCTCAACCACCTCATGGACGATTCCGAAACCGGCTAACGTCCTGTCATACGCCTATCTGTGGGCGCATGAGGCAGAACGCGGCGAGGAGGACGGGCGCAAGCATCGGCCGGTGGTGGTCGTCATCGCCCGCGAAGTGCTGGCCGATCGCACCGAATTGCTGGTTGTGCCAGTCACCACGCAACCCCCGCAACACGCCGCCGATGGTTTCGAGATACCGGCGCGGGTGAAGGCGCATCTCGGCCTTGATGCCGAGCGGTGCTGGATCATGGTGACCGAGCTCAATCGCTTCCGATGGCCGGGGCCGGACATCAGGCCGATCGAGCACAACAGCGATCGCACACCTTATTACGGGTTTATCCCACAGCCGTTATTCGACGCGATCCTGGAGGCGGTGATCGAGCGCCGAGAGAAGCGGAAGCTGGCAATCACGAAACGGAGCGAGTGAAGAGCAGCGCTTCGTGCATCTGATAAATTTTCGCTTAATTCTTAAGATAATATTTGTAACTGTTTATAAATTTTCAAATGTCGTTATACTTTGTCTATCCAGTCGAGAATAGCGCACGCCTTATCGCTTATTCCTGATAACTGGGCTTCATCGATAGGAGTTATCTTCTCACCAATATGCCAATCGATGGGCCGACCGTGGGCAGCGTCACCGCGGGCGATCCAAAATGCTCGGAGGTAGGCAAAAAGCTCCGGTAATTCATGCTTTAGATTACGGTTAAAGGCCGTTTCAAATCCAACACTTAGATGTTGTAAAAGGTCTGTTCTAGAGCACCTCAGTTTTGCGATCTTAGTCGAATTTCTAGCGAGGCATTCATCGCGACTAGCTTCAATCGCGCAACAAGCAGAAATCATGCTGGAGCGAAACTCCCGTGACGCAAGCATATATTCGGCGTCCGAAACTAGGATCCGTGAAGCGGGTGGGCGTTTTTGCGCTCCCACTAAGTCGCCAGCTTCCATCCAAATCTTAGGGCTTATCTTGCGAAATCGAATTCCAGCAGTGCGTATTTGTGTGACTGGCATGGGAGAGCCGATAACGTTGCCAGCATCATTGAGGGCAATAAGAAGGTGAAGCGGTCCGGAAACTCCCTCGAAAGAACGACCGATCCACCATTGATCAGTCAGAACACGCAGCCATTCTACAAAAGGCTTCAAAATATGCCGTTCGACAAGCTCGGATTGAGCACCGGAATTTTCGCCTTCCAAGACGATTGTGAGAGTGTCCGGCGGCAGAGAAGGCACCGACGGATCAAGCGTTGCACCCGCTCCGAGCCAATAATTTAGGCTTGCGCCTCCGCTAACATGCGATGGGAATGCCGAAATGTTGATCGGGAATTCAATCTCGCCTTCGACGCGAAACTGAGACCGGAAACTGTGTTTTGTGAACTGTGGAGTTGGACGAAACGTTGGTTCCGAAATTCGTGTGGGAGGCTTAATTTCAAAACTTTGATGGTTGAGATGGCCGTCCAAAATGGGTAAATTTTCGTCGACCACGAAAAAACCAGAAAAGCTGTAAAAATAAAGAGTTCGTTGAGCGCCTTCACGGCTGAGATTCGGTGCAGCGTTGACCTTTATCTTGGCATTATCGGTCACTCCGCCGCCACCCGCTCCCCCTCAACCTCAGCGTTCTTGGCCCGCATCCCCAACAAAGGCGCCAGATACCGCCCGGTAAAGCTCCGCGGCGCCTTCGCCACATCCTCGGGTGTCCCCACCGCGACGATCTCGCCGCCCTTGACGCCGCCTTCCGGCCCCAGGTCGATCACCCAGTCGGCGGTCTTGATGACGTCGAGGTTGTGTTCGATCACCACCACCGTATTGCCCTGCTCGACCAGCGCGTGGAGCACTTCCAGCAGCTTGCGCACGTCCTCGAAATGCAGGCCGGTGGTGGGTTCGTCTAGGATATACAGCGTGTTGCCGGTGGCGCGGCGGCTGAGCTCCTTGGCGAGCTTGACGCGCTGCGCCTCGCCGCCCGACAGCGTTGTCGCTTGTTGTCCGACCTTGACGTAGCCGAGGCCGACCTCGACCAGCATCGCCATCTTGTCGCGGATGGGGGGGACGGCCTTGAAGAACTCGGCGGCGTCCTCGACCGTCATGTCGAGCACGTCGGCGATCGATCGGCCCTTGAACTTCACCTCCAGCGTCTCGCGGTTGTAGCGCGCGCCGTGGCAGACGTCGCACGTCACATAGACGTCGGGCAGGAAGTGCATCTCGATCTTGAGCACGCCGTCGCCCTGGCACGCCTCGCAGCGGCCGCCCTTGACGTTGAAGCTGAAGCGCCCGGGCTTGTAGCCGCGCGCCTGCGCCTCGGGGAGGCCGGCGAACCAGTCGCGGATTTGCGTGAAGGCGCCGGTGTAGGTCGCCGGGTTCGATCGGGGGGTGCGGCCGATCGGCGACTGATCGATGTCGATCACCTTGTCCAAATACTGGAGCCCGGTGATCTTGTCGTGCTTGCCGGCGAGGACGCGGGCGCCGTTGAGGGTGCGCGCGGCCGAGGCGTAGAGCGTGTCGATGGTGAGCGACGACTTGCCCGAGCCCGACACGCCGGTGACGCAGGTGAAGGTGCCGAGCGGGATGCTGGCGGTGACGCCCGCGAGGTTGTTGGCGGTGGCATTGTGGACGGTGAGCTGCTTGCCCGATCCCTTGCGGCGCTTGGGCGGCACGGGGACCTCGCGGGTGCCGTTGAGATAGTCGGCGGTGATCGACTCGGTCGAGGCGAGGACGTCGGCGAGCGTGCCGTGGGCGACGATCTCGCCGCCGTGGACGCCGGCGCCCGGCCCCATGTCGATGACGTAATCGGCGGTGCGGATCGCGTCCTCGTCATGCTCGACGACGAGCACGGTGTTGCCGAGATCGCGCAGCCGCTTGAGGGTGGCGAGGAGCATGTCGTTGTCGCGCTGGTGGAGGCCGATCGAGGGCTCGTCGAGGACGTAGAGCACGCCCGACAGGCCGCTGCCGATCTGGCTGGCGAGGCGGATACGCTGCGATTCGCCGCCAGAGAGCGTGCCCGAGGTGCGATCGAGGTTGAGGTAATCGAGGCCGACATTGTTGAGGAAGCCGATGCGCTCGAGGATTTCCTTGAGGATGCGCTCGGCGATCTCGTTCTGCTGATCGGTGAGGTCGGCGGGGAGTGCCTCGAACCAGGCGAGCGCGTCGACCACCGAAAGCTTCGTGACGCTGGAGATGTCGCGCATCGCGACCTTGACCGCGAGCGCCTCGGGCTTGAGGCGAGCGCCGTGGCAGACCTCGCACGGCTGCGCGGCCTGGTATTTGCTGAGCTCCTCGCGCATCCAGGCGCTCTCGGTCTGGAGGAGGCGGCGGTTGAGGTTGCCGATCACGCCTTCGAAGGGCTTCTTGACCTCATAGGACTTGCGGCCGTCGACGAAGCGGAGCGTGACGGGCTTGCCGCGCGTGCCGTGAAGGATGATGGCGCGGACGTCTTCAGGGAGGTCCTTCCACGGGGTTTCGAGGTCGAAGTCGAACTCGCGGGCGAGGCTGCCGAGGACCTGCATGTAATAGGGGCTGGGCGGGTTGGATTTGGCCCAGGGGACGACCGCGCCCTTCTTGATCGAGAGATCGTGGTTGGGGACGACGAGGTCCTCGTCGAACAGCATCTTCTCGCCGAGGCCGTCGCACGCCGGGCAGGCGCCTTGCGGGGCGTTGAACGAGAAAAGACGCGGCTCGATCTCGGCGATGGTGAAGCCCGAGACGGGGCAGGCGAAGCGTTCGGAGAAGACGATGCGGTTGTCGGGGATGCCGGCGCCGACCATTCCCCCCTCCCGTTTACGGGAGGGGTCGGGGGAGGGCATGTTCGCGTCCGTAGTCTTGCCGTTAGACGACAGGCCCTCCCCTAGCCCCTCCCGCAAGCGGGAGGGGGACTGGGTTGCGTTCGCCACCGTCGTATCCACCAGATCGACATAGGCCAGCCCGTCGGCGAGCTTGAGCGCGGTCTCGAAGCTGTCGGCCAGCCGCGTGGCGATGTCGGGGCCGACGACGAGGCGATCGACCACCACCTCGATGTCGTGCTTGTATTTCTTGTCGAGCGCGGGGGCTTCCTCGATCTCGTAGAGCTCGCCGTCGATGCGCACGCGGGTGAAGCCGGCCTTTTGCCACTCGGCGAGCTCCTTGCGGTACTCGCCCTTGCGGCCGCGCACGACCGGCGCGAGCAGATAGAGGCGCGTGCCCTCGGGCAGCGCCAGCACGCGATCGACCATCTGGCTGACGGTCTGCGCGCTGATCGGCAGACCCGTCGCGGGCGAGTACGGGATGCCGACGCGCGCCCAGAGGAGCCGCATGTAATCGTAGATCTCGGTGACCGTGGCGACCGTCGAGCGCGGGTTGCGGCTGGTGGTCTTCTGCTCGATCGAGATGGCAGGGCTGAGGCCGTCGATATGGTCGACATCGGGCTTCTGCATCAGCTCGAGGAACTGGCGCGCATAGGCCGAGAGCGACTCGACGTAGCGGCGCTGGCCCTCGGCATAGATGGTGTCGAAGGCGAGGCTCGACTTGCCCGAGCCCGACAGGCCGGTGATGACCGTGAGCGTATCGCGGGGGATGTCGATATCGACGCCGCGAAGGTTATGCTCGCGCGCGCCGCGGACGCTTATGTGGGTCAGCATACGGAACACCTATGCTGAGTAATTTGCGTGATTGCCATGAGACGTGTTCTATCTTCGTTCTGATCGGGGGACTAGAGGGGAGATAGGAACGCCGCCGCCACGGTGCGAGGGGGGCCGGTTTCGGCTTTGCGGCTCGCGGGGTGTGCGGGTAGCGTGGCCCGCGAGGGGGAGCGATGAGCCGCCAGTTGATCAACGAATATCGCGCCGAGCTCGATCGGTTGCGGCAGATATCGGGCAGCCGGCGCGAAAGCGTGCTGCGCGAGGCGTTCAAGGATTTGCTCAAGCGCTGGGGCCGTGCGCAAGGGCTCCAGTTCATCGCCGAGCACGACCTGCTGACCAAGCAGATGACGCGCATCTATGTCGATGGCGCACTGCTCCACGGGCTGCGCGTGCCATTCGGCTATTGGGAGGCGAAGGACGAGAAGGACGATCTCGACGCCGAGATCGAGGCCAAGTTTCGGAAAGGGTATCCGAAGGACAATATCGTCTTCACCGACGATGTGACGGCAGTGCTGTGGCAGGACGGCGCCGAGGTGATGCGCGCCGATTGCCAAGCCGACGACGACAGCCTGCTCGACCTGCTGGCGCGCTTCTTCGCGCACGAGCGGCGCGAGATCGCCGATTTCAACAAGGCGGTGAAGCAGTTCGCCGACGACCTGCCGCACATCCTGACGGCGCTGCGCGAGCGGGTTGCCGAGAAGCACGCCGCATCCCGAGATTTCGCCGCCGCGCTCGCCGCGTTCCTCGCCCACGCGCGCGACGCGATCAATCCGGCGGTGAGCGACGACGACGTGCGCGAGATGCTGATCCAGCACATCCTGACCGAAGACATCTTCGCCAAGGTGTTCAACGACCCGGAATTCCACCGCAAGAACAACGTCGCCGCCGAGCTCTACACGCTGGAGGACGCGCTGTTCGATCGCGGCGAGAAGGCGACGCTGCTGAGGGCGCTCGATCCCTATTATGCGGGCATCGCCAGCACCGCCGCGCTGATCCAGAGCCACAGCGAGAAGCAGGGCTTCCTCAAGGCGCTCTACGAGGATTTCTACAAGGCGTATAACCGCAAGGCGGCCGATCGGCTGGGCGTGGTCTATACGCCGGGCGAGATCGTGCGCTTCATGATCCGCAGCGCCGATTGGCTGTGCGAAACACATTTCGGCAAGAACCTGATCGATCGCGGGGTGGAAATCCTCGATCCGGCGACGGGCACCGGCACCTTCATCGTCGAGCTGCTCGAGCATTTTCGCGGCAATCACGACAAGCTTCGGCACAAATACAAGGAGGAGCTGCACGCCAACGAGGTGGCGATCCTGCCCTATTACGTCGCCAACCTGAACATCGAGGCGACCTATCAGGCGATCACCGGGCAGTTCGCCGAATACGAGAATCTGTGCCTGGTCGATACGCTGGACAATGTCGATGCGCTGGGCATCCATGCCGGGCATCAGTTCGACCTGCTAGGCTCGTTAAGCGACGAGAATATCGAGCGGATCAAGCGCCAGAACCGGCGGAAAATCAGCGTTATCATCGGCAACCCGCCGTACAATGCCAACCAGCAGAACGAAAACGACAACAACAAGAACCGCGCTTATGCGCACATCGATAAGCGCATCAAGAACACGTACATCAAGGCGAGCACGGCGCAGAAGACCAAGCTCTATGACATGTATGC